>NZ_BAAGXG010000004.1:0-541551 GCF_054779955.1 Spirosoma arcticum
AAGCGGCTGAAAAGGCGACGGAGTGCGGTGGTTGAGCCCGTTTTCGGAAGCTTACTAAACTACTTTGGGATGCCGCACCGGCGGACCGGCCGGACTCTTGGCAAAGGTAAAACGGGTGCGCACAAGCGGATGGTGATGGGCAACGGCCTACAATCTCAAGAAGTGGCTATTGGCCAAGCGCTGGCCTAAGGTAGTTACTCAGGTGTTGGCTTTGCACCCAGAGGAATCTTTTTTTGCCCTTATGGAAGGGCTAATTCAAGAGTACTTTCACCCCAAAAGAGTTGTGCAACAGTCACGGACGTTTTTCTGAACGATTTCCAGCGGTAGCTGAAATTGACACAAACCATTCATTGACAGCAAAATAACGAGTTCATTAAAAAGCATTAGCTGCCCATTTATTAACCGAAAACGGCCGGTTGAGTAGGCGGGAATCTTGTACGAATATAAACAGGTTGTTGTGTGAAGAAAACGCGACGCAACCTATACCAGAAGCTTGATGAGGAATTATGGAGCTATTTTTTACTCGAAGGAAACGGAGCAGTGCTGTCCTTGTAAAATCACTTGTTTGATCCCACCCACTGAGTAGCCTACGGCCATTGCCCACATCTTTTTACCAAATCTACCTGCTTCGTAATTGGGTTGTTAACTTATGGCTAATGAAACGGGTTCTTTTTAAGCTACCTGCCAAACCACGACCTCTTCAGCTATGCCCTTCAGGTGGATAGCTCCCATCCGTTTAGTGCCCGTGGGTACCGCCGGTAACAAATCGAGCACGTTCTGCCCAACAAGTATCTGCGAGCCATATTCTTTGTTTAACTGCTCAATTCGGGCCGCCTGAATGACAACTGTGCCGGTAATGTTGTACTGCTGACGGGTTTCGGTGCCAATATTACCCACCACCGCATCGCCGGTTTGAATGCCGATACCAACCGTTGTAGCAGGAATCAGGCTGGCCAAGTTAGCGTCGCGGATAGCGTCCAGAAGGGCCATACCGGCTGCAACGGCCTGTTTAGCGGGATTCTCCTGGATCAGGGGGGCGCCAAACGTAATCATACAACCGTCGCCCATAAACTGGTTGATGATACCGCCATGTTGCTGCACCACCCGCGCCACAATACCCAGAAACGTACTCTGGTAGGCGATGACAGCCTCTGCAGGGTGGGTGTCGGCATACCGGGTGAAATTACGAATGTCCAGAAAAAGGACGGCTACATTGCGGTGTCGGGGATCTAGTGCGCCGTGTTGCTCCATAATGGCCTGAGCGACCTCCGGCGATACCTGCTGACCGAACAGTGTTAGCATTTTTTCGTTTGTTTCTAGATGCTCAATCGAATGTCGAATGCTTCGGCGAATTTGGTGAGCTACGTAAGCCGCTCCGATACCCGTGAGCAGGACAATACTGGCTTTGATGAGATATGGAAAAGCACGGGTTAGGTAAAAGTTGACTTCCAGCACTTGGGTGGGCTCCGTTTCGAGGAGGTAGAGACTTAACGCAAAAAACTCGACAGCAGCCAGCAAACCAGTCCAAATGGATAACGTTACGCTCAGCCGAAGGGTCGATAGGGTGATGAAGATAAAATACAGATACGTCAGCGGTGACAAAAGCATCAACACCGGGTGGCCCAGATTTCGAGAGATGAGCCATAAGGCAACACTCAGGATCGTTATCTCAAGGGCTGCGTTGCCCAATCCATTAAAAGTCGGTACCCAGACCAGTTGGCGACGGCGGATCGGTACGGTGCACCAGGCCAGAAATTCGTAGGTCATCATCACGCCCATGTACAGAAAGGCCTGCGCCGAAATAGCCTGGTAGCCGGTTGTCGCTTCGTACTCATCCGGCAGGACGAACCGGATGCCGCCCCCCAGAAAAACGAATCCTAAGGCAAACAGAATGGCCAATAAACCCGACTGCTGGCGTTTGCGTCGGGTTATTTCCTGACTAAACGTTTCCTTGAAAGACATTAAAGTCTCCTTCGGCTGTTCACGAAAGGTGGTGTGACTGTCTGTGGTAGCTTCAATGTGTTCAACAGACCGAGCCTCGTTGTTAGTAGCCGTTAAACCGGCTGGAACTAGTAGCGTAGCAGATTGTGCCATACGGTAGGATTAGCATAAACGGTTCGTTATTAAAACAGAGCCGCGAATTTTTTTGTTCATAAATTTACTATTTTTTAATTTATTTGGTAAATTTATGAATCAAAATGCTTGCTTATCTTATCGTCAAAAGGATGGTTCGCACTTCTGCCCTGTCAAATATGGCCCTTACCATCATGTAACCAGCCCCCTGTATGCCCGAAGTTGTGTTGTTGGCAACTACACGACGGCTTACATCATAAGTCAGGTTATAGAGCAACCCCGTTACCCAATATACCGTTAAACAGATCAATGATTTTCTGGTCCTCCAACTGATCATCAGTCTCTATCAAGTCTTTACGCCCTCTTATAAGCTGAATCAGACCGGTAACCGTGCCCCACATATACATCGAAAACGTTATGGTATCTAGATCAGGACGAATTTGACCGGTCGCTTTGGCCTGATCGATTAATCCGATGACCAAGTCCCTGATATTTTGCGTAGCCTGTTGTAGTTCATCGGTTTCGGTCAACGTTGGGTTCGCTTCGTAGCGCGAAACCAAGTCATAATGCAGGGGGTTCTTCTTGAGAAAAGCGTAGTTGGCCAGAATGATACCTTTGATGGCCGATAGTGGATCGGGCTTGCTCATGGCCATCGCGGATAATTCATCAAAAAGCAACCGTCTGGATTTTAGCGTTAGGGCGGCTAAAATTTCTTCCTTGCTGCTAAAATTGAGGTAAATCGTACCCTTAGCCAGTTGCGTTCGGGCGGCCACCGCATCAATGTTGAGTACATGCGTGCCCGATTCGCGCATCAAGTCTTCGGCCGCTTCCAGAATCAGCTGACGACGGTATTCTTTTTCCTGGGCTTTGCGTTGCTGTGTACTCATACAGGTATCGGTCGGGTCAATTCAGGACGAGGGCTTCCCGTTCAGCGGCTTCCTTATCCAGTTCCGTTATCTGTTCTACCTGTTGGTCAATATTCAGAAATTGCATGATAAACCAGGCCAGAACCATCATCCCAACAAACGACAGAAACGTTATTTCCCAACTGAAATTTTCTTTCATCGGACCGATCAGCGTGGCCCCGACCATGGAACCAACGGCCCCCGTCGTCATGTAAAACGTAAATTGACTGGCCGAAATTTTCCGGGAGCAGCACTGCATCGCAATCGCATACACGCCAATCTTGGCGAAGGCATTCAGCCACCGGTAGACGATGATGAACCCATACACGAAGGCGGTGTTGGCCCAGTACACCTTTAAAAAAATCAGGGCGGAGGTAAGGCTGATAATTAGAAAAAAGTAAATGCCGATCATGCGCTTCTTGCCGAATCGTTCGATCAGATACCCCCCCAGAAACAGGCCACCGACACCACCAATCAGGTCCGCCGTGGCGAAGGCCTGGGAATAGAAAACATTGGTCCAACCGGAGACTTTTACGGCAAAAATGGGCAGTAAGGTCTCAAAATAATTGTACGACCCCATCGTCACAAACATCAGGGCCACCACAATTAACGAATTCCGCAACCGGAACGCACCGTACAGGGCGGTGAGAATGGTAGACCACCGCCCAACCTGCATCCGGTTCGTTTCGGCCGAGGCTGCGCCCACCGTCCAGGGGGCTATCTTTTCACCGGGTTGTTCGCGTAAAAAAATCGGAACCAGGGTCACTAAACCAATCAGCACCGACAGCACGAGCATGGCCACCGTAAAATTATAGGTGCTTAACAGCCAACTACCTACAGCCAGGGCCAGCGAACTGCCGATCATTCGTGACCCGCCCATGAACCCGTTGGCCCGCGCCTGTTGGTGAGCGGGAATACTATCTACCGCCATCCCATCGGTAGCCCCATCCTGCAGCGCACCAAAGAAGGAAACGACAAAAGCCGCCCCCATAAACAGGCGCAGGTTGTTTAAGGGGGCTGGCACAAAACCCATCGCCATAAAACTTAGCGTCAGGCCGATTTGCCCGAAAAGCACCCAGGGCCGTTTGCGCCCCATGGGCAAATAGGTGTAGCGATCCATGAGCGGGGCTACGACGAATTTAAACGTCCAGGGCAGCGCGCAGGCTGCGGCAAACCCTCCGATTTCGCCAGGTGTCTTGCCATTCATGGCCATCCAGGCGGGAATACCGACAAACAGCATCCCCATGTGCAGCCCTTCGGCAAAATACAACGCAATAAAATTGATATACCGTAAAAAGGTATTTTCTGAAAGAGATGGTAATTTATTGCCGGCATTCATGGAAAAGCGGGTTAGGGTTTACTGAAAGATGGGCACGTTCGTGAATTGGTCGGGCAGGGGTTTGGGCACGTTCGGGTTGGTGTTCACCTCGCCCTGCGGATAAATGAACCGCTGCGGCTTTTTCGTACCGACATACAGCGGGATGGGCAACTGCACCAAGGGTATCGCTTTCGCCAAACGACGGTAATCATTGAAGGCTTCGTACTGCATCAGAAAGAAAATATACCGCTGGCTGACAATCTCGTACAGCAGGGCCGTTTGCATGGTCGCTGATTTGGTGGGATTGGCCAGCCCGGCCGGGCCGAAATCATCCGGCGTGTACGCATCATACCTCCGGCCCGTAGCCGATATGGTTTTGCCATTGATGTAGCCCGTTGCCAGCCCGGCCCGAACGGCATTCAGCGCGGCCAACGCCCGGTCATTAACGCCCAAACGAGCCTGCGCTTCGGCGATAATCAACTGGTTTTCGTAGTACGTCAGGATGGGGTGGGGCGCATTCGCCGTGAACGCGCCGTCGGTGGTGTTGGGGTCCAGACTGCCCGTGGCCGTGATACCTACTTTGACATAATGGTTGTAGAGCGCCGTTTCGTCGGTCTTGGTATTGGTCGATCTGCTGCGGGACTGCATCAGCGTGGTCAGATACGCCCCGTCGAACCCCGCATCGCCCGGCCGACTGACCCGGAAGAAATCGTAGTTCTGGTTATTATCGACGCCCAGGCTCGTGCCGTGCGGAATGAGCATATCGCCCGCTGTACTGCCGATGCCCAATGCGGCACTGGCTACGGCTTTGGCGTATTCGCCGGTGTGCAGATACAGCCGGGCTTTGAGGGTGTTGGCAGCCGCTTTCCATTTCGTTACGTCGCCCCGGTACATAAAGTCCTGCGTGGTAAAGGGCAGTCCCGCCGTGGCCGACAGGTTGACTATGGCGTTGTCGAGCGTAGTTTGCAGGGCCGCGTACACATCCGTCTGATTATCGAACACCGGTGTGGGAAACCTCACTTCGTCGAAGGCCTGACTGTACGGAACGTCGCCGTAGAGGTCGGTGGCTTTGGCGATGACCAGGGCTTCCAGCACCTGCCCCACGCCCTTGGTCCATTTGTCGCCCACCGCGTCGGCTTTGGTTTGAATCAACCGGGCCTGACCCGCCACCGGGTACAGCGTACCCCAGGTGAAGCTTTGCGACGAGACAATGTACTGGCCGAAGCCCTGATGAGCGCGGGACAGGCCGGCGAGTTGGCCTGCCCAGATCGACGCGATGCGCACGTCGGTATCTTCGTGGAGCAGCGACACGCCTAGCAACGTACCGGCCAGCAGCGTGGTTACGTCCACGTCGGTAACCGCATTGGGGTTGCGCTGAATGTCGGGTTCCTCAAACAGACGCTGGCAACCGCTCAGGCAATGGACCGCCAGCAAGGCGATAAGGACTTTGTGTACGACTGATTTTTTCATGATTGGTCTTCGTTTAGCTGGTTAAACCGGCGGCTTAATAGGTAATTCTAACCGAAGCCAAAATAGACTTCGTATTCGGGTTAGTGAACCAGTCCTGCCCGCGCGACAGGCCCGCGCCGGTGATGTTCACTTCGGGATCGGTGCCGGTGTACTTGGTCCATAACACCAGGTTGCGCCCCGTCAGGCTGAAATCGACGTTGGAGAGACGGGTTATGCGCCGAAACGCTGGACTGCGAAGGCTATATGAAAGGGTGATCTCGCGCAGCCGCGACACGCTGCCGTCTTCGACGAACTGCTTGTACGAAGCCGAATTGGACGCCGACCCCCTGCCCTGCCACCAGAACTGGTTGATAGCGACGGGTCCGGCCCCAAAGTCCCTGATCTGCCCCTGAAAGGACGTTCCGGCCGCAATCGTGTTGCCGTTCGCGTCGCGTAGTCCACCCGCCGGAGCCACCACGGTGTTCCCCTGATCACCGTGAACCCCGAAGTTATAGAGGGAGCCGCGCGTACCGTTGAAGAAATCATTCCCGGCCACGCGGTCGAAGAGGACGTACAGCGAGAGTCCTTTGTATGAAAACGTGCTGCCCAGACCGCCCCGCCAGGCCGGATTCGGGTTGCCGATGATTTCGTTGCTGATGCCACCCTGCGGAAACCCGTTCGCATCCAGAATGTAGTTCCCCGACTCATCTTTCCGAAAATCGGTCGAGTAAAAAATGCCGAATGGTTGCCCCGGAATCAGCGACGAGTTTTGCATGTAGCTGTCGGGCAGGATGTACACCGAAGCCCCGGCCAGCGAAACCACGTTGCTACGGTTGAGTGAAACGTTGGCCGACAGGTTCCACCGGAAATCACCGCGCGGAATCAGGTCGGCACCGGCTTCCAGCTCCAGCCCTTTGTTGGCCAGTTCGGCCGCGTTGGTATTGCGGATGGCGTAACCGGTCTCGTTCGGTACGTTCAGCGACAGGATTACGTCTTTGGTGGTGTTGGTGTAAGCGGTCGCCGACAGGCTGAACCGGTTCTTGAGAAAGCGGAGATCGACCCCTATTTCGGATTCGGTTTTACGTTCGGGCTTCAGAAAATCGTTACCCGCCGTAGTGCTGCGTACGTAGCCCCCGCCGTACAGCGAACTGGCGGCAGATACGCCCCTCGTGAAAATATCCCCGTAAGCCGCCGGGCCGAAGGCAGTAAAGTTCTGGTACGGTTGCGGCTGAATGCCCACCTGCCCCCAGGTCAGCCGGAGTTTGCCGAAACTAAGCAACGAACTGCTTTCCAGGACGGGCAATTTGCTGAACTGCCAGGCCAGGGCGGCCGAGGGGAAAAAGAAGCTGGGGTTGGTGTTGGCTCCGAAGGTCGATGCACTCTCATTCCGGCCGGTCAACGTCAGGAAAAGCTGATTGTACGCCTGAACCTCCGCCTGGGCGTAGTACGCGTAGGTCCGAATCAGGGAGTTATAGTTGCTGGCCAACAAGTTCGAGTTGAGCGCGTTGGTCAGAATATCGGGGGCCGTCGGCACAATTAGGTTGGTAATAGCGTCCGACAACGTGGCCCGTCGGCGGCTGTTGTAGTTCACGCCCAAAAGCAACGACCCGCTGAAGTTGTTGCTGAAGGTCTTGCTGGCGTTGGCAAACACATCCGTGTTGAATTGCTTCTCCGTAATCCAGTTCTTCGACAGGTAGCCGTTCGCCTGACTGGCCGAGTTGCGGGCGAAGCGTTCCAGGCGGTTATCCGTAAAATTGTCGATACCCGTGCGGCCCGTAATGGTCAGCCACGGCGCGGGCGTAATGTCCAGTTCAAGCGTACCAATCAGGCGATCCACATCGCTGGTGTTGCGGTTGTTGTTGATGTTCCAGATGGGGTTTGAATACAGGGTGCTCAAGTCGCGTCCCAACGGATTGCGGTACGACACGTGGGCGTTGTTGAACACCTGACCGGCGGGGTTGGTGAACGTACCCGTGTAGGCCGCATTACTGTAATCGGGTGGCGTACGCAGGCCACCCAGCATAATCCCCTCGACGTTGTCGCCCTCCTGCGTCCGGGATGAATAGACTTTGGTATAGCCCATGTTCGCCGATGCGCGGAACCACTCGGTAAACTGGCTGGCTACGTTGATCCGGGCGGTGTTGCGCTGGTAGTTGCTGAAGGCTTTGATCACGCCATCCTGGTTCAGATTGCCGTAGCTGATCAGGAAAGTCGACCGGTTGTTACCCCCGCTGATACTGAGACTATTGTCGGTGAAATGGCCCGTCTGAAACACATCATTGGTGTGGTCGTAGGTATCAGTGGCGTTCTTGCCCCCGTGCGGATTGGCCGCTGTACCAGGCGCAATGGCGTACCGCTTGGTGCCGTCGGGAAAGGTGACCATGCCCTGATAACCCGGTGCGCCGGGATCGGTGATGTACGTATCGGGGCCACCCGTCCGGCCGACAATCAGGTCGCCGAACGTGTTGCGGTTGCCCTGACTGTAAAAGCCGTTCAGGCCCTGCCCGTAGGTGCGCTGCAAAGCAGGCATCTTGTTCACCCGGTCGAACGACACCGTCGATTTAAACGTAATATTGACCTTCCCCTGGGAGTCTTTGCCTTTTTTGGTCGTAATAATAATCACACCGTTGGCGGCCCGCGTTCCCCACAAAGCGGCCGCCGAAGCACCTTTCAGCACTTCCAGGCTCTCGATGTCTTCGGGGTTGATGTCGTTGATGCGCGACTGCTGCACAATCCCGTTACCGGCGGCCGTACCCGTGTTGTCACTGGCGTTGCTGACCGGTATGCCATCGACGATGAACAGGGGCTGGGCGTTGCCGTTGATGGTGTTTTGCCCCCGAATCTGGATGTAGGCCCCCGCGCCGGGGTCGCCCCCGTTGCGGGTGATGAGTACGCCGGAAGTTTTGCCGCTTAGGCCCGTCAGCAGACTCGTTTCGCCGGTTTTTACCAGATTTTTCCCGTCCACGGTCGAGATGGACGAGGCAAACTTGTCGCGCTCGGCCTTCACCCCGAGGGCGGTAATGATAACTTCGTTTAACTGCCGGGTGTCGGTTCGGAGCTGCACGTTGACCGTCGCGCGCCCGCCGATTATTTCCTCCACGGTTTGCATCCCCACCGCCGAAAAGACCAGTGTCGTGCCCGCGGGCGGGACGGTCAGCCGGTAGGCCCCATTCGCATCCGTCAGGGTAGCTGTCGTGCGGTCCGGCGTTCCGGTGCCTTTAACCAACACGGTAGCCCCGGCGAAACCCCCGGTGCCTTCTTCCGTCACGGTACCACTGACGACCCGTTGCGCCCACGACAGTGAACTACTGACGACGATCATCAATAAACTCAACAGTACTTTTTTATTCATGATTTGACTGGTAAAAAGTGGAACTCTGCCAACGATTTAATACACACAAACGGCAAGCACCTAAGCGGGTGAAACGTTCGATTTGCGGTTAAGTTTATGAAGACAAGGTATGCCGGTTCGGCGGGGTTTGCGCCGAACCGGACTGGGATCAATCGGCGTGCCGGGCGTATTCGGCCAGCGTCGTGGTCGGTTTGCCCAGTTCGTCCCAGGTCGGTTGCGCCCTAAACTGCTCCGGGTAGTTATTCATCGACTCGCTCAGTTTAGCCACGTACTCCATCGAACTGCTAAACACACCGCCAAGTTGCAACAGAGGCAGCGGAGCGTGGCTGTACTCCATTTTTTGCTTTGGATAATTGTCGATGAAGATCGTTGCGGTCTCGTCCATCGTGTAGGCTTCCGGCCCCTGAATTATATACTCTCTGTTTTCGGTCACGTCGAGCTTAAACGAGTTGGCTACCTGCTTGCCGTAATCCGAGGCTGACGCAAAGTACATCCGTTGCTTAGAGTCGCCCGCCCACCGGATGGTATCGTCGCTGCGGAGCGAACCCCGGTCGAAGTTGTCCATGAACGACGACGCGTGATAGATGAAGTAGGGAATTCCGTTTTGTTTGATCGATGCAACGGCTTGGTTTTTAATGACCCAGGGCCAAAAGTCAAACCCGTCCATGCCCTGGTACTCCTGAATAAGACCGACCAGATAACCGATGCGCGGCAGGCCAACTCGTTTGGCTACGTCCAGGATAACCTGCATCCCCTCGCGTTCGGGTTGATAATCCGATTCTGATGAATCAGGATTCACCGACAAGTTCATGTACAGCCCATCCTGATCCGTCAACAGCGTAGTCAGCGTGGCTTCGTCATCCAAATCGCCGACTATGTACGTCGCACCTGTACCAAATTTTTTGCGAGCCCCGGCTTCATCGCGGGCGAGAATCGTAATGGTAAACCCCGCGTTAATCAGTTCGTGGGCTACGGGTTCACCTAGTAAACCCGTAGCACCAATGACTGCAATTCGTTTCATGCTTGTTGAGTTTTAAACGTTGTTGATAAATGGGTAAAGACGGTTTATTAATAACCATTGATTGTTATTTACTGACAGTATTCCGCAGCAGCAGCCCGACCCAACTCCGGTAGGGTCGCCACCCGTCGGCAATCCGTTCGAGGGTGCCGAGGTCGGGTTCGTCGCCGAGGTGATAAGCCGCAGCCATCGCCCGATGCAGGCGTTTTTCGGTCTTCGGAAAGGCATCAGGATCGCCAACCCCGCGCATTAGAATCAATTCGGCGGAGAAGGGACCGATACCCGGCAACTGCTGGAGGTGCGTCATGGCCGCGTCGGGGGTCATCGCCCGCAACCGACTACTTTCAAGTAAGGCAGCCTGGGTACCGAGAACCCGTAATTGCTCCACCTTGCGGGTGGCCAGTCCCCGGATGAGGGGCAGTTGGGCCAGCCGGTCCGGGGCCGGAAACCCGTGCATCACATGATCGCCGACGTCAACCCGAACGCCATGTGCTTCGGCAATGCGCTTGTTGAGAGCAGCGGCCTGCCGCACCGGAAGCTGGTGGCCAATGATGGCCCGCGCTGCGGCTTCGTAGGGGCTAGGAAACAGCACGGGGCGTATGCCCGGCTGCCGCTGCCGGAGGTCGGAAAATACGGTATCGCGGGTAGCTACTTCGGCCAGTCCCGTCCCGTCAATGTCGAGCGAGAGCATCCGTTCCAGTTGGGTGCGGATGTCGTCGGACGTTGCCTCGTCAGGGTTGGCAAAAACGTGGGCGCGTACCTCCCCGTCAGACTGGTCGATCCGCACACCCACCGTTTTCCAGGCTCCTTCCAGCAGCAGGGCCAGATCAAGTACTGGCCCGCCATCGGCGGGCCGGAGCGCATCGACAAACGCGGCAGTGGCCGACAACGAAACGCTGGCTTCCAGCGCGTAGTCGCCGGTGAATCGTAATGGGATTGGGCTGCTGATTATCATGATATGTTTGCTTGCGCGTCCCGATGGGGCCTGAAGGTCCAGTTGATGCGTTCGCCAACAGGACGGGACGTTTTCAGCACCGCATGTTGCCAGTCCTCCTGACAGCCGGGGAGCATAATCAGTAACGCCCCGCTTTCCAGATCGTAGTCAATCACCTCGCGAGTCTCGTTGTGGCGCAGCTTAAACCGTCGGGTGCTGCCCAAACTCAGCGACGCTATGGCCGGGCTTTTCCCGATCTGCGGAAAACTGTCCGAGTGCCAGCCGATGGAGTCTTTGCCCGTCACGTAGCGATTGCCAACGGCAAAATTGAACGTCAGCCCGCTCAATGCCTGAATCCGGTTGCGGGTCTCCAGCAGGAAGTCCGGCCAGGGTTTGGCCTGGATAATACTCCCCCGGTATTCGTAGGTAAAATCGTCGCCAAACAGGGATTCTTCGCGCGGTACGGGAATTTTTTTGCCGTACATGTTGATCTCGTCCCGCTTCCAGTCGAGGGCCTTCGACTGTTCAAACCAGTCGAGGGCTTCGGCCGGGGATAGGAAATTGGGGTAAAACGCAACGGGCGGCTCTACCGTAGTCAGGGAATTGCTCATACCAGGTTCTGTTTTAGGATCAACTGATTGTCTGAAAAGCTATTGGCTCTTGGACGTGACTGGCGGACGGGCATTTCGTTCCAGGTCCGTCCGTCGAGGATTCGCCCACCGCCCCGGGCGATCCCGCCCCATTGCAAAAAGAAGAACGGAACCTCATGCCGCACGGCCTGGTCCCGGATGTCACGCACCCACTCAATGGCCATTGGCCGGGCGTTTGGCCCCGATTCGCCCGCCAGCGAAATCCAGTCGATACCCTCGAAGTTTAGGTCCGGTAGCGGGCCAATCAACGGCTCCAGCGACAAGAACCGAACGGCGGCATTGACTTTACGCAAGTCGTCGGCGCGGTGGAGCAGGCTGGCCTCTTCAACCGACGTACCCACCCAGACGTTGCCCGGCCAGTCGATGTGTTCCGATAGATTGGCGAGTCGTCTGGCCCGCTTGGTCAGCACCTGGTAAGTATGTTGGGGTGTGGCCCGCATGGTTTCCACGATTTGCTGAATGTAGTCCAGCGGTACCCTGGGGTGGAACATATCACTCATGCTGCCGACAAAGATGTGTCGGGGCTTTCTCCAGGATCGGGGCAGGTTGAGCGTGTCGGGGTGCAGTGTCAGATCGAAACCGGGGCCGCTAGTGCGCGGGTCGCCGTCGTGCTGATACCGCGCCTGCCCCATTTCTTTCAGCCGGGCGGCAAACATGAGGGCATAACAATTATCGCAGCCCAGTGAAATTCGGTCACAACCCGTCATAGGGTTCCACGAGGTCGTTTTCCACTCCGTGACCCCGTTGTCGGCGGTCGTTAGCAGGATGGTCGGCATGTTGATTTGCTTGGTTTTTTGGTTGACGCTGTTCCAGGCACTTTCCTGAGTAGGTAGATCAGGGTTGCTTCAACTCGTTACCCGTCACTTAAACTGGCACGGTGTGGCTCAATTCATGTATCCTCTCCGTAGTTGAAATAACTACGGAGAGGATTATCCCTGATGTGTTCAGGACCGGGTCGGCATAGCGAGATGCCCGGTTAGTCGCTCCCAGTTCCCTGAGCCGAAAGCCGCTTTCTCCGCTTCGGTTAGCGGTGCCTGTTCGAGAAACTGTCGTCCTCGTCCCCGGCTCGTATCCAATGGCGGGTAGGGGGTCTGGTAGGTGAACGGGTAGTCGGTCGAGTACATCATACGGTCCACGCCGACGACCTCCGCCGTCCACCGCAGGTAACGTTCGCTCAACAGGCCGCTGCCTGTTACCCAGATGTTTTGCCGGAAGTAGTCGGCCAGTGGCCGTTCGAGGTGTAGCCCGGTCGTCTGCATGGTCGCGATATGCTCGAGGTAAAAGAGAACGAGCTCGCCCCAGTGCCCAACAATGACCTGCAAATCAGGGTGCCTGTCGAACACGCCAGAGAAGATCAGCCGCAGCAACTGTACGCCGTTATCATAGTACCAGCCCAAGCCAAACGTCCCGAACATATAGTCAACCTGCTGGCCGTAGCCGGTATAATAGGCCTGCATGACGGCTGGCAGGGGCGTCTGTGGGTGTAGGTAGAGCGGTGCCCGCAGGCGCGCAGCAGTGGCGTAGATGGGGTCGAACTGGGGTGCGTCAGCGTTTTGGTCGCCCGTGCGGCCAAAGATCATCGCACCGCGAAAACCAAGCTGGGTTATTACGCGCTCCAGTTCATCGGCGGCTGCCTCCGGTGACGGGGTCGGGAGGGCGGCCAGCGCCTGGAAGCGGGCCGGGTTACTGCTGACGATTTCGGCCAGCGCGTCGTTCGACTCACGGGCAACCGACACCGAATCGGCGGGTGCCAGAATCTGAACACCTGGCGTGCTCAACGATAGTACCTGCACGTCCACGCCGAGGTCGTCCATCTCGGCCAGTCGCCGGTCTCCGATGTCCCGAAGCCGCAGCGCGAGCGGCTCATTGCCATAGCCCAGTTCCGGGATCTGGGGCATCCCCGGCACCTTCGCCCACGCATCGAGGAGCGGCTTCACAGCGACGTGTTCTTCAAGACCTACAATCTTCATCGGTTCCATACTGTTGATTGGTTGACTGAAAAAATTGACTGAACAGAAAAGTGCTACCCGAGAAAAGTGCTTTCAGGCAGGTGAAGTCACCCTTTTTGAAGGGCAGCGGCAAATTCTCTGGAGAAATCATCCAGCTTTACCTTGCCCATCCCGGCGGGCTTGTGGCGGTCATAGTTCTCCCGCAGGGTACCATTGTGAATGCTATTCCCCAATTCCATTGAGTTGGCGATGATGTGGGCAGGCAAGCCGCGCTGTTCCATGCTGCTTTTCAATTGCTCATCGGTGAAGGTGACCCAATGCAGATCGGGCTTACCGATGGCAGCTCCTAAACTGTGCGCGATCTCATTGGCGGTCCGTTCGTCGCTGGCCACGTAGCGAATGGTATGTCCGGTAGTCGGAGTGGTCAGCTCCTCGGCGGCAGCAGTGGCAATGTCGGCAGGAGCCACCAGGACCAGCGTATCGTCGCCCCCGTAGTTGGCCCCGATCATCCCCGCGCTTTTAATCATGCCCATGTAGTTGTACAGATTGTAGTAGATGTATCCGGCCCGCAAATGCGTAATGGACACGTCGGACAACTCATTGAGCATTTCTTCTACGTGGTGCGACCCGACAATGAACCCAGTGCCTTTGGCCAAATGCGCCCCCCAACTGCTCAGATGCACCACCCGCTTTATGCCCGACTGTCGAATGGCCTGGGCATAGCTGCGGCCAGTGGCCTGGTAATGCGCCAACTGATCAGGAGCGGCAAAATTGGGCGGGATCATGCAGTAAACGGCATCGGCTCCGGCGAAGGTCTCCGTCAGAAAATGGGCGTCTTCTAAGGAGCCAATAGCTGCCGTAGCCCCCAGGGCCTCGATGGCAGTCCGCTTATCGGGCTTGCTGCTGATGACCGTGACCGAATGACCGTTTTGCACTAACTCCTCCGTCAATGGCTTACTAATGTTCCCCAGCGAACCGGTTACGACGATGTTCATGATTTTTACTTTTTAAATTGATACTATTTCTTTGAACTGAATGAACTGGTTAGTCAGGTTTTCAGGCTGATTGCATATACTCGAAGAGGTAACCAGCGGCCATAGAGCGGTGCGGTCGCCACTGTTCGCCGATGGCTTCCACTTCTCTCTCGGAGGGCATTTCGGGGAGATTATACGCCCGTTGTACGGCCTTTCGCAAGACCAGGTCTCCCGAAACAAGTACGTCGTCCCAGCCGAAGGCGATGAACAATGCCCCGTCGGCGGTCCAGGGGCCGATACCCCGAAAGGAAATCAGTCGTGTTCGTGCTTCTTCGTGCGATAGGTGTTCCAAACCGGCCAATTCGCCCGCTTTCGCCCGCCGAGCCAGGTCTTTTACGCATTCGGCCTTGCGCGTTGATAGTCCGGTAGCCCGCAGTTCGTCGGTGGATAGCTCCGCCAAAATCGATGGATTGTGGTCGGCGGAGTAAAGTGTACGCAGACGGGCGAAAATTGCATTCCCGGCGGTGACCGAAATCTGTTGCCCAACAATCTGGAAGAGAAGTGCTTCAAACAGCCCCTGCACTGGCAGTGTTGACCGCCAGGCGTGGTGATCGAGGTTAGGATTGGCGTCAATCAGGACGCGCATAACGGGGTCTTTGGCGCATAATGCCGCACGTGCCTGGTCGAGCGTCATGCCCTGCCTGTCTACCACATCCTGTGTCCATTCCGGCATGGGATTAGCCGTACTCAGCGATTCAGCTTTCACGGTAGACATAATTTGGATCGGTTAGCTGTTTAAAAATAGATCACCCGGAGCTTGGTCCGGCGTTGACATCAGGGAGATGTACTTGATAAACACAGTACAGGGAAAATAGTTTATAAATTTACTAAATAATTTACCTTGATTGAGGCCCTACCTAACCCCGACGTTAGAGACTAAACTTCCCATAGGGCAAGCGCTTTAGCAAGGCAACTACTAATGACAAAGATACTTGTAAATATAAATACCTTTAAATCAAAATATTAAGTGAAATAATGCAGACTGATGCAAGGCAGACAATCGGTTCAAAATCCATGGTTTATCCAGTCGTTGAAACGGCTCGGATACTTCATTATGGTTCTTTGACCATCCTCTATCACGCTAATTCTGTAGGTAACGTTGCTTAGTTTTGTTTATAAATAAATAATATTACTTTAAGTCAAATTTTGACTATTAGTCAAAAAACAGCGATTTTTTAGTATTGTTATGGTTACAGATCATTAATTTATCAACCGGCTGGGCTGATTTTGAACGTAGGTAATCTTTGTTTGGAGAACTCACGACAAACGCCCGCGTAGCTCACCGCTACAGCCCGCCAGTAAGCACTGGCCTACTTAACCGTGTCGCTTATGAACGGCAACGTTGTTACACTCCCCAAAAACGATACCAGGCAGACGTGGTACCTGCGATGCGGGAATTATTTCGACAACATCCTGATTGGACTGATTCAGGCCGTTCTGATCAACATTGGGGATAATCTGGTCATTCGTCACGATGAGGTAGGACAGAATTTGTTGTTGCGCGAGTTGGGCCAGCGACTGGACCGACCCACCCCCAACACGACCACCCACCTTGATCTGGACCTAAAAACTGATTCGGCTCCCCCACAACGGCCCCGCCGAACCAGCCGCATCGGCTCAACAGCATCCTGAGTCGTGATTTTAAGTCAGGGTACAAACGGGGCTACACCTCCACGACAATTTTGCCTTTGCCTTGGTTATTTTCCATGTACCAATGGGCTTCGGATACCTGGTCTAAACGGAATATTCGGTCGATGCTCAGTTTGATCGTGCCCGCCGTGACCGAGTCGATAAAATCCTGTAGCAGCGCGTTTGTCAGATCGCTGGCTTCGCCCATATAAACCGTCAGACGACCCAGCGAGGGAATATCGCCCATAGGCGTAAAGGCGTCTATGGTCCAGCTATTTCCCAGGATGCCGGTCATGCAAACGATTCCCTTGGGCCGGATGCACTGCAATGAGTCTTTCAGGGTTTCGGTACCCACTAGTTCCAGCACCTTATCGACCCCGTTGGGGAACAACCGCTTCAGTTCCGGCGCAAGCCGACCCTGGTCGATAAACACGTAATCCGCCCCGTTTTCCCGCAGATACGTTTCCTTGTCGGGGTTACGGGTGGTCGCGATAACGGTCAATCCATAGTGTTTGGCTAACTGAGTGGCCAGCATTCCGATGGAAGAGGTACCACCCCGGATGAGCAGCGTCTCGCCCTTTCTGACTTCCAACGCGCTGTTGAGTGAACCCGAAACGGTCTGGAACATCTCTGGAATGGCCCCCAGGGTGGCCCAGGGCAGTTCACTCTCGAAGGGAACAATGATCTCGGCGGGCACCGTCACAAACTCGGCATAACCGCCATCGAATTGACGGCCCATCCCGCCCATGCAGGCGGCCACTTTCTGGCCTGCTGGGTACCGGCCAGATGGATCGTCGGCCACCTCGCCCACGCACTCGATGCCCTGGATGATGGGAAACGTGATTCCCGGCGAATGGCCCTGCCGGGTGTACAGTTCGGAGCGGTTCAGCCCGAACGCCCTGACCCGAATGACGACCCAGCCCGGTTTGGCACTCGGCTTCGGTTTTTCCTGGATGTCAATGACGTCGGGCGGACCGGGTTTCATGGTGACAGCTGCTTTCATAAGATTAAGAATTGTAGAGTACACCATTAGTCAAGTTTGCCCCATCGGTCGGCCAGCCACTGTTTCACATCATGCTGAATATCGGCGGTAATGTGGTGACCGGTGGGGTATTCCTGATACTGGACCGCTACGCCCAGATCGCTCAAATACGTACGGGCATCCCGAGTATTCCAAATTGGCAGAACGGTATCCTGCTGCCCGTGTGCCACATATAACGTCAATTTTTTAAGCGTTTCGGTCGAGTGGTCCGCCGACGCGGCCAATCCAGGCCGGGCAATTCGTTGTTTGGTTTGGTCCAGAATGCGCCCACCAATCACGACGGCCCCGGCCACCCGATCCGGGTTTGTCAGCGCCAGGTGATAGCTCATGACGCCCCCCTGACTAAACCCCAACAGATAGACTCGCTGGCGGTTTATACCGTGTCGTTCGGCCAGTTGGCTGATGAACTGAACGAGTATCAGACGGCTTTTGTCGGCTTGTTCGGCGTTGATGACGGGTGAACCAGACGAGAAATCGACAGCGTACCACCCATACCGCTCCGGCCCCATCGGAAACGGTGCCTGAGCAGATACGACCAAAAAACGCGGGTCTACATCGCCGAACAGCCCCAGCAGTCCCTCTTCGTTGCTGCCGACGCCGTGCAAGAGCAGCAGCAGGGGCGGATTGGCCTGATTAGCCGCCCGGTGGCGATAGCGCAGAATGGTGGTTTCCCCTTTGAGGCTTTGCATGGCTAACCGATTTGAAAGCTACGCATGCTCACGGTGGCAAACTGAAAGCCCTCGTAGAGGTGATGGACCAGCTCATTCGGCTCCCGCAGCCCCAGTACGTACAGCATCGGCAGGTAGTGATCGTTGGTCGGTATGGCCTGTTGAGCCAAGGGGCCAAAACCCGAATAATCGATTAAATCCTGGTGACGATACCCGTCGATGGCCTGCTTGGCCAGCGCATCGAATTCAACCGCCCAATCCTGGGGACGGGCATCGATATTATGCCAGTCTAACACCCGCAGGTTATGCACGATGTTACCGCTGCCGATAATGAGCACGCCTTTGCGCCGGAGCCGGGCCAGTTCCCGGCCCAACTGGTAATGAAAAGCGGGCGGCTGCCGGTAGTCGATGCTGAGCTGGAAAACCGGTACGTCCGCTTTGGGAAAAATGTATTTCAGGATACCCCAGGCACCGTGGTCGAGTCCCATGCGGGCGTCTTCCTGCACGGCCACCGACTGGACTGCCTGCTGCACAGCTTGTGCCATTGCCTGACTCCCGACGGGTTCGTACCGGATCTGAAACAGGCGATCATCGAAGGGTCCGAAGTCATAGATAGTTTGTGGGGCCGGATTGACCGAAACGTACGTGCCGATGGTTTCCCAGTGGGCCGAGATGACTAATACCGCGCTGGGTCGTTCGAGTTGCCCGCCGAGTTGGGTCAGCCGCTGGGTGAAAGCGTTGTCGAGCACGGCGTTGATCGGGTGTCCGTGGCCAATGAACAGGGCGGGCATCCTGTCCGTGGCCGGAAAGTCGTCCGTTACCCGGCGCAGGGCGGGCAGGTCGAACGTGGCCAGCGAGGTAGTGAGCATAGTTTGAATGAATTCGGTTCGGTTCACGTCTGTTGGGGTCAATGGCGTTGAAAACGGATTAGTTGCCGCTGATATCCATGTGCGTGGTGTACGTTTGATTATTCCAGTACAGATACTTACAGGGTACGTAATCGCGCATCCCGTTCAGCCCGGTTGTTGCTTACTAATTCGGCTGATTAAACAGGTAGCGGGCGATCTTCCACTGGCCATTCTCTTTGACAAATACCCACAGTTCCCGGTACGCGTTGGGTGCCGACTGGCCGTTGGATTTCACCGTCAGCGTACCGCTGGACGTTGAGGTGGCGTAGGCATACTTGTCATTAACGACCGTAATCTGAGCGGGCGTGAACTGTAGCTTTAGCGTAACCGCACCGAACAAGCCGTCGAAAGCCCCTTTAATCTGATTCTGACCCGTAGCCGTGGGGTTGCCGGGAGCTAGGAACACACCATCCTGAGCGAAGAGCGGGATAATTCTGGCGGCATCCGAGCCGTTCAGGGCTGCGCCGTAGGTATCCAGCAATTGCTGAATGGCCCGCTGCTCCGCCGGTTTATCGTCAGCAGGACCTGCGTTCGTTGGTTGAACGGTTACGCTGGTAGCAATCAGCGCTGCTACCAGCAAAAAGGCGCGAAATGTGATGGACTTTGTCATCAGTGAAAATTTAAAGAACGGTTGTTTGATTAGTGAATAGGTGCGGATGGCTTTGCTCCATTCAGCGCCAATGTGGTTTGGTAACCGTCGGCTTCTTCGTCTTTGAGAACGACTACTGGTTAAACAGGTAGCGGGCGATCTTCCACTGGCCATTCTCTTTGACAAATACCCACAGCTCCCGGTACGCGCTGGGTGCCGACTGGCCGTTGGCTTTCACCGTCAGCGTACCACTCGATGTCGAGGTGGCAAAGGCATTGTTCGCGTCAGCCACGACGATTTGTGCCGGGGTGAACTGCAGGGTCAGACTGACCGCCCCGAACAGACCCTCGAAGGCTCCCCGTATTTGCGTCTGACCCGTGGCCGTGGGGTTTCCCGGTGCACCGAACACACCATCCTGAGCGAAGAGGGGCGTTATTTGGGCGGCATTCGAGCCATTGAGGGCTGCGCCGTAGGTATCCAGAAGTTGCTGGATGGCCCGCTGCTCTGCTGGTACATCCGTTTCGGGTACGGTCTGGTGATCCTCGCAGGCCATGGTAACTGGAATAAGGACTACCAGTAATAGGAGCAGCTTTTGAAGGTTATTGAACATAGTTGTTAATGAATTTAGACTGGTGAAAACTGGAACGACTGGTTGACAGACAAGCACAAACCAGGGGATAGCTTCGGGCTGTAGCAAACCTGTTCACCACGTTTAGTGTACCGGCGGTTCAGCGGTGCCTGAGTTCCGGACGCTACTGGTTGTAGTAAAACTTCTCGTTGACGATCTGGCCGTTGCGCCAGCGTTGCACGGCCACCTGGTTGTAGTTGCGGGTTCCCCAAAGCGCATGGTCGAAATCGAAGTGCCACTCTGTAGCGGTGATGTCGTCGGAGATGATGACGTTTTTGACCTCCGCTCCCCGGAAGGCGGTAATGTTGCCCACGAAAGCTTCTTCGTGGGCGCGGCAGGCCGCTTTGCCCACCGTCGGTTCGCTCTCGTTTTCCTGCATGACGATATCGTCGGCATAAAACCGCTCAAAGGCTCCCAGAATATCGCCCGCCAGGATTTGCCCATTCAGCTCGTGTACAGATTCTTGCAATGTTTGCATAGTGCAATTAGTTAATAGTTAGTGCGTTCACGTTTGTTGCTGATGCTCAAACAACGGGACAAAGGTCGTTGGTCAGTGAGCCGTCCTCCATTGACATTTGGTAAGACTTTATTTTGATGTAGGTCAACAAAAAGGCCCATCAACGATCCGGTGCGAATCGTTGATGGGCCATGATTGAGCCGGTAGAGTGCACTAATTCGGGTTATGGCTGCCCTTCGTAGAGGGTCTTCTTAATGCGGCTTAGTGATTCGGGCGTGATGCCTAAATAGGAAGCAATCTGATGCTGCGCCACCCGCTGCTCCAGGCTGGGATACCGACGGACCATTTCCTGATACCGCTCCTGAGCCAGCGAACTAATGGTAGACATGAGTCGCTGCTGAGCCGTGATATAGCCGTTTTGAATCAGGAGCCGGAAAAATCGCTCAAAAGCCGGGACACGCGCATACAACGTCTCCAGATTGTCGTACGTAATCAGCACGACATTACTATCCTCTAAGGCCTCAAGGGTATACTGGCTGGGCTGATGCGTCAGAAAGCTGTACAAATCCCCGATCCAGAACTCCTCTGGGGCCAGTTGCAGCACATGTTCACCGCCCCGCTCGTCGGTGGTGAACGAGCGAAGCAGTCCCTGACTGATGAAGGCCATAAAATCGCAGGTTTCGCCCGCTTCGAGCAGGTGCTGCCGCCGACGCAGTTTTTTAGAGGTCAGCAGGGTCGTAAACAGGGAAATTTCGTCGGTCGTCAGCGTAATCTTCCGCTGCACGTTCTTGACAATAAGGTCGTACATAAAAAGGATGCCGATTAGCGGGATGGCAATGTCGATTTCACGGGTAAATCTACGCAGCATGGAAGAATGTTTGTTCCCCTTCACCCACCCAGACCCAGTATACAAAAAGCTTCGGCTTAAGGAGATCGGGCGTACGACTTACAGCAGATTTTGGCCATCAAGGTCATCGATCAAGTCCTGTTTTTATATTTCTGAGTTTGAGCCAGTGCATTCTGATTGACAAATTAAAGACTGGCCAGGCGTAAATAAAATATCCCATTAACTTTTTCAGGGAGATGTTTTGTGTACTACTGATTACGCTTAATAGACATTAAAATCAAAATCAGGTGAATATTGTCATACAGTACGGAAACAGGCTACGCATGATCATGCGTAGCCTGTTTCCGGTGACCTGAAGCTCCCAATATGATTTCGCCGGTACAGTGTACTGGCCAAATCAGTACTTTTTTCATGATTGTTATAGTTAAAATTTACGTGAAGACCAGTCTTCGCGAATGCGCTCATTGAGTTTTTGAAGTACCGTTTCGGTTAAATGAATGCTGCTGGTAACGAGAATTAAATCCAAACGGATGGGTGAGCAAAATCAAGGATTGAATTCTACCGGAACTACCCGTAACCACCTAAATCATAGTCTGTGTTTTGTCCCGGTTAGCAGACTATTACCCCTATACCAACGGGGACAAAATTACCCAATTTTGGCGGGTTAGTGGCCCATGCTCATCTCCATCGGTTCATCTTTCTTGATCTTCGCCAGCAGCACCAGCGGCAGCACGGCCGCGCAGATAATCCCGATCAGCATGAATCTTTCGGCATAACTCAATACAGCCGCCTGGGTCGAAACGGCCCCTTACAATGCCCCCGTCGCTATTTTCTGCGCGTCCACCAGCGAACGCCCTCCGGCCTAAAACTACCGCACTAATGCTGACCAGCTATTTTGGCTAAAACAAAAGGCATTCTGGCTAAATCTGTTTTCCAATCAGTAATGACCTTTGCACCATCAACAAACAGAAACTGATTTTTATGAAATCAATAAGGATTCACCAATCGGGCAGTCTACCAACTAACAAGGCCCCCGAGAAGAACTTCACAGGCGACGTCTATATCAGCGGTTATTTCCAGCGTGCAACGCCGAGCCGACTGGCCGGTGCGATTGTCACCTTTACCCCCGGCTCACGCACGCCATGGAAGGTCAACCCACTCGGTCAGACGCTAGTCGTGACGAGTGGAGTAGGCTGGGCGCAGGGTGAGGGCGAGGAGATTATCGAGATCCGAGCCGGTGACCTGGTCTGGTTTCCGCCCGGGCAAAGGCACTGGGAGGGTGCCATGCCCAATCAGGCAATGACCTATGTCGCCATCCAGGAATCCGCAATCGTTGAGTTCAGGGAGAAGGTGACGGACGAGGAATATTGGAAGGGTTCAGGTCAGGGTTGACCGGCTGTTTTGGCTAAAACAAAAGGCATTCTCACTAAGTATGCTCTTGGCCGGGTGACGACCTTTGCATTGTCAATTACTTAAAAAACGATCGCTTCGGCGATCCGATTGTTATGAAAGCAGTCAGAATTCACCAGTTCGGTGGCCCGGAGGTCATGAACATCGAAGAAATAGAACGCCCTGTTCCCGCACCGGATGAAATTTTGGTGAGAGTGTATGCCAGTGGCGTAAACCCGGTGGACTGGGTAATTCGCAATGGCGCAAATGACAAGTTGAGACCTTTTCTGTCATTGCCCATGACATTAGGCTGGGATGCGGCAGGCGTAGTAGAGGAAACAGGCAGCGACGTAACCATCTTTACCAAAGGCGATGCCGTATATGGTGTTCCCAACTTTCCGGGCGATGGAAGCTACGCCGAATATTGTGCGGCAAAAGCGACTCAGTTTGCCCTTAAACCGAAGCGCATTGGCTTTAATGAAGCAGCGGGTGTGCCTTTGGCAGCTCTCACGGCATGGACGGGAATGTTTGCTCATGGAAAGCTACAGGCGGGGCAACGCATTTTAATCCAGGGTGCATCGGGTGGTGTGGGGAGTTTCGCCGTACAGTTCGCCAAAGCGAAAGGAGCGTACGTGATCGGAATGGCTTCCACAACGAATGTTGAGTACCTCCGGCAACTCGGTGCCGATGAAGTGATTGATTATAAAACCCAGCAATTTGACGAGTTGGTGCACGATGTTGACGTGGTATTAGAGGCTTCGCCCCTTCGTGACAACAACGAGCGACTGAAATCGGTAAGCGTATTAAAAGAAGGAGGAATATTGGTAACCGTCAATACGGATTTCCCGTTTAATGATGAAGTGATGGAAGCCCTTGCCAGGAAAGGCGCAACAGGTGAACTGGCACCTAACCAGCCCAGGCAGGAGTGGCTACAGGAAATAGCACTGTTAATTGATGAAGGCGACGTGCAGGTTCTTGTCAGCAACGTGTTTCCGTTGGAACAGGTGGCCCAGGCCCACCGGGAAAGCGAAAGCTGGCATGTGCGGGGTAAGCTGGTGTTGGAAGTCTTTAAAGAGGATGAATTTGCATGAAACACATTGAAACGATACCTGAATTTCACCGGTTTCTGAAGCTGCCGGCACCACAGCATCCGCTGATTAGTATACTGGATGTTGGCACCGTTCCGCATGTTGATCGCGATGAGCCGATGAATATGGCATTGGATTTTTATTCCATTGCTGTAAAAAGAATGAGCAACGTCAACGTAACCTACGGTCAACAATCGTTTGATTTCAATGAAGGCATCATGTCGTTTATGTCGCCCAAACAGGTCTTTAGCATTGCGGTTGACAACAAAAACGAAGAAGTAAAAAAATCAGGATGGGTGATCTACATTCACCCTGATTTCTTGTGGAATACGCCGTTAGCCAAAACCATCAGACAGTACGACTTCTGGAGTTATTCACTGCATGAAGCCTTGTTGCTCTCGGCGAAAGAAGAAGCTCTTGTCAACAATATTAGTCAAAATATTCAGCAGGAATATCACGCTAACATTGACCGATTCAGCAAGCAGATTATTATCTCACAACTTGAAACGTTACTGAGTTATTCTGAACGGTTTTATCATCGGCAATTCATCACCAGAGAAAAGGCGAATCACCAGGTACTTGATCGGTTACAAGAATTGTTAGATGCTTATTTTGATGGTGACTTCTGGGACAGAGGAGGGCTTCCAACGGTTCAGTATATTGCGGACCAACTGAACCTGTCACCCGGCTATCTGAGCAGCTTGCTGAGAGCATTGACGGGCCTGAATACCCAGCAACACATTCATGAAAAGCTGATTGAAAAAGCAAAAGAACAACTCTCAACAACCGACCTGTCAGTTAGTGAAATTGCCTGCGCCTTAGGCTTTGAACACATTCAGTCATTCAGCAAATTGTTCAAGACAAAAACGAACCTGTCGCCTTTGGCGTTTAAAGCTTCGTTCAACTAATCAAGGGCGGACAGAAAAAACCGCCACCGATAACAAAAATTTGGCAAAAAGCGGTCAGAAATGCTTCTATGAAGCATTTCTGACCATAGTCGGGTCAGTGACCCATACTCACTTCCATCGGTTCGCCTTTTTTGATCTTCGCCAGCAGCACTAATGGCAGCACGGCCGCGCAGATGATGCCGATCAGCATAAACCCTTCGGCGTAGCTCAGCACGGCGGCCTGCGTCGAAACCGCCCCTTCCAGTGCTCCCGTTGCCATCTTTTGCGCGTCGGCCAGCGAACGACCCCCGGCCTGAAACTGCATCACCAACCCCTGGAAGCGATCCACTGCCGCCGGATTCGACAGCGACAGATTCGGCAGCAAATCCATCCGGTGCACGCTGATCCGGCGGGTGACGAACGTATTCACCACCGCAATGCCAATGGCCCCGCCCATGAGTTGCAGCATATTGGTAATGCCCGATGCCTGCGCAATGTCTTTGCCTTTCAAGCCCGACAGACTCAGCCCAGCCACCGGCACGAAGATGAAGCCGAAGCCCACCCCCCGAATCAGTTGCGGCCAGAAAAAGTCCGCTTCCCCCGCCTGCATCGTCGCGCTGAAATAGGTCATCACTTCGTACAGAATCACAAACCCAAAGCCGATAATCACTAATAGTTTGGGGCTTACCCCTTTGCCTATAGCGGCTCCCATAGCGCCCATCAGCATCCCCGTAATCAACGACGAGGGCAGCATTAACAAGCCCGTCCGGGTGGCGTTCCAGCCCAGAAACCCCTGCACGAACACCGGGTACAAAAACACTGAGCAATAGATACCCACCCCGAAGGCCACCCGCAGCACTGACCCCACGGCCACGTTGCGGTTTTTGAGCACTTTCAGGTCCACGACGGGATTTTTGATGGTCAGTTCGCGGTAGATGAACAGGGCCAGACCAATCACGGCGGCAATGCCCAGCGTCGTAATCAGGTTGCTGTCGAACCAGTCTTTGCGCTCGCCTTCTTCCAGAAATATCTGTAGACAGCCAATGCCGACAATCATGAACAGAATGCCCAGATAGTCGATTTTGCCTTCCCGCTTCGTTTTGGTGCCTTTGATGAATTTCCACGACAGGATCGTGGCAATAATCCCAATGGGAATGTTGACGTAGAAAATCCAGCCCCAGTGGAAATTATCGGTCAGGTAGCCCCCCAGCACAGGGCCGAGCGTGGGTCCCATCACGATACCCGCCCCGTAGATGCCGTTCGCCTTGTCCAACTCTTCGGGCGGGAAGGTCTCCACCAGCACCGTTTGGGCCGTGGCCAGCAGGGCACCCCCGCCGATACCCTGCACAAACCGCCACAGAATCAGCATCTCGATGCTCTGGGCCGAACCGCATAAAAACGACGCGACGGTGAAGAGGGCCACCGATGCGGTGAAATACACCTTCCGGCCAATGATATCCGACAGAAAGCCCGTCAGGGGAATGATGATGATGTTTGAGACGGCGTAGGCTGTAATGACCCAGGCCGTTTCTTCGATGGTAGCCCCCAGCGTACCGGCAATCTGCCGGGTGGCAACATTGATGATGGAGGTGTCAATCAGCTCCATGATCGCGCAGGTAATGACGGTAATCGTAATCAGCCATTTGCGGGCACCCACTTCGTAAGTCGGTGCGGTGGCAGGTTCGGACTTGGCCAATTCGTGGCCAGTATCAACAGAGAGTTCCATGCGAGTTGATTGGAAAGAAGGAGTTGGTTGATTCGGTCGGGCTGGCTACCCGGCCCGACCGGATCAGGATGTGTTCACTGGGGGTAGGCGAATCCTGTCGCCAAACAGAATTAGATCTTGTCTTTGACCAGTACGCTGACGCTCATACCAGCCCGCAGGGGCGTCGAGGCATCGGCGGCTTCAGCGAAGGCAATCCTGACCGGTACGCGCTGGGTAACTTTGACGAAGTTACCCGTGGCGTTGTCCGGGGGCAGCATCGAAAAGCGGGCACCCGTAGCGGGGGATACCGATTCGACCCGGCCTCTGAACGTTTTGTCGGGATAGGCATCCACGTTCACCTCGACCGGCTGACCCACTCGCATCTCGGCCATCTGGGTTTCTTTAAAATTCGCGACCACCCAGGTTTTCCGGTCGTCGGCTACCTTCAACAGCGTCTGCCCAACGGATACCACCTGACCCAACTGGATGCTTTTGTCGGAGACGATGCCCGCCGTTGGCGCGGTGATGACGGTGTAGGAAAGCTGCAGCCGAGCATTTTCTAAGTTAGTTCGCGCCTGTTTGACGGCTAACTCGGCCACCCGAATGCCTTCGCCCACCACCCCGACCTGCGTCTGGGCCGTGGTTACCTGCCGACGGGCGGCACTCGCCTGCCGTTGCAGCACCGCTACCTGCGCCTGCGCCACGCGCAATCCGGCTTCGGCCCCTTCTTTCTCGGCTTTCACGTTGTCATAGACTTGCCGGGGGGTCGATTCCTGGGCCAGTAATTGCTCCTGACGGTTGAAATTCAGCGTGGCCTGCCGCACCCGCACGTCGGCGGCTTTCACCCCTTCCTGAGCGGCTGCGATGCTGGCGATAGCGGCTGCCGAATTGTCGCTGACCGGTCCGGTCCCAATCGACGCGGCCTGGGTGTTGCGCCGGGCGACCGACACGTTGGCCTGGGCCTGTTCGAGGGCGATTTCGGCCTGCTGCACCCGCAGCCTGAGGTCGCGGTCATCGAGCAGGGCCAGCGTATCGCCCTGCCTTACGTGCTGATTATCATCGGTACGAATGGCCATGACCGTTCCGTTTACCTTGGGAATGACCGGGCTGATGTCGGATTGAAGCTGGGCGTTGTCGGTTTCCTGACCCGATTCGCAGGCGGTCAATAACGTCGTTAGAGAAAGGGCACTCAGCAGGAGAAATGTGTTGGTTTTCATGGGGTGTTGTTGTGTTTATAAAGACTGGTTTGTAAAGAATAAAGTAGACTGTCAGGAAATGAATCAATTGGTGAGACCGGTGCTTTTCTGGAGTTGCCACAGGGCCAGCCAGGTTCTGGCGTTGGCTGAGCGCAGGTTAAGCTGGGCCTGGAGTTGCTGCGTGTTAGCCTCCAGAAAATCGGTCGGCGTGGTGGCCCCGGCCTGGAGCCGGTTTTGCTCGATGCGGAAGTTTTCGGTGGCCTGCCCGATGGCCGTTTGCGCTAACCGAACCTGTTGACGGGCTTTTACATAGGTCTGGTAAGCCGCATTGACCTCCATCTGAATGCCTTCCCGCGCTTGGTCGAGGGCGGTGTTGAGCCGTTCGATACCGTAGCGGCTTTCGGTTTCTTTGGCCCGGTTGGTATACAGCCCGGCGATATTAAAGCTTAGCAACGCTCCCACCTGCCAGGTGCCGGTAAACTCGGGTTTATTAGGGAACACCCGCTGATTGGGCCGGTTGTAGTCGTAGCTACCGGCCAGACTCAGCGTGGGCAGCCGGTTAGCGACGACTATGCGTTGCCCAATCACGGCGGCTTCCCGGCGCATCCCCAGGGCTTTTACTTCAGTGCGGTTAGCCAAGGCTTCCTGTAGGTAATCACCCAGGGGAGCCACGCTCTGGGGGAAGGTGAACCCGGTAGTATCGATGGCGAAGGGCGTATCCCCATAGCCGATGGCCGTGGCTAAGTTGAAGGTGTTGATCGACCGGCCGGCCTCAATGTCGACCAGATTCGCTTCGAGATTGGAAATGGCCAGATCAATTTTTAGCCCGTCGTTTTTGAGGATAATACCCTGCCGCTCCAGATTTGCGATCTCCCGGCGACGGTCGGTCAGCAGCCGGATATTCTGACGGATCAGCCGTTCGGACGTCTCCAGCAGGTACAGGTTCTGCCATATTTCGGTCACGTTATCCGCAGCCAGTAACTGATACTGGCCGGCTTCCAGTTTAAGGGCCTGGGCTTCCTGTTCAGCCACCCGAATCCCCAGCTTTACCTGACCACCGGCCCAGATCGTTTGCCGCACTGCGAGGTTATTATACGACTGATTGAGAATCTGGGGGTTCAACTGTACCGGGCCAACGTCGGGCAGCGAGACGGTAAAGGGGCGGATATTGTCGCTGATACGGACGTAACTCAGGTTGGCCGTCACGCTGGGCATGTAACGGTCGCGGGCCTGCTGGACGCGGGCGAGGGCGGCACCCTGGTCGGCGGCATTGGTTTTAAGGGGTTTGCTGTTTTGCCGGGCTAACTGCACCGCTTCGTCAAGCGTCAACGTCTTGGCAGGCGTTTGGGCGGTGACTACCCCATGCAGGAGGGCCAGAGCCAGAAGGGAAACCGTTGTTTTCATGGTCGACAGGTGTTGTATTTGATTGTCAATTAATAAACTATGTTGCCTTCTATTTTGTTCACTTATAAACTAATATATTTTTTACATAGTACATTTTCTGTGAATGGTAGTGCCCTTACGCTATAGCGGCTGCGTCCGTCTCAAGTTTTATTTAAAAACACAAATATTTGATAATCAGTATTTTACTATTATTTATTAAACTTATATGACGTATAGAATGTAGCTAAAGGGGTCGATGAAGCTAAAATTTTATTTTCTCAATTATTCTATAATTTAGTTTTTAGCGTGTCCAGCTTGTCTATGAATTAACTAAATTTGCTACTACACCAACCCGATATGAACATGAACACGACGCTGTTAAAGGAATTGATTGATCTGGAGAACGCCTTCGAGCAGCAGTTTCCCAACCCGGTCGATCAGCAGGTCGCTAACTTTTCGGACTGGCTATGCCAGCAACTGCCGCCCAAAACGCCGATAACGGAGACGGGCGCGTATGGCCGAAACTACCTGCCGCCATTGCCAACGTTGCCGACCTATATAGTACAGTACCTGTCGATGGACTATCGCTACCATAAGCAGCACGTAAAGAAGGCCCTGGAGGGTACTCCGCTGATTACCTACGATGATTTTATCTACCTCGTCCTGCTGGTAATGAATGGGAGTATGACCAAAATGAGTCTGGTGGAGGCCAACATCAACGAAAAAGCATCGGGAATGCTGGTCATTAAGCGGTTACTCGACCAGGAATTTGTGATCCAGACCAACGACCTGCACGACCACCGTGTTCGGCAAATGACGATTACGCAAAAAGGGCGGGATATGCTGGCGCAGGTACTACCAGTGATGAGTCAGGCGATGAGCCTGTTTGTTGGCCATTTATCCGAGCGTGAGCAGGCAGAGCTGGCGGACTTGCTGACCAAACTGGATCAGTTCCATAATCCCCTGTTCTTACACGATAAGAACACGTCCATCAGCGAGTTGTACGAAAAATTGGTCACTGCGGAACGGCCGGTCGCCACCCCCGACTAAGTGAGGGAATGGTAACCGGCCGCTCAGCCTGGCAATGGGCGGGCAAACTCAATTCAGGGTCAGCGAACCGGGTGCCGGTGGCACCATGAAGGTGGCCATAAACCCCACCCGTAGCCGTGGTTTGGCTCGCCACAGCCAGTCAAATTTTTTGGGCGTACTGACCGACACGAGGTTAATGATACACTCGATTACCTGTTGGTTGCACTGTACGGCTACCTCCGCCGGTTGGCAAAACGGATAGCGGTGGCCATCGAACAGCACCAAACCGACCAGGCTCAATTGCCCGTCCGGTTCGTTCTGCAGCACACCGGTAATAAGCAGTTCGGAATGGGTCACCCTCAACACCCGCCCCAGAACCGCGTCGCCGGTGCCGAAATCGGCGAAGTCGCCCCGGATCTCAACCCGGTCGATGCGTTGGCCTGAACCATGGTAATAAGCCATACCGGTTGGGTTGTGATTGGTTCCTCCATTGCTGGAGGTGCCTTTTTGCAGGGAACAAGTCATCAGCGAACCCGCCTGGGTAGCCTGGACAATCGGCCCGGCTGGTTGGGCCACCAGCCGACAAGCGGCCAGTGATCCCACGAGCAAGGCTAACCCGGCGATGCGGTTGGTTTTCATGGCGATCCTCAGTTGCAGCATACCGAATAATCGATCATCAGGGGCTGCGAATGCCGGGGGATGGTCCCGATCCCCTCTTCGACGAGGAGGTACTCCGTGAGCGCGTCGATCGTGCCCAGCGAAAGCCAGTCCCGGTCGGTGATGCGGATGCCAAACTCGTCCTCGACCCGGATCAGCAGGTTTATACGATCGACCGCATCCAGCCCCAGATCGCGGGTGAAGTGGGCCTCGTCCGTCAGGATTGAAACGGGCAGGCGGAACTCAATCAAAAGGTGCCGAATCCGGTCGGCGGCTGACCGCGTGGGTTGGCGTAGAGTCGTATTCATGGACAGGAATCAGTTTATAGTCAATTAATGAACCTAATTTTCAGGAAAATAGTTTATTAATTAGCTTGATTATTGTCAGGTTTAGCCTATAATCCTGTTAATCAGGGTTAGTTTGATTTATTTTTTGTTTATAAATCAACAAAATTAGTTAGGGCTATCACGTCAACTATTACCTGTACAGTTATGAACGTGACCTTATTGAAAGACCTGCTTGATCTGGGCGATGCCTTCGAGCGGGCGCACCCCGACCCGGCCGACCAAACAAAAGCCGGTTTTCTGGCCTGGGCGTCGGCCATTCATTCCGGTCCGGCAGTGGCCGATACGGGATACCGCTACTATTCGGCGGACGTACCCGTGTTGCAAACCCGGCTCACCCACTTAGTGACGAAGTTGTACCGTTATTTCCGGGTCTATGTCAAAAAGGCGTTCGAGACGGCCCCGCTGCTCTCGTTCGATGATTTTATCGCTTTAGCCTACTTAGCCGGACGGGGGAGTATGTTCAAAACCGACTTGGTGGCGGCCATCGTCAACGAGAAAGCGTCGGGGATGCTGGTCATTAAACGACTGATCAACAGCGGGTTCGTGGCTCAGACCGATGATAACGCCGATAAGCGTACCCGCCTGCTTACCCTGACCGAATCCGGTTGGGCGACGCTGCGGACCTTTCAACCCGCCATGAACGAGGCTACTGCGCTCTTCAAAGGCGACCTGACCGAAACCGAACAGCGCGAACTAAGCAGGCTGATGGCCCAGTTGGATGCGTTTCACGGCCCGATTTATCAGGCGCACCTGAACCACAAAGACATTACCGACTACAAGCTGGCAACCTAATGGGGTACTAACGAAGCCTGGGGTAATCTTTCCTGATCGGACATCGGCGTTGCCCTTTCCCTTTCCAGTAATGGGCCGATCCTTGTCAATAATGACAATCGACTACCTGTCCGATCACAAGCATTTAACTAAATCTGATCATGAAAGCCAAAAAATCTAAATCGCAACGCCGGTCGGTGAAAGCGAGTACCCCGTCAATGACATCGCCAAAGTCGGCATTCCCGTATAAGCCAAACTTTCAGGTACTGAAAGTCAATAAGACAGCGGCTTTGCCTAAGTCTAAGTCGCACATTCGGGTAATGAGAGGCCAGTTTACATAATTGCCCGCTGGCTTAGTCAGTCGTCTCAATCGTATCGTGTACCCCTGAAAGTGAGCCAGTGGAGATGAGTGATTAAATTGCGCCGTGCCAAGACTCTTATCGGGATGCTTTTAAACTTGATTGGACGCGCTATTAATACCCGCGTGCTTACCCTGACCGAATCCGATTGGGCGACGCTGCGGGCCTTTCAGCCCGCCATGAACGAGGCTACCGCGCTCTTCAAAGGCGACCTGACCGAAACCGAACAGCGCGAACTAAGCAGACTGATAGCCCGGCTGGATGCGTTTCACGGTCCTATCTATCAGGCGCATATGACTCACAAAGACATAACCGAGTACAAGCTGGCAAACTAACCGGGCGTAGCCAAAGCTCCGAAATAGTCGGGGCTTCGGTTGGGATTGTCAGACGAAGATGGTTGTCAGGTAGTTGACCGACATAATCCAAACACATACCGGCCTGACCCGGTTGATAGGAATGGTTAACGAAAGCAATACGGATAATCGTCAGCCGCGACTATGGCCGTTGAACTGGAATTTAAAGTAGAGAAAGGATTCGATTTCGCGCAGGCATTCGCTGCCCGCTTCAATTTGAGCGTTGACCACGACCGGGTATTGGTGCCTGACTCCCTGGGCACGGGGTCTATCAAAGAAGTTTACTTAGATAACGGACTGGGGTTATGCTTCCATCAATACCGGTTGAAACAACCGTTTGTCCTCAAACGAATGGCTTCTCCCGGCGAATCCAACTTGTTGACGCTACGCTTCAGCAGTGCTAAAACGTCCGTTACATCAACGGTCCATCCGAGCGAGCAGGAACCTATCTATGGGATTGACTACGCCGTTGAGGTAGCCACCAGCAACCTGTTTGCCGAGATTACACTTAGCCCCGATCAGGCGGTGAAATTCCTGGCGATCACGCTCTCCCGGCAAGCGTTGCTGGATTTACTGCACTTAGATGATCAGGCCGGTCCTATGCGCGACACGTTGCGGGATACCAACTCGTTTGTGTTTCACGAAGGCATGACCCCCCAGATGGAGCAAACCTTCAACCAGCTTTGCGCTGTTAATGAATCGACTACGCTCGCTCATCTGCTCTATCAGAACAAGGCGCATGAACTCATCTATTTATTATTCACCAAACTCCTCACCCGACCTGTCGTCCGTGTTACGCCGGTGGACCCTGCCGATGCTCAGAAGCTCTACATGGCCCGGTCCATTATTCTGACGGATCTGAGCCAGACCCCGCAATTACCCCAGTTGGCCCGCCAGATTGGGATGAGTCAAACCCGAATGAATCGACTTTTTCGTCAGATTTTTGGCGACAGCCTCTACAACTACTACCAGGCCGCCCGCCTGGCCGAAGCGGCCCGCCTGCTCGCCCGTCTATCGGTTTCGGAAACGGGTTACCGGTTAGGCTTCACTAACCTAAGCCACTTTACCCGCCTGTTCGAGCGGCATTTTCAACTGAAACCCAAGCAGTATAAAGCCACGCTCCCCCCGCTTAAATCGGATGGATGGGACTATTATGCGGCTTGATAGGGCTAAAATAGCCCCATCAAGCCGTGACCTTTGTCGAGTTATCAGCGCGATAGGCGCTTTAACTTACTCACAACTGATTTCTCGTTATGGATTCATCGCATCCTCTATCGCTTAACCCCTATACGCTGGGGGCTATGGGGCTATATCGCTGCAAAACCGCATCGTCATGGCCCCCATGACCCGCAGCCGCGCCGTTGGGTACCTGCCCATTGCGTTAATGGTTGACTAGTACCGCGACCTGGCCGAAGCAGGATTGATTATTACCGAGGGTACCGCCCCCTCGCCGAATGGGTTGGGGTATCCCCGCATACCGGGCATCTATACCGATGAGCAGCGAAGCGGCTGGAAAGCAGTCACGGATGCTGTACACGCCAGGGATGGGGTTGTTTTCAGCAAGGTCATGCACAAAGGCCGCATTGCACACCCCTTGAATATGCCCGACGGGGCCGAAGTCGTTGGTCCCTCGCCTATTGCTGCTACCGTCACCCGGATGTATACCGATCAGCAGGCCATGCAGCCCCTGCCCGTACCCAGAGAAATCGCCCTCGACGAAATTCCGGCTACCATTGCCGAGTTCGTTCTCAGTGCTCAGACAGCCATAGCGGCCGGTTTCGACGGCGTGGAAATTCACGGGGCCAATGGCTACCTGCTTCAACAGTTTTTGAGTCCGGCGGCCAACCAGCGGACGGATGACTACGGGGGAAGCTACGAAAACCGCAATCGCTTTCCACTGGAGGTTGTCCAGGCCGTCGCTGATGCTATTGGCCGCGAACGGGTAGGTATTCGGTTGTCGCCTTTCAATACGTTTAACGATATGGCCGTTGATGCCCAGGAAAAAGAACAGTACAACGCGTTGGCTGTGGGCCTGAAGGCCATCGGCATCGTGTATGTTCACCTGATATCGAGCAGCCTGCCGGCCGATGCGCGGGTCGCCATTCGGAAAGCGTTCGGTGGCACACTTATTCTGAACGGAGGCTATACCGCCGACAAGGCCGAGACCGACCTCAACGCCGGGCAGGGCGACCTGGTTGCGTTCGGCAGCCCGTTCATCGCCAACCCTGATCTGGTAGAGCGCATCAAAACCGGGGCTACCCTAAACAAGCCCGACCCAACTACCTTCTACACGCCAGGCGACAAAGGCTACACGGATTATCCGGTTTTGGAATCAACTGAAGTACCCAACAAATAACGACTCAATTCGTATAAACAGTTAATTGACCGGCTGCGGTTTCAACAGGTGATCCGGGTGAATCCTGACGGGCCATGTTTGGTCACCAAAGCCCTGTTGACGCCGATCAAGCAAAGCTCCGCGGGACGAATCATCAACCTTAGCTCCAGCTTGGTATTCGTCCCACCACCCACCCGTTCAGGCCCATTACGTGTCAGCTAAAGCGGGTGTACTTGGGCTGACCAGAGCATTGGCCGTTGCATTGGGTGATTTTAATATTACGGTGAACGCCATCACGCCAGGTCTGACCGTGACACCCAATCTGGTCAAAGCCGTCCCGGCGGAGTTGATTGAACACCTGTCCCAAAGCGGAGCGTTAAAATGAAAACAGCAGGCGGGCGACCTGGTGGGTACGATGCTTTTCCTGGTCTGGGACGATGCCGGTTTTATATCGGGCCAAACGATCAATGTCGATGGTGGTCGGACATTTTTGTAATTAATTCACTAAAAAACAACGAATACTATGCAAAACGTAACGAAAGTCCTCCTGACGACTGCCCTGCAGGAAGGGCAAATCCTCTCGGTCGTCGGCGACACCTACCGCCTGGTGGTAACGGGTGAACAAACCGGTGGCGACTACGCTATGATCGAGATGCTGGTGCCTCCGGGGCTAAGTACGCTTCGGCCACGACCGTACTTTTTCGACCGATGTCGATGAGGCTGGCAGGTACTGAACGAACTAAGTTCAGCTTGTTCACCGAGCGTCACTAAACCGGCTGGAGTAACCTACCCCATCGGACGTACTGGGTTGGCCGACCCACCGGTTAGGTAGCCTCGCGTCCCGCCACTGCGTCAGGGTGACCACAGGCTCGTCATTCATTACCATAATCCGTGCCGGGATGGACCCGTCGCTGAAACAACCCAAAACGCCCAATATGCTAACCATCATAGAGCTTGGTGATGACGGTCATAGCATGATCGGGTAGAGCCGGGTACTTTTGATCCGCTCGTAACACCACTGCTACAACGCGCAATCGGCCTGGTTCGCGGGCTAAGGCCGGGGTGGTCAAGGTGCTTGCCGTAGAGCGTACGGAGCCTCTTTGATTCTCATCCTTCAACCTATTTGGCAGTTGTCATGAACAGACTATCTTTTTCATCACTGCCGTCCCGCACTATAGTAGCGGTAGCAGCAGCCTGTTCTGCCCGGCGCAGCGGCTCCGTACTGCTGGTCGGCTTGCTACTGATACTGGCGGCCTGTCAGGATCACAAAGAACTCGCGCCCAAACCGCTGCCGACGGCTCCTGCCGGGTTTCGCCATGCCTTTGCTACCGCCAACGGAGTCAAGCTACACTACGTAATCGGCGGGCAGGGCGATCTGGTGGTGCTGTTGCACGGTTTCCCGCAAACCTGGTACGAGTGGATTCGCATCATGCCCCAATTGGGACAGCGGTTTACCGTCATTGCGCCCGACCTGCGGGGTGGCGGGTTGTCCTACAAACCAGCGGCCCAGAATGGCTACGACAAGAAACTGCTGGCCGAAGACATTCATCAGTTGGTGACACAGCTCGGCTACCGCAAAGTCAGGTTAGTCGGTCACGACATCGGTATGATGGTCGCTTACGCATATGCGTCACTGTACCCCAATGAAGTCGATAAGTTAGTGGTGATGGACGCGTTCCTGCCGGGCATTGAACCGCTGTGGAGCTTTATCCAAAACGATCCAAGAGTTTCGCACAATACGCAGTTTCAGCAACTGGGCTACGAGAATACCCTGGTGGGAACAGAGCGGACATCTCTGGAGGACTTTTACAAAAAGCAAGGGTACAGGCAGAGCATTCCTTTCACGACAGACGAATTGGATGCTTTTGTCAGTGCCTACACCGGAGCGGAGAATCTACGGGGCGGGTTTGAGTGGTATCGCGGCTTCCCAACCGATGTGCTGGACAATCAGCGGTTTTCGCAGACCAAGCTCACTATGCCGGTGCTGGCCCTGGGGGGCGAGGAGAGTATAGGCCCTGTTATTGTTCAGCAGTTTGCCCTCGTAGCTCAGAACGTCACCGGCGGGTCAGTGAACGGCAGCGTTCCTCAAAGCGGCCACTGGCTGGTAGAACAGTAACCCGAAATTGGGTTGCGCGAATTGCTGGCCTTTTTGTGAGTCAGCAAGGCAATCCGGCTGGTTGACAAGGCAACAATAAAGACGTACATAAACGACTCAGTTAAGCCACTACCCAATATGGCAACTAACAAAAAAGTCCTGTTGACAGGAATAACCGGTTTTGTCGGTTTACACACGGCTATTCAACTCCTTGAAAAAGGCTATCAGGTGACAGGTACATTAAGAGATATGAAAAAGGCAGATTCTATCAAAAAGATTATTGCCCGGCATACCTCGAACACAGACAAGTTAAGCTTTGTAGAAGCCGACATTCAAGATGAAAGCATCTGGCAAAAACTAATGATTGGTGTGGACTATGTGCAGCACATAGCTTCTCCATTTCCTAAGGTAATGCCCAAAGATGAAAACGAATTAATAAAACCTGCCCGCGACGGCAACTTGAATGTACTATCGGCGGCAGCAGCCTGTAAGGTTAAACGAGTAGTGATTGTTAGTTCGGGGGCAGCTATCAATTATGGCCTGCCAAAAGAACAAAGAAGCGGGTCATTTGATGAAACTCATTGGACCGATGTGAATAGCAAAGAGGATATAACTCCTTATTTTAAAAGTAAGGTCATTGCTGAAAAAGCCGCCTGGGATTTTATGAAAAATGACCATTCGGGTTTAGAGTTAGTTGCGATTTGTCCGGGAGTTATCCTTGGCCCACTGCTCCAGAAAGAGTTTAATGCTTCTACTAATATAGTTGTTAAACTGTTGGATGGCAGCATGCCTGCGTTGCCTAAATTAGGGTTCGAACTGGTTGACGTGCGGTCGATTGCGTCTTTATTGGTTCTTGCTATGGAACAACCCCGGGCAGCCAATCAACGATATATTGGTTCGGCAGGCTATCTTGAATTTAGCGATATGTCAGGGATCTTGAAAAAGGCTTATCCAGAAATGAAAATACCTTCCCTTAAATTACCCAACTTTATCGTACATATCCTTTCGCTTTTTGATGCTACCTTAAAGCCTGTTTTGCTTGACCTGGGTACTGAACGAAAAATGAATAATTCAAAGGCCGTGAACGAGTTGGGCTGGAAGCCTATCAAACCAGAAGAAAGTGTTTTGTCTTGTGCGGCAAGCATTCTTCAATTAGGAATTGTTAAACAGAAATAGATAAAAAATAAAGGCAAAAATTAGCTCCGGGGTATTTCTGCGAAGGAAAACGGTGAAGGCATACTTCCTTGTTCTGATCAAAAATAAAAGCCAAAGTAAATTTCTTAACGTCGGAACATCTACTGACGAACAACCGCAATTTCTATTTTATCTTTTAGTAGCGTGTCCTCTTGAAATAATAATATGCCGAGGGGCATTGTACGTGTTTAATGCTAAAAAACCTCAATTATCTTCAGTGGTAGGGGAGCCTAATTTTCCATCGTGGGAGTTGCTAGCCGTGTACTGACCGCGCCGGGCCGCACAGTTGGCCATCGCCCGGTTAAGCAACTCCTGTTGGGCGGCTTCTACGTTGGCATCCTGCCCTTTCCAAAGGTCCATGGCCGGTTGTTGAATGGCCCGTGAAAACGAGAACGTCACCGCCCAGGGCATTCGCCCGTTGAACCGGGTCGGTCCGTCGGTGCGGTGAATGGCATTCAAATGGCTGGAGGCCTGGTCCGGCGATTGACCGCCGGACAAAAACGCGATGCCCGGCACCGCAGCCGGAACAGAGCGCAGTAAACACGTCACCGTGGCATCGGCCACCTCATCAACGCCCAATTGTTGGGGCGAATCGATGCCAGCCAGTACCATATTGGGTTTCAGCAACATTCCTTCCAGCGCAACGCCCTGAACGGACAACTGGACAAAAAGATTTTCCAGCACCGCCTGGGTCACCGCCCCGCAGCGTTCCAGGGTGTGGCTGCCCTCCATCAGGACCTCCGGCTCCACAATGGGGACTAAACCAACTTCCTGGCACAGCGCGGCATAGCGGGCCAGCGCGTGAACGTTGGCCTCCACGCAGGCCGGTGTCGGCAGGCGTTCGTTACCCGAATCGGCGATGGTAATGACCGCTCGCCATTTGGCAAAACGCGCGCCCATCTGCCGATACTCGGTTAGGCGGTCGCGCAGACCGTCGAGTCCTTCGGTGACGGTTTCGCCCGGCGAACCAGCCAGCGGTTTAGCCCCCAGATCGACTTTGATTCCCGGTATGATCCCGGCCCCGACCAGCACATCGATAAACGGAACGCCCGCCTGCGTTTGCTGCCTGATGGTTTCGTCGTACAGAATGGCCCCGCTGATGCAATCGCCCAGCCGGGGCGTGGTAACGATCAATTCCCGCCACGCCCGCCGGAAGTCCACGGTTTCGGGGATACCTAATTTGGCGAATCGCTTGTTGCAAGTCGCCGTACTTTCGTCCATCGCCAGCAGGCCCTTGTCACCGGCAATGAGCGTGCGGGTAGTGCTGATTAACTCGTTGATATCCACAGATCAGGCGTTAAGGGTGTAGGATCGGATACTCATTTTCCGTCAGCCGTCCCTTCGGTGCAGGTTCCGGTACCATTGCTGGTTAGGCGAGGAGCTTATCGAGCAAGGAAGCCAGGTCAACCCTCACAAAGGAGGAGCTGTAATCGGACAGGCCGTAGGGAATCACCAATTTTCCGTTATGCACGATGGACCCGCAGGAGTACACCACGTTCGGCACGTGGCCTTCCCGGTCTTCTTTGTCGGGAATCAGCAGCGGTTCAGCTAAGTGGCCGATCTCTACCGACGGATCGTCCAGACGGAGCAGGCTGGCCCCCAGACAGTACCGGCGCATCGGGCCAACGCCGTGCGTGACCACCAGCCAGCCGTGTTCGGTTTCGATGGGCGAACCGCAGTTACCAACCTGGGTGAATTGCCAGATGTTTACCGACTGGGGAATCAGGATCGGGTTCTGCCACACGTTGAGGTCATGGGCGTACATGATATAATTATGCCAGCCATCGACCCGCCCAATCATGGCAAACTGGCCGTTGATCTTGCGGGGAAACAGGGCTAAGTTCTTGTTACGCGCCCCGTCACCGTAGAGCGGTATGACCGTAAACCGGAGGAAATCGTCGGTTCGGAGCAGTTTGGGCATAATCGTGGCTCCGTCGTAAGCGGTGTAGGTGGCGTAGTATACAATTCGGCCGTCGTCTTCGGTGAAGCGCACAAACCGGGCATCTTCAATACCGTTCCGCTCGAACTCACCGACAGGAAAAATGACCCGGTCCGACAGATCGGTATCTAAGGAGAAGATCAGATCGTAGGTCGAATCGGCCAGCCAGAGTACTTTTTCGTAGTCGCTTTTAAGCGTCTCATCCGGCAACGCGTCCTGGGCATCAGTAACTACGTTCCGCAGCGTCGGGTAGTCAAACTCGTCCCCTAACCGTTCTTTAACGATTCTCAGCACCGCTTCGTTGAGTTGGCAGGAGCAGGCCCGGTCAAAAAACTCCTGCTTCGTAAATACCGCATTACGAATAATCTGGGCCTCGTCCACGTAAATCCCGGTGGGTAACAGCCGAATATTGGCTTCTCCGTCGAGCAGGGCCCGGCGGAATACAATGGACGAGATGTGACCTTCGCCAGTGGCCCGGAGGCTGACGATCACGCGCCGTTCTCCGGCCTCCAGTTCGGTCTGGTCCGGGTCCTCAATCATGGATGGATTCGAGAAGGCGACCGATTCAATGGCATACTCATTGGTGAAGAATGCCCCGATCAGCAGCTTCCGGTTAGGGTCAATCCCGTCCCGATCAATCCCCAACCCCTCGAATAGCGGAGGCAGCCGGTCGAAATTCTGGCCCAGTTCCCGGCTGATGTTCCGGTGTCGTTTGGAGTATTCCTGAAGAAGGGGTGAGATGGTGCGGGCAACGGCCTCGTCGCTCAGATCCATAACACGTTTGATCACATCGGTGGCCCGCTCGTCGCCGTTGAAAAAGAAGCGGTTGATGACCCGCTTAATATCGGGGTACGCGACTTTGGGGCTACGTTCGATGGGAAGTCTCATACACGTTGAGTTGGGGTGAAATGGGGACTGAAATGGCTGGCCGGGGCTGATGCTACACGGGAACCGGCACCTGACGCTGCCAGTCAACGTGAACGGCCCCTTCCTGCCCGACCCGCTCGAAGGTGTGCGCCCCGAAGAAGTCGCGCTGCGCCTGAATGAGGTTGGCGGGCAGGTCAGCCGTGACCAATGCGTCGAAGTAACTCACCGAAGCCGCGTAGGCCGGTACGGCAATGCCCGCCGTCATGGCCGCCGTCACCACCGCCCGAACGCCGGGCAGGGTTTCCCCGAGTAGGTCCCGCACGGTCGGAGCCAGCAGCAGGTGTGTTAGGACCGGGTCGGCTTGGTAGGCACTGAGCATGGTATCGAGAAAAGCGGCCCGGATGATGCAGCCCCCGCGCCAGATGCGGGTGATGTCAGTCAGATTCAATCCGTAGCCGTACTCCGCCGAGGCCGACGTCAGCAGGTGCATGCCCTGGGCGTAGGTCGTCACCATCGAAAAGTAAAACGACTGCTCTAACTGAACTAAGAATTCGGCCTTGTCGACGGGTAGTACCCGTTGCCCGGTACTGTGCAGCGCTGCCGCTTCGACGCGCAGGGCTTTGTATTTCGACAGGTCACGCATGGCCACCGAACTGTCGATGGCCGGGATGGGGGTGGCTAAATCCATAGCGACCTGTGAGGTCCACTTGCCGGTACCTTTCGACTTCGCTTCGTCCTTGATGCCATCCAGCAGCAAAGCCGCCGAACCGGGTTCTTTGTAGGCGAAAACCTGGCTCGTCACCTCCAGCAGAAACGATTGCAGCCGTCCCGCATTCCACCCGCTGAACACCGTGTGCATGGCTTCGTTATCCAATGCCAGCCCGGTGCGCATCAGCTCGTAGGTTTCCGCGATGAGCTGCATCAGGGCGTACTCGATGCCGTTGTGGACCATCTTGACAAAGTGCCCTGCCGAACCTGTACCCATATAGGTCACGCAGGGTTCGCCGTTCACCTGGGCGGCAATGGCGTCCAGGATGGGTTTCACCGCCTGATAAGCCGCTTCGTCACCACCGGGCATCATGCAGGGGCCGTGTCGCGCTCCCTCCTCACCGCCCGAAACGCCCATCCCGAAAAAATGATACCCCCGTGCTTCGAGGTCAACCGCCCGGCGCGTGGTGTCGGTGAAATGCGAGTTGCCCCCGTCGATGATGATGTCGTCCGTATCAAGCAGGGGCAGCAGTTCGGCAATCACTGCATCTACGGCTTCTCCGGCGGTCACCAGCATCATGACGATGCGAGGGCGTTTGAGGCCCTTCACGAAGGCGCCGAGGTCCCCAAAACCCGGCACGACCGCACCCGGAATGCGGGCTACCTCCGCTTTGAGCAGTTCTAATTTAGCGGGGGTTTTGTTGTAACCCGCCACGGCGAATCCGTGGTCGGCCATGTTGAGCAGCAGGTTGCGGCCCATCACACCGAGACCGATTATACCAAACGCTGACTGGTCAGAGGAGGAGTTGGTGTTCATAATGAGCGAGGGGATTATGCGTTAAATCTTCGAGTAGTTGTTTAGTCATTTCAAACGTCTCGTGGTGGTGCGCCTTGATACCCAATTTACGGGCGGCCCGGACCAGCATGATCCGGTCGTCGATGAACACGCACTGCTCCGGTTTGGCCTGTGCAATACCCATTGCCAGCCGCCAGATGCCGGGATCGGGTTTGACCATGCCCACCTCGCACGACGAAACGAAGGCGTCGAACACCTCGTGCAGATTAAATTTGGCGATGCGGTACTGGTTCAGTTCGCGGCCTTCGTTGTTGACGGCGATGACCCGGAAGTGGCACCGGGTACGTTTCCATTCCATCAGCCAGGCCAGCATACCGGGCAGTTCGACGGATTCGGCAAACATGAACGCCTTAAATTCGTCCCTGCTGAACGAGCGCGGGTGAGAGAACACCACCGTATCGAGGTACTCATCGAGGGTGATCTTCCCCGTTTCGTAGGTGTTGAAGATGAACGTGTGCAGCACGTTCATCTCCTCGTAGTTGATGGCGAAGCGTTGGGCCGCTTTTTCGCGCGACTCGTGGCCCCACCCGTTGTTGAGCAGCACCCCGCCGATGTCAAACAGGAGAATTTTCAGTTCAGGCGTTTTCATAATCGATGTGGATTAGGCCAGGTCTTTAGCCCACTGGGTTGCGATGGTGTCGAGTAATTTCCGGTCAATAAAATCGAGCCAGATACTTTGGTCAAATTCTTGGATTTGCTTCACGCTGTTCACCACCATGCTAATAGGAGTTGAGTCTGCTGCCGTAACGCTACAAAAGTAGATGACCATTATGGCCTGAACTATGATGCTCGTCAGCCGTCGGAATGAGCAAACGCATGGTCCCGGGACAATGGCAACCATACCGAACCTTGAACAGATTGGCAGAACCGTCTTGACGTTGGAAATGCTGTAATGTGTGAGGGCCAGGGTGTAAAAATTGAGGGTAAACCGAACCGGCTCATCCAGCTCCATGATGAACAAAGGGGCATCGGTGTAATTGGCGAGACTAACCAGCAGCGAGATACCCGGAATCAGAGCAAGGCAAACAAGTAGGGTCTGATATATAAACCGACTAAGAAGATAGGGGCGGTCTCGGGACTCAAAGCGGCCGTTGGCGTTGTTGCCATAAAATTAAGTTGGACCCTGGTCACTTAATTACCGCAGGTATGCGTTTGAACACGTCTTCGTACATAATCAGGTCCAAGAAGGCAGTGACCCTATTGATGCGTCCGTTTTTTAGGGTCATTGCCCAGCTATAGGTGTTACGGTATGGCTTACCGTCTTTGGCTGTGGTTGCCCCGTCCCATATAGCTACGACTACATCTCCGTCGGCGTATAGACTTTGCAGCGTAGGTTTGATGGGTTTAGCCAGCCGCACCGTTAGGGGAGTGACCGTTTGGTCGATGAATTGCTTTTTGCTGGTGTACGTTTTTGAGAATCGGGAACTACCCGTAATTGTCCATTGTACATCGTCGGTAAGCAGATCAAAGAAGTTGCCGCTGCCACTCGCCCACTGGTCAAATGCCTGCTTTATAATTCGCTTATTTTGGGATGCCTTGCCCGTTGTCTGTGCGTCTGCCACCTTCGAAAAGCCAACAGTAAGCAGAACAATAGCAGGCACAATAAATTTTGTTATCAGTCGGTTACTTTTCATTTGTTTACGTTGATTTAAGACGCTATTAGCTACTTTCTGCATACCCAGCACCAATGCTTACAGTCGTTTAAAGCGCGTCAGGGAATTTCGACTGTTTGATGATCAACACTTCAAAAATCCCTGACACGCTTTAAGTCGGATCGCTCAGGCTGCATAAAGCGGCAAACCCAAAAGTTTATTTGACTTTATCGGGTGCCAGTTGACCGAGTAACTTATAAAAATCAAAATAAGAATCCGCCCGCATGATTTTACCGTTTTCCAGGCGGTACACATCACAGAAGTCAGTTTCCATCGTCACACCACTGGGCGGGAGATCGCCGGCCGGTGAATGAAATACACCCTGATGGGTGCCCCGGCCTTTTCCCATCGCCACTACATGATCGCCCAGCGCGACCAGGCTTGTGACTTCGCAGGTGGCATCGGGAAAAATCTCAAACCAGCTTTTCCAGGGGTCAATGATGGCCGACTCACCCGTTGTCGTCAGACCGAAGGGAACGTCTAACCATTCGCTTGACGAATGGCCTAAATTCATTAGGTAATCGTAATTCTTCTGATTGACTGCGTCATACAAACCCTGGATGATCGCAGCATTGGTTTCCTGTGCCATGTCGTTTTTTTATTGGTTCAAACGTGAAGTTATGCCGCATTTTATCCAGTAAACCGGACAGATCCTGTCAGCGGCCAAGTCAGGATTTTTCTTTAAAGAGAATCATGCCCGCGTGGTAGAGTACCCCGTCCCGAAAGTCGCCGTCGGCGGTAAAGCCGGTATCGTCCACGTAGTCGATGTGATTGCCGGTGAGGGTGTACCGGCCCTGATAAGCGCTCTTTCGGTTGCCCCGCGCTTCGTCGTAGCGGCCATTGGGCAACAGTTCATGGCGGATGTGCCCGTCTTTGGTCACCCACATGCCCACGTAAGCGTTTGTTTGGGTGGCTTGCGGGGCTGATTCAGTCGGTACTATCGGATTTTGATTCATGGGTGCAGTTGACAGATTTAAGGTTGACAGCGTGCTCGTGCCAATAAGAGCAGCCATGAGCGATACGTTGATGAGTCTCATAACTTGTGGCGGAAGGAGCTTCTTTGGGTAAACGCAAAAGTTGAGGCACGTTAACTTTTAGCTATTGACCTCAGGCTCGGGTAGATCGAAAGCCGTCGAAAGCGTTACCGACTTCCAGTTCTCCAGGCCTTCCGCCACTGCGTTCAGTTTTACGTAGGCCATATCGTAGGCATCCTGACCTAAGAATAGATGGAGCGGTGGGTTTTCCTCCTGCGCGATTCGAATCAGCGCGGCTACTCCCCTTTCCGGATCATTGGGTTGGTTACCGTTGATTTCGTCCTGATGCGCCTGCTGCGATTGGCGAACGGCTTCGTAGGCATCGATTGGATGCTGGGGTACGCTCAATGAGCCGGATGACAGGAACTCGGTGCGGAAATAGCCCGGCTCAACGATGGTCACCTTGATACCAAACGGTTTGGCTTCAGCGGAAAGTGACTCCGAAAGTCCCTCAACGGCGAACTTAGTAGCACAATAAATACCAAAGCCGGGAAACTCGCCGTAGAAACCACCAATAGACGACAGGTTCATAATATGGCCCGACTGTTGTTTCCGCAGGTGCGGCATCACGTGGCGGATCACGTTGAGTGAACCGAAGACGTTGACATCAAAGTTAGTGCGGGCTTCCTGGTCGGAGAGTTCTTCTAAACTACCAATTTGACCGTACCCGGCGTTATTAACGACCACATCGATCCGTCCGAACTGATTGATCGTAGCCTGAACCGCGTCTTGTACGCTCGATTCCGTTGTCAGGTCTACCGCCAGAGGTAAGAAGGCATCGCTATCGTCGTCACCACCGACGGCCTGCTGTAATTCGCCAACGTTGCGGGAGGTGGCGGCTACGCTGTAGCCCTGCGCCAGGAGTTGTTTGACTAAAAGTAAGCCCAGGCCTTTCGAGGCACCTGTTACAAACCATACTTTGGTCTGCTGTTGTGGTTGATTTGCCATAATTCTGCTTGTTTGACTGAGACAAAATTACGGGAAGTTGAGGAGGAGGGGCTTGCGCTATTCAAGCGGATACTTACAAAATTCAACCATTTCGGAGAGCCGATGGCGTAGTGCCAACTTGCTTTTTGACGAAGTTGGTGAAATGGGCCGGTTCCTCGAAGCCAAGACAATAGCTGATTTCGGCAATATTCCAGTCGGTGTGCCGCAGCAGTGCTTTAGCCTCGTTGATGAGCCGCTCGGCAATGTGCTCAGTCGTTGTTTTCCCGGTCGTTTCGCGGATCGAGCGATTGAGGTGATTGACGTGAACCGACAGGTGTTTGGCAAAATCATTGGCTGACCGCAGCCGGAACCGCTGAGCGGACGACTCAATGGGAAACTGCCGTTCCAGTAGTTCAGTAAATACGGCCGTCATGCGTGATTTAGCATCGATACGCTGGTAGAGCGTATCGGAAGGATGCATCTTAAGGGCCGAATGAATCAACTCAAACACGTAGCTTCTGAGCAGGTCGTATTTGAACGAATAAGTCGAATCAATTTCGGCTAACATCTTCTCAAACAGATTAGTAACCTGCCCTGCCTGCTGCTCGCTGAGAACATAGGCGGGTTTGCCACCAACCTGAAACATGGGTAGTTCGTGCAGGTTTTCCCGAATCTTGTCGGTGATAAAGGCTTCCCTGAAAATGCAGAAAAAGCCGGTGATAACTCCTGACACAGGTTGCCAAGTGTAAGGCACCTGCGGATTGAAAAACATGAGCGTCGGGCCGTTTAGTTCGATGCTCTTGTCGGCGTAGTGATACACATTGTTGCCCCAAATCAGGCTGATCTTGTAAAAATCACGACGGTTATATTGAACCGGAACTGATCCCGCACCAACATGATCTTCGATGCGGAAGACATTAAAATGCCCCAAATCCTGTTGCAGGTTGTCGGGTAGCCAGCGGGGGGCCGCCCCGTTGAATTTATGCTGGTAGAACTCAGCCAGTGTCTCGATCTTCGCCATGTACACTATTACAAAATTGAAACTGAACGGGTTCCTGGCTAAGTCGCTACAGCCGTAAGCATGAAACGCTATCACCTTCACCGAGCCGTAGCGCAGCCTGTTAACTACCATCCGGCGAAAACCAAAAGCAGCTTTATACGAGATATTCGCGCCTTACTCGTTCCCGTTCTACGCTTTTATTCTTTTTGCGCCACGGACAGCACTTCAGCGAAGGTTCTTTCTAATTCCGCCCGGTGGTCGTTGCCCCACTGTTCCATGGTGCCAATAACGGGTAGAATGGAACGCCCCAGGCTGGTCAGGTGGTACTCTACTTTGGGCTGAGCAGGCGCAAGCCCTGTCTACGGCTATTGAGCAAGACGGTGGCACAACACTGGCCCTGAAGGCGGATATGGCTAATAAAGACGAAGTGCGCAACGCCATCAACGCGGTAGTGCAGCATTTTGGGCAGCTCGACATTTTAGTCAACAACGCTGGCGTATTTGTCAACAGCCCGGTTGACGAGGTTGCGCCCGACGAGGCTGCCCTTGCTCACTTGTGGCAAGTGAACACGTGGGGGGTAGCCCAGGCCGTACGCGCTACGGTGCCGCACCTCCCGGCGGGTGGGCGTGTTATTACGATTGGGTCGATGTCAAATGTTCGTACGGCGTTTGCGGGGTCCAGCGACTATGCAGCCTCGAAGGGCGCGCTGGCAGCCTACACGCGCGGGTGGGCCCGCGACCTGGCTCCGCGTAACATTACGGTCAATATTATTCAGCCGGGCATCATTGAGACGGACTTAACCCCAACAGACCCCACGGTGCTGGCCGCGCTGCTTTCCCCGATAGCTTTAGGCCGGTTGGGTACAGCGCAAGATGTGGGGCAGGTCGTGGCCTTCCTGGCCAGCGAAGCGGCCAGCTATATTACCGGGGCTACGTTAAATGTGGACGGCGGCTGGTCCATATAAATTGGAAGGGTAGAAGTTGCTCAACCATTGAATTTTCGGGCGGCTCCCCACTCGAACAGGCGGTAAAACATAAATTGCAGGATGGGCAGGGTTCGCGCATCGGTGCCAACCCGGTAACTGAATCGCGGACTCTTGGAGCGAAGTATCTTTACCACTGTGTCAGCTACCGGTTCCGGCGTGGGAGCCGTTTCAATCGAACGCGAAAAAACGGACAAGGCCTTCGTGCGGGTTGCATCGTAATCGGCGATACTGGGTTCGGCATATTCGAAGGCCTGCGCCAGATTCGTTTTGAAAAAGCCCGGCTCAACCACAGAAACGCTGATCCCGAACGGTTTGACCTCAAACCGCAGCGATTTAAAAAAGCCCTCTAATGCATGCTTGGAAGCGGCATAATAAGATTGAAACGGGACACCGATCAGGCCAGCCAATGAACCGATGGTGATGATTTTACCACTCCGCTGCTGTCGCATCATCGGTAAAACGGCTTTCGTCATATTAACCGTTCCCCAAAAATTCGTCTCAAACTGCTTGCGGGCCAACGCCGGGCTGGTTTCTTCGGCACTGCCATTAACACCATTGCCCGCGTTATTGATCAACACATCAATAACAGTCGTTTTAGCCGATAATGCCGCGATACAGTCACGAATAGACGCTTCGGACGTTACATCCAGGGCCAAAAGTTCAAAGGGAACGTTGGCCTGATGCTGATCTGGAAAGCGGCTGGTACCAACTACCCTGAAGCCGTTTTTATAGAGTTGGTTAGCAATCATCAAACCAATGCCTGAAGTCGCTCCGGTAATCAATACTGTCTGCATAAATTGCCGTTTCCTGGTTGAATTTTCGTTCGTGACAAGACCGCTTATTTAGATGCGTCGTTTGGCTTCTTAGCCACAACCTTGATTTCCACCAGTTGAGTAGGTATGCCCAGACCCACCACGCCAATCAGGGTACTCGGTACCTGCATCGGGTCTGGATACACCTCCCGCCCCAACTTCTGACGAGCCGCAAACGCCGTGCTGATATCGAGTACATAGACCACTTCGTCTACGACATCGCCCATAGTCATGTCAAAGCCGACCAGTAATTTCTGGATGTTGGCGTACGTCTGGCGCATCTGCGTTTCCATGTCGCCGGCAACTGTACCGTGCTCGTCGTGCCCTAATTGCCCGGATAACCACACGGTTCCGTCCTGTTTGAGGCCCTGGGCGTAGCCATATTGCGCTTCCCAGGGCATCCCGTGTGCTTGTGTATCTTTCTTCTGGGTTTCCATTTGCTTTGCTTTTTTAGTTTGCGCGAACGTAAGTCCTATTTTTGGTGGTTGCCGTTTATAATGTGTGCTGTAGAGTAAGAATCATACAACTATCTGAAGGTGACCTACATCACCGTTATTGGGTGATGTAGGTTTCTTGCTACGTCCTACGCGGATTTCACACCGGGTTCGGTGGTTCGGATGGTGAGCCGGTCCACGTCCAGTTCGTCGATGCGTAGTTTATGGATATAGCCCTGCCGGATACGCAGGTTGCCGATGGATAATGCCCCGATAGCCAGCGCACCGATGGCCAATGCACCAATCGCTCCGGCTCCCACCGCCAATGCGCTCAGGGCGGCTCGGCTGATGACTATTTGTTCAATGGTCCGGCCATTGTCGGGCAAACCGGATAAATGCTTGTTGATGGACATGTGCCTGAATTGGTTTAACGTGAGTTGTTAATTGGGTTCGGTGAAATACTGACCGTGAAAGCCAAACGGAATGTGCTGCGGTACGGTAGCGCGGGCAATTTCACCGAATGACTGCGCGTCCAGCACCAGCAAAAACGAGGTAGCCAGTTGGCTGTCGAATACGACCGACAGGATCACGCCCGCGTCTTCGGCCCGCCCGTCGGGGGCTGGTACAAACACTGGCTCGCCGGGATAACAGCCGTCCTCGTGCCAGACCGATACCGTCCCGGCGACCAAGTTGACTTTGGTGAGCTGGTTGTAGAAATCGGCCGTGTCACGCCGAACGCTGGCCGCGTACACATAGTTATAGTCCCCCCGCGTGTGGTAGCTGTCGTAGTGAATGCGGGGTAACTCCACGTTTTCGGCTGTCAGTAGTTCGTAGGTGGCCCGTTTGCCGTTCAGGGGGATGCGGTACCGGCGTAGTTCACCAGCAGGAATCCCGGCTCCGTCGGCCAGCAGGTGATCCAGATAGGTCGCTTTCACAAAGTCATCATTGGGGTAGGCGATCAGGTCCACGATCAGTTCATCGTCCCGCTCAAAGGCATTGACGTGGTGAAACACAAAGAAGGCTTCCGTGGGCGCATCGGCCACCACCTGCCCGCTCACTTTGTCGATCACGATAAAGCGTGAGCCATCTTCGGGTGTCCACTCAAAATTTTCGATAAACGGCTTGCCGCTCAGGGCCAGCGATACCGAACTCGACAACCGCAGGGCTGATTCGGCCAGGATGACGTAGCGTCCGCTGAGGCCAAAACTGTGGACGTAAGCGGGATGGTCCACCTTGAGGGTGCTCAGGGAAGTCAACTGCTTGCCCTGCATACTATAAAAGCGGTATTCGTTGGTGATGCCATACTTAGCCGCGTAGGTCAACCCCAAATCCCGCTCCCGGTCATGGTGCGGGTGGGCGGTGCTGTTTTGGGCATCGGTGCCGTCGTAATCATATACGCCCAGCGTGTCGAGCGTTTTGGGGTCGAAAACCATCGCCAGCGGATACTCGGTCAGGGTCACAAAATCAGCTCCAAACTTCGAGATGTTGACATTACCATTGCCGCCGTAGTCCGGCTCGGTAAATAGGGACACCACCCGTTTGAAGAGCGACTTGCAGGGATCGGTCGCAAAATCGGCATACTTAATCCGTCCTTCCGCGTTATTTTCGCGGAAGGCGAGCGACTGCAAAAACCGGTTGCGGTACGACACCCGGCCATCGGCAAAGGCGAACCGATGGAGCATCGCCAGCCCGTCGAACCAGTGGCGGTACGAATCGGGGCCTACCTCAAACTGGGCTGGTCCGGTGCGGAGGAGTGCGCCGGTCAACCAGGCGGGTAGCTTTCCCCGCACCGGTAGCTGGTCGATGGTGATTTCGTTGGGCTGGGTCTCCAGCCCGCCTTTGAACAGATTTCCCATGATTGTCTATTAATAAGCAGTACTAACGTTCCGGGCCTGTTCAGCGCTGGATACCCGTTGAAAACGCCGGGCGTAATTCGTTTCGATTCCATTACAGATAAAGCCCCTGATCGCCGGGTCATTAGTGACATTATCACCCACCTTTTTCAATTCTCCAGCACACTCTCCGTGCCGCACAAACGTAAGCCACTACCCGTGAAGAATATATGACCACCATCATCAGGCCTTATGACTCTCGTCGGTTCGACACGTTGAGTGTGTTGACTGCCCGGTTTGGCCGCGCCCGCCGGGTGCGCTAACTACCTTGAAATCGCTTTGGCTGACCACCATCCGGGAACAGGACCAGGCCGACCATCCGACGTTTCAGAGCCGGTACTGTTCTCGTTCGCTCAATTAAAGAGCGTAAACAAAAACACACGTTGGCCTGTCCTCGTTGATGCCAATAGTCTACCTGTGAGGTAGTTAACTGTATCATTCGCGAAGAATATGGCTGTTGAACTGGAATTTAAAGTAGAGAAAGGTTTCGATTTTGCGCAAACATTCGCCAACTACTTCGGGGTAAATGCTGTCAACAATCAGGTATGCCTGCCCGAAACGCTCGGAACCGGATTTATTAAGGAGGTTTATCTGGAGAACGGTCTTAAGCTCTGTCTCCATCGGTACTGCCTCAAGCAACCGCTTACCCTTCGGCGCCTGGCTACGTCAGCGCAGCACGACCGGCTAACAATCCGCTTCAGCGGCAGTAAGGTACAAGTCGATGCAGGCGACGAACTGGATGCGTTTGCCCCCTTTCGCAGCCGGGAATACGCGATTCAACTGGCGACCAGCAACCTGTTTGCCCAGATTACACTTCCCTCCAAGGAGAACGTAAATTTCATCGCGCTTACCATCGCCCGGCAAGCACTCCTGAATATGTTGCATGTAGGCCACGAAAGTCATCCGCTGATCGCTATTCTGGCGACGAATCAATCGTTTGTTTTTCACGAAATAATGACCCCGGAGATGCAGCGCACGTTTACCCAGCTAAACGGAATCAACGGCACGGGTGAACTGGCTCATTTGCTGTATCAGGTGAAGACGCAGGAACTTATTTGCCTACTGTTTACCAGGCTGCTGGCCCGCCCGTCGGTTGAGTTACTACCCATCGACGCCACAGATGCCGAAACCATTCACGCGCTGCGGACCGCCGTCCTGGCCGATTTAAGCGTAACGCCCCCGTTGGCGCAACTGAGCCATAATTTCGGCCTGAGCCAAACAAAGATGACCCGACTGTTCCGGCAGGTATTTGGCGATAGTATCTATACGTATTATCAGGCCGGGCACATGACCGAAGCCGCCCGCCTGCTCATCCGGTTTTCGTTTCGGAGACGGCATACCGGCTGGGTTTCAGTAAACTCAGTCATTTTATCCGTCTGTTCGAGAAGCACCACCAGTTAGCCCCAAAACGCTACCAGGCAACCGTCAAACGGTACGACAACAAACTGGCCCTCAATCTTCACTCGGTTATATCGGACTAATCTTCAGACGGATACGACTATTTTGTCATCCATTCGCCCGCCAATTTTGCATACCCATTCGTACCTACTGTCGGGACGCATTTTGTCCCTTGTTTGTGCCGTAAAGAGTAAGCAAACCAACTGGCGTTATGACGACAAATGCACCGCTTCCCAAGCTGTTTACGCTGGGAAAGCCCGAACAGCCCAACCGGGCATCACTGGCCTCTATGACCTGCAACTGGGCAGTCAACGGCAAACCCCAACCCCTCAGGGCCGATTACACACCTCGAACAGCAGCGGTGCCGATCCGCAGGAAAGACACCCTGGTATCGCCTGATCTGGTCTACCCGGTTTCTCCCGGAAATGGCCGGGTATTCGGCCAACTCATGGTGGCCCTGATGCTCGTTTGCCACACCGCTCAATCACAAACCCCAACTAAAAAAACGATGGAAACCACAACGAACCAATTGCTCACAGCCGCCCCGCAGGAAGGGCAGACCCTCTCGGTCGTCGGCGATACGTACCGCCTGATCGTGACCGGCAAACAAACCAATGGCGACTACGCCATGATCGACATGCTGATTCCACCGGGGGGCGGGCCCGGCCCGCACGAACACGCAGGCTTTCACGAAACGTATTACGTGCTCGACGGCGAAGTCCTGTTTCAGTTTGAAGACAAATCAATAACAGCGAAGAAGGGGCAACTCGTCAGCATTCCAAAGGGTGGGGGCGTTCATCGCTTCAAGAACGTGTCGAGTGCCAACGCCCGCATGATGTGTACGGTGGTTCCTTCGGGATTAGATGAATTTTTCGGGGAAATCGGCAAGCCCGTAGCTCCCGATGTGTTACTACCGCACCCCCCGCCGATGGGACCCGATGAGCAGAAGCGGCTACAGGCGATTGCCGAACGCTACGGCCAAAAACTCTACCCGCCGGACTACTTCGACAAACTCAAAAAATAGGGTTCAGTTACGCCCGTTTATCTCCCCAAATTTATGCTAACCATATCCCGCCAATCGGATCACCCGCAGTTAGGAGGTGGCGCGTTCCAGATTCGGCGCATTCACCCCGGCCTGCGCCTGAACCTCCCGGACGATGCCGGGCTGGGACCGCTGGGCCTGGTTGATCACGCCACAGTGCAGGGGGGCGTGGTTGTACCGATGCACGAACACCGCAACGACGAAATTCTGTCGTACATCCGGCAGGGTTCGGTCATGCACGAAGACACAACGGGTCGGCGGGAACTGCTCACCTCGACTCACCTGATGATGATGAGTTCAGGGCAGGGGACATCTCACAAAGAATCGGTGCAGTTGGCCAACGCACCGCTGGAGATGCTGCAAATTTTTGTGCGTCCCCGTCAGGCCGATCTTGCTCCGCAGGTCGCGTTTCATCGGTTTGAAACAGCAGATTCACCCAATGCGTGGCGGTTAATTGGCGGGCCGGAAGAAGCCAATCCCCTAACCATCCGAAGTGCCGTGTGGCTTTATGATGCGCAGCTAACCCAACATACCCTGCCGCTGCCGGTCCTGCCAGGTCACACGGCCTTCCTGTACGTATTTAGCGGCAGGGTAGCAATAGAGGGAGTTGCTTCGGACCTGCAAAAAGGCGATTCGGCGATTATAGCCGACGAACAAGTAAGCATACAGGCTCCCCAACAGGCACAGGTGGTCGTGTTTCTGGTCGATAGGCGGGCGGAGTATTCCCGCGCCGGATCACTGAGCGGATAGTTTGTAAACATCAAAAATTAACTCATGAAGGTATTAATGATTGGCGCAGCCGGTAACTACGCCGGATTGGTCGTACCCGAACTAACCAAACGCGGGGTGCAGGTACGGGCTTTGGTGCGGGACGAACAACAGGTACAAACCGCCCGTGAACGTGGTGCTGCCGAGACGGTGATGGGTGACCTGCACAACCCTGACAGCCTGCAAAAGGCGGCTGAGGGGATGGACGGGGTATTCCACATCAACCCGGCCTTCGCGCCCGACGAGGACGAGATGGGCGTGGCGATGGTCGAAGCCGCGAAAGCGACCGGGGTACGCAAGTTCGTTTTTTCGAGCGTCTACCACCCCTCCATTGCCAAAATGCGCAATCACGCGGCCAAGCAGCCGGTGGAGGAAGCCCTGTACGAGTCGGGGATGGTGTTTACGGTTCTGCAGCCCGCCATGTTCATGCAGAATCTCGAAAGTGGCTGGCCTGCGGTTGCCCGAAGTGGCCGGATTGCCATGCCTTACTCAACACGGGCCAGGGTTTGCTACGTCGATTACCGCGATGTAGCCGAAACAGCGGCCCTTGCCCTGACCGGCGATATGCTGGATTACGGTACGTTCGAGTTGTGTGCCCCCGGCATGATCAACCGGCTGGACATGGCCGCTCTGATGAGCGATGCACTGGGGCGACCAGTCGAAGCGGGGGAAACTCCCTTCGCCGAGTGGGCTGACCGGGCCAAAATGCCGGAAGGTCCCCTGCGTGAGGGCTTGCAGGTCATGAATGCCCACTACGACCAATACGGTTTTCCCGGTGGCAACGCGGTAGTGCTGCGGACTATTCTGGGCCGCGAACCCCGGACCCTGCGCCAGTACATTCAGGAACTGGCCAGCCAGCCAACGGGGGAGACGATGCACTGATTAGTCATAGAGTAACCGCTAATCAACACGTATTTACAACCAATAAAAAAACAACGTTATGAATCTTTCAGGTAAATCAGTCGTCATTACGGGTGCCGCCGGTGGCATCGGAAAAGCGTTTACGCAACGCTTTCTGGCGGAAGGAGCGCGGGTCTGCGCGGTTGATTATTCGGTCGAGGGGCTGGATAAATTAGTGGGCGAGGTGGGCGGGTCCGGGGAACTGCTGCCCATTCAGGTCGACGTCAGTAAGGAAGAAAGCTGTCAGCAGATGGCCGATCAGGTGAAGAAGACATGGGGACGGGTTGATGTCATCATCAACAATGCGGGCAAATTTCCCTTCAAGCCGTTTGAGGAAACTACCTACGAGGAATGGCGCACGACGATGGCCATCAACCTCGACAGTCAGTTTCTGATCACCAAAGCCCTGCTGCCCCTGCTGAAAGAAAGCAAAGCAGGGCGCATCGTCAACATCAGTTCGGGCAGCATTTTCGCGGGGCCGGGCGAGCAGGTACCCTACGTGGCGTCCAAAGCGGGCGTCATTGGTTTCACTCGGGCGTTGGCCAACGCCCTGGGGCAATACAACATCACCGCCAATGCCGTTACGCCGGGCGTGGTGGCTACCGAGGCTGCCATAAAGGAGTTTCCGGAGGGGATGATCGACATGGTTGCCAAGATGGGTGCCCTGAAGCGACGCCAGACGGCTGAGGACCTCGTGGGAACGGTGCTGTTTTTATCGTCGGACGAATCGGCCTTCATGACCGGTCAAACGCTCAACGTCGACGGCGGGCGTTCGTTTATCTGAACCAGGCAGGTCCCGTTTTTTTACCAAAAAATAATGTATAAACGGGCTTAAATCAGCCCGTTTATGGTCGAAAACGACTAACTCAACATACACACAAAAAAATGGAAACAACACAAGTAATTCTTGTCACCGGTGCAACAGGTCATCAGGGTAATGCCATAGCTCATCAGCTCCTGCAACGGAAAAAATTCGCCGTGCGCGGGCTGGTGCGTGACGGGGAGGAAAGCAAACCCCTCGCGCAGGCCCTACGGCAAGCGGGTGCCGAACTGGTAGTTGGTGATCTCAACGACCCCAATTCCCTCCGTCAGGCGATGCAGGGATGCTACGGCGTTTTTTCGATGCAGGGCATCCAAGACGGGATGGACGTCGAAATTAAGCAGGGCAAGGCGGTTGTCGACGCGGCCAAAGCGGCTGGCATCGGGCATTTCGTGTACAGTTCGGTGGGGAGTGCCGAACGGCAAACCGGCATCCCGCACTTCGACAGCAAGTTTCAGGTGGAGGATTACGTCCGGGCCAGTGGCCTGCCCTACACCATTATGCGGCCGGTGTTCTTCTTCTTCAATTACGACGCCATGCGGCCCATGATCGAGGGTGGTACGCTTTCGCTGCCGCTCAGTCCCGATACGAAGCTCCAGCAGCTTTCCGAAGACGATTATGGAATGATGGTGGCTGATGTGTTCGAGCGGCCCGGCGATTTTCTGAACCAGGAACGGGAGTTGGCCAGCGTGGAGCTGACTATGACGGAAACGGCGGCCACCTTCAGCCGTGTGCTGGGCCGAAACGTCGATTACCAGCAGACTTCGTTCGATGCCTTCAAAGAGCAAACAGGGGAAGAAAATACCATTATGTTCCGCTGGTTCGAGGAGGCCGGTTATAGTGCCAATCTGCCGGAACTGACGCGTGATTTTCACGAACTGACCGGCTTCGAGCCGTACCTGCGCGACCACGACTGGGCAACATCACCACAGAAAGCCTGACGTCACACCGGTCGCCTGATAGCGGTGACTGAATCCGCAATCAGGCGACTGGTGTGACGCAAAACGGCTTCCCAGAGGCAACGTATCAATACCAGTCGATTCGGTTTTGTACCTGCACGGGTGTACGACCAGGCGGCTACGGTAGCAGCCGGTTGCCGCAGGAAATCTTTCATACGGTCTGCCTTCGGGACATGAGCATCGGTTGGTTATCGTTTCAACTTTTCCATAAAAATCCGGAAGGCGGGTAGCAGTTCGTCAAAAAGCGGATGAGTCCGATTTTTAATCATTACCTCGCTGAACAGCTTTATGCCGATGGCAAACTCAGTTGCCTGTTGCACGTCGTGAAATGGGTCCTTTTCCCGCAAACGACGGATGATATTGAACACGTCATCATGGTTCTCAAACTCCAGCCGCAGGGATTCCGATTCCTCTCCGCTGGCCAGCAGCGGTTCCAGCGTCAGACGGTATCTGTTTGCTCGTTTTGCCATTATTTTCCGTTGAAAAGTTAGAACTTACGCCATCGCTGTTCACCTACCCATCAGCCGACAGCTAGCAACGGCGTAAGTCCTGACAATTAATAAATAGACCCGCCATTCACCGCGAGGTGCTGTCCGTGAATAAAACTGCCTTCGTTTGAGGCCAGAAAAGCGGCTACGTTACCCACATCGGCCACGCTGCCCAGTCGGTTGAACGGACTGCCCGCCATCATCTGCTTTTTCACGTCGGCGGGCTGATTCGTGATCACCCCGGCATTGTCGATGATGCCCGGCATGATGGAATTGACCGTAATTTGCCGCGCACCCAGTTCTTTCGCCAACACCTCCACGAACAGTTTTGGTCCTGCCTTGCTGGCTGCGTAAATAGCGGCTCCCGGATCGGGATGGATGCTCATCGTGGACGAAATCAAGATAATCCGCCCCCCGTCGGCCACGTGTCGGGCCGCCTGCTGAAGCACAAAAAACGTCCCCTTCACGTTTAGCCCGAACACCTTGTCGAAGTCAGCTTCGGTGGACGCTAAAACCGGCGTTTCAATCAACTCGACCCCGGCGTTGGCGACCACGATATCCAACCGGCCAAAATGCGCAAGCGCGTCGCTGTACATTTTTTCAATCGCAACCCGGCTCGACACATCGGCTTTGAGGAGCAAATAGTCCATCCCGAATTGTTCGATTGCCTTGGCCGTCTCGGTGGCGGCAAGCTCGTCGGCCGAATAGTTGAGGACGAGTCTGATACCTAAGGAGGCATATTTCTCGGCAATGCCCCGGCCAATTCCTTTGGTAGCGCCGGTGATTAAGGCCACCTTACCGGTTAATTCAGTGTACATGACTGCCTGATTATGAATTGAGTAGGTTCATCAAAACGCTTCTACTTCGCCAATTGCAGCATTCCAGAACTTACCGCTTTCGGTGTTGGTCACGATGCCCTGATACAGCCCGTTGGCCGCTTGCTCCGGCGTTAAGGTGGCCTGGTCACCACCCATTTTGGTTTGTACCCAGCCGGGGTGCATGGGCGTTACCCGGATACGACGTTCGTCCAGGCGCGTGGCGAGCATGGCCGCGTACATGTTGATCGCGGCTTTGGAGAGCCGATACCCCGGTCCGTTGGGAGCAGCGTTGCGGGGCAGGCCCATGTTGCTGGAGATGAAAATCACCTGTGCCCCGTCGTTCAGGTAGGTCAGTAACGGCTCGGTCAGAAACACAGTACCGGTAATGTTGGTCGCCAGCGTTTGGGTGAAAGCTCCCATGTCGGGGGTCACTGCAAACACGTCGGGGGCGGCACCGGCGTTATTCACAAGCAAATCAATGCCATCGGTCAGTTCAGCAATCCGGCTCACGGCCTGCTGTACACTGTCTTCGTTGGTCACCTCCAACGGGATTATCTGTACGTTCGGATGGTCAAGTCCATCCACCGTGCCGGTTCGGGACGTGCCGATGACCTGATAGCCTTCGGCCAGGAGTTTTTTGGTCAGTGCCAGGCCGATGCCACTGCTGATGCCGGTGACGACGGCGGTTTTTATGGAGTTTTTCATTGTGTTTTTGTGTCAATCGGGGGTTATCGACCTGATAGTCAGTTACCTGATTCGGAAATTCGCCCGATGAAAAAAGTGATTTATTTGGTGGAGAAAATGGCGTAGGGCATAAAGGAGCCTTCTTCCAGATGCCACGTGTGGGTCAACTTACCGGCCTTCAGGTAATGAAACTCGTGCAGGATAATTGATACCCGCTGGCCAGTCGTTGAAACACCCGGTACATCGTGCTGATTGGTGAACGTGATTTCGGCCCGTACCCCGGCGCGTTCGTGGGTGCCGTAGAACTCGTGAATGACAACTTCCACGTCAGGAAACGCGGCTATAAAACCGGTCATGATGTCCTGCAGTCCCTGCGGGCCGTCTACCTGTCCGGGAGCGAGCGGAATATCCTGCCAATCGGGGGTGCATACCTGGTCGAGTAGTTCGGGCTGGTGCAGCTTCCAGGCACTGTAAAATGTTTCGATGGCCTGGCGCTCTTCCGTCGTCAAGGCCTGTACTCGTTCTGTTGTCTCGTTTTCCATTGTCATCGTTATCGTTTGTCAACGGGACAAAGGTCGGGACAAGGGGTACCCTGGCTGTGGTGAGTATTTAAGGACTATTGGTTAGTATTTAAGTATTGAGCATCCGACCTAAGCCGTTGAAAGCGGGTTGTTGTTAAGGAGTTAGCGGGGGACGAATAAAAAAGGCAGGTCGATGGAAATCGACCTGCCTTTTGTCAAAAATTAATCGGCGCTTCCTCAATCAGGCAACCATCGTCAGTTGTGGTTCACTAACAGCAACAGATTGAGGGTTAACAAGTTGGCTACTCAGTTGCTTCCGGTATTCCGATGGGGTCATGCCCACGTAGGCTTTAAAGAATTTGGTAAAATTGGACGTATCGTAGGTCAGCCGACTGGCTACCTCGCCTATAGATAAGTCCGAATCAGCCAGCAATTGTTTGGCTTCGCGGGCAATCCGAAGCTCGTAGAAGTGGCAGGGGTGAAAGCCCGTATCCAGCTTGATGACATTGCTGATATGAACCGGATGGAGGCACATGACATCGGCAATCTCGCGGAGGGGCGCCATTTCCTGCACCCGGCCAGCCATGAAATCGTCCATGTGTTCGTTCATCACCCGTAGAAACGATTGCGTAATCTCAGCCTGCCGACTCAGGTATTTTTTGGGGATTTTCATGGTCGCGCGTCAATGGATTTACTCTATAACACTATCTGCAAATTTCTGGTTTTTGACGCTGACTAAATGATGATAGTTTGAGGTGAAGATTATCAGAAAAAGTTAGCAGGCTGATTATCAAGGTAAACATTGCTCAGGTCACGCCCTACCAGAGATCACTTGGTTACCGGCATTTCGGTCGCCTGGTGCGATACAATCTGCCAGTTACCATCCGTCTGCTTCGCCCAAACGCGGGTATGCCCGGTGTATTTGACGGGTTGAGGCCGAACGTCGATGCTAAGGACGTTGTGATACTGGCCCGTGACCACGGCTGAGTTTCCGTAAGATCGCACCCGGTTTTCGTCAATAACAAAAGTATCGAAGGTGGTTTTCTCCGCTCGGAAGCTGGCCATAAATTCAGCGGTAGTTCGTACCGTGCCGTTACTTTCCACGTTAACGCATTCGGGGGCCATCAGCCGTTCCAGCGTAGCGTAGTCCCGCCCGATCATGGCCTGCACCCGGTCGTTTTCGAGCCTGAGGATTTTTTTCTCCTCGTCCATGACTGAAAACGTGGCTTGCCCGGTGACAGGGGTCATTGCTGATTCGGGTTGGGCGGACGCCTTGAACAGGCGGGCGGCCGTGTTACAGTCGTAGGGCATACGGGCCAGTCGGTGGATCAGCTCGACTGCCATTCCCCAGGGAGTCAGGAAGAACCAGCTATCCTGTCCGGTATTTGGCCCTTCGGTGTTGTGGCGCGGCCCTTCCAGCAACAGTACGTTTTTGGCTTTCAGGTATGCACCCGCCACGTTGATGTCGTCCACGTCGAAGGCGAAGTGACCCACGTTCAGGCCACTGCTCAACGGCATGACCGGTGGCGCACCGGGGCGATACTCGATCAGTTCGACATTCAGGTTGGGACCCAGCCGAAGCATGACCAGTCGTGTGGCCGCGCGCGGATCGGCGTTGAGACCGGCGGGTGCTTTGGGGCTGAGTCCGTCGGCACTGAAGGGAGCGGAACGCCACAGCACGGCGGCCCCCAACACGTCGGTAAAAAAGGTAATGGCCTGTTCAAGATCGCGGACGGCGAACCCGGCGTGGTCAATCGACCGCGCACCGGGAATGGCGATGTGCTCACCTGAACCGGTAACGGGTTGAGCGTTGGCCTGTAGCGCGGTGGCGGTCATGGCAGCGAAGACGACAGGCAACAAGGTTGAAAGTGAGGTGAATTGATGCATCGTTTTTAGGCTTCAAACCCTACGAGGGCGCTGATAGATGCCATATTACAGCCTGGTGACCTCCGCTGGCTATGTCGTTCAGACTGACGCGGAGCCGGTAGCGGTTACTTTCCCAGGTGCACCCCACATCGGCGAATGAAGCTCAGGGCATGTGGCAACACAGCCGGTGTTTTAAGCGACTCCAGAGCCGCCAGCACCTCGCCCGGCCGGATGTCCTGACCCGTTTCAACCCTGATTTTCCACCGGAGGACGCTGTACTCGTCAAGCAGAACCAAGGCCCGCTGCCCAGCCACGCCAAACTGACGGGCCAGTTCACTGCGGCAGTCGAGCGAATGCCAATCGTCGGCAGCCGTATCGACAAAGGTTGCCTGAGCACCTAATGCCTGCGACAAACGCGCAAAGATTTCACTCTGGTAGGCGTAAGCCGGATTCCACTCGACCGGCGCAAACGCCAAGATAACTGGCCTGCCGCGCAATTCGGCGAGTTGAGAACCATCGGGTAATGTAGCATTTGGCGCGAGGTCGCCGGTTTGCAGCGCGGCTGTTACGTCCTGATTCATAAGCGTTTGTTGAACAGATAGTAACGGGTTGCCGATTGGCAGAGAACCCGGCTACGGTTATTCCTTCAGCACCTTAACGGTGCTGCGCTGCCGGGCGGTTTTGACCTGCAACAAGTACGTACCCGCCGGTCGGTTCAGCTGCAGGGTTTGCTGCTCAACACGACCGGGCTGATTGATGGTGGCTTTACTGATTGAACGGCCCTGACTATCGATAAGATTAGTTTCCAAAAACTGACCCTCCGCCCCCCGGACCTCAAACCGGACGGCATCGCCAGTGACCGGGTTGCCCAGCAATGTTACGGTCAGGGGGGTATTGACGGGTTCTTCGGCGGCCCGACGCAAGCTGCGGCAGGGACGCGTCCAGACAATGGTCGAGGTGACGCCGTTCTGCGAGGCTGTAATGGTGTAGGTGTCGTTGTCGCGGTTGCCGGGGTCAAGGGTTTCGATGCAGTTGGTCGTCGGGGGGGTGATACCGGCGGCTGCGAAGGTGATGGGTGAACTGTTCCCCCCCGTCGTGTAGAACCGGATAACGCCCGTAGCGCAGTCGTACACCGGTATCAGCAGGGTCAGTGGCTGGCCGAGGGTGTTTACCGGACTGCCACAGCCCGTTGATGCGGTCGTTGCGGATGCGGGTGGGCTGGGCTGGGCGCAAAAAGCGGCAAAATCAAAGGCGTAGCGCACCGTCACGCCCGACTGCGTGGCCGTGATAACGAGCACCTTCGGATCGCCCCGCAAGCCGTCTTCTACCACCCCGTTTCGGGCCGTAGAGGAAGCCCGCTGAACGCCCGGCACATCAAACATGATGCTCGTGCCGTCGCCCCCGCTGGTGTTGAGCGTAATGGCTCCCGTAGCGCAGTTGTAGGTTGGCTCGGTCAGGACGAAGCGACCCGGTGCCGCATCGTTATCGAGAATGGCAATCGTCCGGGTCGTCGCGGTTCCCAACACCAACGACGAGTTGGGTACATCAATCGTCAACCGCAAGGTATCCGTCCCTTCCACGATGTCATCGTTACGGATGGTAACCACCGTCGAGCCGGAGGTGGCTCCGCTGAGAATGGTAATCGTCGCATTCTGAAGTCGATAATCATCGCCGGTGATGTTTGTACCCGATCCCCGGAGCCGAACGGACTGATCGCCAACTACAGGAGCCGATGCCGTGACGGTGGCCACCACCAGACTGTCGGCACCGCCTTCCCTGACGGTCATGGCACTGACCGAAAGCTCGACGGTCGTGGGCAGAACGAATACCTGCGGGGTGTTTGGCAAGCCCGCGTTGACGCGGCCCGGCGAGTAGGTAGCCAGTTCGGACCACGTAAAATCGGTGTAGCGCGCCCCCCGGCCCTGTAGTTGCAGGGATTGGGTGCCGTTGGTGGCACTGTGAACCCGAGGAATGACCTGCGCTACCATCCCGGCGGCTGGCCCGTTAACCGCCGTCAGCGAACTGCCGTAACTCACTAATTGCGCGACGGTGCCCGACGCGTTGATCAGTGCAATGCCACTGCCAGGGGCCGTCTGGAGCGTGGCGGGGGGTAGCGAGAAGGCCAGCGTACCATAGCCGTTCTGCTGGTTCTGAATCAGGCCCGAAACAGCGATTGTGTCGTATACCCGCCCCCGATTCGGCGTACCCCTGCCGACCGGAACATCACTGCCGTAGAGAATCAGCCGCCAGTTGGTGAGGTTCGTACCGGCTGGTCCGGCGATCTCGACCAAGTTGGGCAGGACGGGCTGGAATCGGCCATTGAGGAGCCGGTTGCTGTCGTAGGTTAACTCATTGATAAAAACCGACTGCGCCCGGATGCCCGGCACGATCAGAAGAAAAAGGCCCAGGAGCAGCACCAGCCGCCCGCTACGAATGCGTAAAAAGAGCGTTTTCATAAGACGTTGACTAAGATGATGTGTATAAGTGTTGAGCCGGGCCGCCGATGCGGTGTTTTAGTATTTCAGTTATGCTGATGAGCAAACACTTACGCACAAAAAACACAAACACAACTTTTTACGTGAGCCAGGCGATTACAGCAGTTTGTCGGGCGTCAGGGGTAGTTCGCGGATGCGCTTGCCGGTGGCGTTGAAGACCGCATTGGCAATGGCCGCATTCACACCTACTACGCCGATCTCCCCGCCCCCTTTGGCTCCGATGGGCGAGAGACGGAAGTCGGGCTTGCCGATAAAGTGCACGTCAATCGGGGGAATATCTAAATGCACCGGCACGTGGTAATCGCCCAGCGTCCGGGTGACCGGGTTGGCGTAGCGCATGTCGTAGGCCGTTTCTTCCATCAGGGCCGAACCAATGCCGAAAACAACGCTGCCACGGATCTGCGAAGCTGCCGTTTTTTCGTTCATCACCTGCCCGATGTCATGCACGCTCACCACCCGTTTGACCCGCACGATGCCCAGATCGGGGTCCACCCACACTTCGACGAACTGCGCCCCGAAGGCCTGAAACGAGTACCGGTTGGCATCGTTATTCTGGTCCAGATCATAAGGAGCGAGGGGACACGATGAACTCGGTGGCCCCTGACCGGGACCGGCTGCGGGCATCGACAGGGTGCAGACATCCAGCATTGGCCGGTTGCTGCGACGCACGATATCGGCGTAGGTGTCGCTCACCGAAGGGTCTGTTTTCAGGAAAAACCGACCGTCGGCGAAAGAAATATCTTCCGGCTTACGACCCGCCAGCCGAGATCCCCGATCGGCAAGGGCGATGTCCAGCAACTGGGAACGCAGGATGTTACAGGTCTCGTAAACGCCCGACGTGACGCTGGCGGCTGATACCGAACCAACGGAAGCGGGCGCGGGCGGCAAGCTTGAATCGCCAAGGAGCACCGTAATTTTCTCCATAGGCAGGCCCAGGGCATCGCCCGCCGTTTGTGCCATAATGGTGTACGTACCCGTCCCCATGTCGTGGGTTGCACTCATCACCTTGATCGAGCCGTCGGGCATCATTTGCACCCGAACGGCGGCTGACCGGCGAACGCCCGGGTACGTCGCGGAGGCCATCCCGTAGCCCACCAACCAGCGACCGTTGCGCACCTGACCGGGCACCGGATTACGGTTGGACCAGCCAATTTTCTCGGCCCCAACCGAGTAACACTCTAACAGGTGTTCGCTCGAAAACGGCAACTTCGACACTTGGTTGATGGCGGTGTGGTTTTGCACCCGCAGGGCCAGCGGGTCCATGTTCAGTTCATACGCCAGTTCGTCCATCGCCGATTCGAGCGCGAACGTACCCGGTGCTTCACCCGGTGCCCGCATATAGAGGGGCGGGCCGATGTTGAGCGTCGTGATGGTGTAGCTGATCTCGTGAACCGGTGCTTTGTACAGAATCTGGCTCTGGGAGCCGGTGTTCTCGAAGTACGTCGACAGGTTCCGGTACGAGTCGCTATGGTGCCGCATCACGCTGAGATTCCCGGCCCGGTCGCTGCCCAGACTCACGGTTTGAATCGTCTCGGGTCGGCGGCCAGTGTTGGTCTGCATCATCTGCCGGGTCAGCACAAATTTCACGGGTCGGTTAACGACCCGTGCCGCTATCGCCGTCAGGATAATGTTGCTGAATTGCAGTCCTTTACTGCCAAAAGCCCCGCCGACGTAATACGACAGGACCAGCACGTCTTCCGGGGCCAGACCAAGCATATACGCCGTAGTACCCTGTACACCGTTTACGTTCTGCGTCGAGTCGTAGAGGGTAAGTTTGTCGGTGCCCTGCCAGATGGCAATGGTCGCGTGCGACTCCATCGGTTGGTGATTCTCGTTCGAGGTCACGTATTCATGCTCGATTCGGACCGGCGCGGCAGCGAGCAGGGGCGCGGCCTGACCGATATTGACCTGCGAGAGTCCCCCCGCCGAGTTGATTTCGGGCGTGTTTGCGTTGGGTAGCTCCTTCTCTAAGTCGATGGCCGGTTCTTCCCGGTTGTAGGAAACGGTGACGAGGTTGGCTGCGGCCCGCGCCTGTTCGTAGGTTTCGGCGATCACAAGGCCGATGTACTGCCCGAAATAATGGATTCGATTATCCTGCAAAGGCGGGATGAAATCAGCGAGGCCACCGCCGGTTCTGACCATCGGATTGAGGGGGCGCAGCCGGGGGGCATTGCGGTAGGTCAGAATCGAGAGTACACCCCCGCTCCGTTCGGCGGCTTCGAGGTTAAAATCCCGGATGGTGCCTTTGGCAATGGTGGACCGGACGGCAAACCCGTAAACCAGGTTCTCGGGTTTAAATTCGGCGGTGTACCGGGCCGCGCCGGTCACTTTGAGTCGTCCGTCGATGCGGTCGATGGGTTTGCCAATGAGTGCCATGTAAAAGTCGTCTGGAAAATAAACGTTGAGAAAACTTACGCGCCGGTGAAGGCCTGCATCAGCGCACGGGTGATGATTCGCCTGCCTAACTCCACTTTGAAGCCGTTGTGCTCCAGCGGTCGGGCTAAGCGCATTTCGGCCTCTGCCGCCTGCCTGAAGTTGGTTTCGTTGGCCACTTTACCCACTAAAAACCGCTCGGCCTCGAAGGCCCGCCACGGCTTGTGCGATACCCCGCCCATTGCCAGCCGCGCCTGTTGGATGGTATTCCCCCCATCTGTTTCTAATCCAGCCGCCACCGACATCAGGGCGAAGGCGTAGCTGGACCGGTCCCGCACTTTGAGGTAGTACGACTTGTCGGCTAAGCGGCTGGGCGGCAGTTCGATGGCCGTGATCAACTCCCCCACGGCCAAGTTGTTGTCGAGTTGGGGTGTGTCGCCGGGGAGCCGGTGGTAATCGTTAAAAGGGATCGAGCGGGTGGCACCGGCGGCATTGCGCACGACGACCACCGCGTCGAGGGCGGCTAAGGCAATGGCCATGTCGGAGGGGTAGACCGCCACGCACTGCTCCGACCAGCCGAAGATGGCGTGGAGCCGGTTTTCGCCCCCCAAAGCCGAGCAACCGCTGCCGGGCATCCGTTTATTGCAGGGCATCGAGACCTCATAAAAGTACGGGCAGCGGGTGCGCTGGTTGAGGTTGCCGCCGTTGGTGGCCATGTTGCGAATCTGGACCGACGCACCGGCTAAGGTGGCCTGGGTCAGCATGGGGTAGTTTTGCCGGATCAGGGGGTGGTTGGCCGCATCGGAGTTTACGCCCAGACTACCCAGCGAAACGCCCCCCTGATTGGGTCCGCTGGTGATGGCGCGGATGTCGGTGAGCGGGAGGTTGGTGATGTCGATGAGGGCGGTTGGCCGTTCCACGTCTTCTTTCATCAGATCGACGATGTTGGTGCCCCCCGCCAGAAATTTTACGGTGGGGTCAGCCGTGGCCGATTGAGTGGCCGAGTCGGCGTTGGTCGCTCTGGAATAGGTATACGGTCTCATAACGTTGCTGCTGGATTGGTTGGGTTAAGTACGATTGGCTACTGGCCTGCGGGCGTCTGTCGGCCATCGGGAAACTGCCAGACCTGCACCACCTCCCGGCCCGTGTGTACTTCGCGGATAGCGTCCACGATGCCGTTGTAGGCCGCGCACCGGCAGATGTTGCCCGACATCCGCTCCCGAATCTCCTCGTCGGAGAGTTCCAGGGGCCGGGCCGGAGTGCGCACGTCCGCCGTAACGTAGCTGACATCGCCCCGTTTGGCTTCGTCCATCAGGGCGATGGCCGCGCAGATTTGGCCGGGCGTGCAGTAGCCGCACTGGTAGCCGTCGTGTTTGATGAAAGCCGCCTGTATGGGGTGTAGGTTGGTGCCATTGGCAATCCCTTCAATCGTGGTCACGGCTTTGCCCTCGCAGGTGGCGGCCATCGTCAGGCAGGACAGCACCCGTCGCCCGCCGATGAGCACCGTACAGGACCCGCACTGACCGTGGTCGCAGCCCTTTTTGGAGCCGGTCAGGTCGAGCCGTTCCCGCAGGGTATCAAGCAGCGTCATGCGCGAATCGACGGCCACCGAGCGGGCGGTGCCGTTGACCGAGAAGCCGACGCTGACGGTGTTTTCCAGGCTGGCCGCGTAGGTTTCCGTAGCGGCTGGTTCGGCGAGGGCTTCCGCACCCAGCAGCGGCCCGACCAGCACCCCGCCCGTAGCGACCGAGATCATCTTGAGAAAATCGCGCCGTCGCCGACCGAAATCCGACAGTTCAGTCGGTGCTGCCGCCATGAACTGATCCAACAGTCGCTGCTCGTCTTCGGTCAGTTTCGGTTGTTGCGTGTTGTCTGCCATGATGAAGCTGTTTTGCCGACAATGCGGGGTTAACGTTGAGAAAATGAAGTACTTACTGGTACTGTTATGCCGTCTCCGGGACGGGACACGTCCGGGGAGTCAGGCAACAATGGAAACAGTCGCCAGCCGTAAACAAAGCCGGGTCAGTCCATTCGATGAGTTGTTCGGTGGGTGGTCTTACTCGTTGCGGTGCAGGCAAAGCACTTAATGAACCCGTTGCACTTTCTGCTCAATTGGCACACCCGCAACCTTGATGGAGGGCAGGCAACGAGAATTAGTCTGTCAGTTAACCAGCGATGTACCGCTGGTTAACTGACGGAACAAAGGTTGGGGATCGCCGTTGGCAACGACGTACAAGAACTACAGAATTAGATACAAATATCTAAGTAACATTGTGCTAAGCCAGATTACAGACGGTCGCAATGACCGCCGAAGCAACACCAGGCTATTCCTGTTTGTGTACAGCCAATCGTAAGATATCTGTTTAGTCTCACGAGAAGAAGGTCTTGCGAGATGAGTTGAGAAGCCCAACGCTATCAAGTAGTTAAGGTATCTCTACAAACCAAAACCCTCACACTGGTCGGTTAGACTGGTATGAGGGTTTGAACGGACTCATTTGTCAGGAATCCACAGGCTTATACCTCGTGGATTTTCAACATTACCAGGGGCAACTGGCCGGTTCGGGAAAGTACTCTTCGCTGATGAATTTGCCGGTTGGCCCGTTCTGGTCGATCAGTGCGTATTTGGCGATCCGTTGCCCAGCCTGCTCCACCGTGCTGGTGCCCTGGTGGTTGGTGAAGTCGGTTTGGGTGTATCCGGGACAAACTGCGTTGACTCTGAACGGGGTATCACGAAGCGCATAAGCCAGACTGATCGTGTACATATTGAGGGCCGATTTGCTGGATTGGTAGACCGACAGTTGGTTGTGGTAGTCGCCACTGGCGGGGCCAGCCGCCAAGCTGAGCGATCCCATTGATGAGGTCACGTTTACGATGCGTGGTTCATCGGACTGTTTCAGCAAATCAATAAACGCCTGCGTAACCCGGACCACCCCGAACAGATTGGTCTCGTAGACTTCCTGAAACTGGTCAATTGTTGCGTCGAGGGCCGACTGGGGGATTCCGCCCGAAATGCCGGCGTTGTTGACCAGCACGTCCAACACCGACGTTTTTTCACCGATGACGGCACGGGCCGCCCAAACCGATTCGGAATCGGTAACGTCTAATTGGATGGCTTCGACCTGGTTAATGCCGTCGGCGTTGAGTTTTTGCGCTGCGGCTAAACCATTTTCCAGGTTACGGCAACCCAGATAAACGAAAAATCCCTGTTGCGCGAGTTGTCTCGCGACTTCCAGACCAATGCCTTTGTTGGCTCCGGTTACTAATGCTGACTTCATTTTGCTCGCTGTTTTAGAACAAGGCAAAAGTCGCTCCTCCGAAACCAACTGACGTGGACAAATCAACTCATTTGCCGGACAAATCGTGGCGGTCGCCGAGAAAGGCACTGACACTCTTGCCGGTTCGCTTTTTGAAGAGCCGCGAAAAATAAGCCGGGTCATTGAAGCCCAGATCATAAGCCAATTCTTTGACCGACGGTGTGGCGTAGTGCAGCTTCCGCTGGGCTTCCTGAATCAGACGGTTGGTCATCCATTCTTTGGGCGAAAGGCCCGAAAACTCCTTCACAAGACCGTAGAGACCATTCGGGGTCATCGCCAATTCGTCGGCAATGGTGTGTACCGTATGCTGCTCGGTCAGGTGCGTTTCCACGGCTAAGGTAAAGGCAACATATTTTGACAGCTTGGAGTTTGATGGGGAAGGCTGCTCACGATCCCCGAAGTAAGCACTGTTGAACTCGGTCAACAGCGCGTTCAGATGCGCCAGAATGATGTCTGCCTTCTTCTGCTTTCCGGGCGAATGCAGCAGTTGAAATAACATGGACAGCACCGCCTTTACCCGCCCTTTTGCTTCCGGCTCGAACGTAATTGTGTTTACGCTCAACGGATTGACCAGAAACGGGTAAGTGTGCGGAAGCATCGCCAGGGTGTTTTCATCGAATCCGATTTTATACTGTTGACTATCTTTATTGGGGGAAGGATGCGCGAAGATTTGATTGGGCACCCCAAACACTAACTGGCTATCGGAAATGGTGATGTCCTGCAAATCGACCTGAACGGTTTCTGACCCCCGATCCAAAAATATAAAATAATAATAAGCCAGTTTGTGGGGTTGCAGCAGCTTTTTCCAAATAGCCTCCGGCAGGGCGATGGCACAATTTTCGTTTACCATGATGGGTACTTGAGCATGGTAATTCATCTGGTTCAGTAATTCCTTTACTTCTTGCATATCAGCGAGTTATCTAATAGTCAACCAAAATTATACTAAGCAAGCAGCCCACGATGGAACAGCCAATTCAACCCGACTTCAGCCGTTTGGAAAATGCCGTTCGGGGACTTAATTCCCAATGCACCGACGAGGAATGGAACTACCTCCGAACGGGTGCTCGCTTAGAATCGGTTGCCGCGCACGACTTCTTTGTGCAGGCCGGTCAGAAAGATCACCGCTTAGGCTTTGTGAACGAAGGCTTGCTGCGAATTTATTACGTCAATGAAAAAGGCGAAGACATTACGATTCAATTTTCTGCACAAGGCGATTACGCCACCGATTATTATTCATTCATTACGCAAAGCCCCAGCAAATACTCTTTTCAGTGCTTAGAGCCTACCACCCTGCTGACGTTTTCCTACCAGCACATCCAGCAGGGGTATCAACAGTATCCGGGACTGGAACGTTACGGTCGGTTAGTAACCGAAGAAGTCTTTAAGGTTCAGCAACGACGGATCGAAAGCTTTCAGTTCGACGGCGCGGAAAAACGCTACCTCGATTTTATTCAGCAAAACCCCGCCCTCTTCAACCGCATTTCGCTCACCCATCTGTCGTCTTACATAGGCATCGAACGCCAGTCGCTGAGCCGGATTCGCAAAAAAATCATGGGCCTGTAACGATTGTCACATTTGTGTCAGGTCAGCCCCCGCAGCATGCACGACCTTTGTCTCAGCGAAAGTGAAATAATCACAAAACACGCTCAGACCATGTATAACGCCATTATTAAAGGAAAGATCAAGGAGGCCTTCGGGCTGATTAATCAACACCAATACGCCGAAGCGTCAAAGGGCCTGGCCCTGAACATTACCCATACGTTCTCCGGCAACCATGCCCTCGGCGGTATTCGCCACGACCAGGCCGCCACCAAGTTGTGGTTCGAGCGGGTGGGACGGCTGTTGCCCGACCTGCACATCGAGATTGACGACGTACTGGTGCGGGGCTGGCCAAATGACACGCTGGTGATTGCCCGCTGGCACGCCACGGCGGGCCTGAAAGACGGGAGCCGTTACGCCAATCACGGGGTTCACTTTGTGCGGATTCAGTGGGGCAAGATCACGGAGATGACCGTTTACGAAGATTCGCTTGCCGTTTCTGAGGCTTTAGAACGCCAGTATGCCGCCGGTATCTCCGAAGCGAAAGCCCTTCCGATCATCAGCTAACGTACCCGGCAAGCCCCGTTTTCTCAATTATCATCTCTTCATTTTAAAAAAAACCAGTTATGAAAACTTCCGTCAATCGCATGCTCATGCTTGTGTTCACGGCTCTGGCAGCCGGTATGGTCATTCTCAGCGGCATCGGCAAGCTGACCGGGCAGCCCCCGGTTGTTGAGACGCTAACGAACATGGGCGTGGCCGCCTATCTTATCCCACTGGGTCTGCTGGAAATTGGGTTTACGCTGCTGTACCTGTTACCCGCCACCCGTAAAATCGGCTTTCTGCTGCTGACGGCCTACTTTTCGGGGGCGTTGGCCACGGAACTCTCGCACGGCTCGGCATTGGTGGCAGCAGTGTTTTTGGTGGTGATTTGGATCTCGGCTTTCCTGAGAGACCGATCCATCTTTCTAACCGCCGAATCAGTCGAAAAAACACGGCAGGTTGAATTGCGCGGTGTTAAGTAGATGCCTTAAAACGCCCCGCTTATCTGCCGGATTTATGCGGCAGATAAGCGGGGCTAAAACCAAATCCTACCAGGGTACTTCGCCCTGCTCGGCCAGGAATTTCCCGCTTGTTCCGTCGGCCAGCACAACGTCCACGATCACTTTGGCCCCCTGCTCCACCGATTTAGTGCCCTGATGCTGGTTAAAGTCGGTGGCCGTGTAGCCCGGCGTTACGCTGTTGATCCTGAATTTCGTTTCCTTGAATTCATTGGACAACATCACCGTGAAGGCGTTGAGGATGGTTTTAGACGAACCATACACCGGAAAATTAGCCCAATTCGGGTTCCGATCCGGGCTGGTGTGCATGGTCAGCGAACCAACTTCGCTGGAGATGTTAATGATGACCGGCTGATCGGCGTTCCTTAACAGACCGAGGCATTGCTGAGTGGTTTGTATCGGGCCGAGGTAGTTGGTTTCCAGTACCTTGCGTATCTCATTGACATCGACCGTCGAGATAGTCTGAGGCTGCTCGCCGGTGACACCCGCATTGTTAATCAACACATCCAACACCTTAATTTTTGATTCCAGCGTAGCCACCGCCTGCTTGATCGACTCAATGCTGGAGACATCTATTTCCAGCAGTTCCACCGTAGTCAGGCCCGCTTCAGTTAGCTCGTTTACCGCCTTCAGCCCCTTTTCCTTATCGCGGCTGCCCACGTACACGTAGTACCCGGCCTGCGCTAATTGCCGGGCCGTTTCCAGCCCAATTCCTTTGTTGGCACCCGTTATCAGTACGTTTTTCATGGTTTCCAGTTGGTTTTAAGCGGTGTACAGGGCGGCAAATCCCCGCGCAAAATCGGCCAACTTAACCGTACCCATCCGGGCGGGGCGGTGTTGGTAATAATCGTAGGCGTAGCTGCCGTTGTGCATACTGGCATTCATCTCGACCAGCCCTTTGGCGGCTCCGGTGGGCATCCCAACGGTTTCTAAGCGGCTCTGCATCTGCTCGTCGGGAATCACGGTCCAGGTCAGGTCGGGCTGGCCGATGGCGTTGCCCAACAGGCCCGCGATGGTGTCGCAGGTGGCTTCGTCGCTGGCAACGTACCGGATATCCCGGCCCTCGGAGGGCGTTTCGAGAGCTTCGGCAACGGCCCCGGCAATATCGACCGGCGACGACCAGGGTACGTTATCGGAACCACCGTAATTGGCCGAAATGCCGCCCTGCTTTTTGATGCCCGGTATGAAGCTGGTTAAGTTGACGTAAAAGGCACCCGGCCGGAGGTGGGTCAGCGATATATCCGGCAGTTCGCCCAGAATGTTCTCGACGACGTGATGCCCAATCAGCAGCCCCGACCCCGAACCCAGGTGCGCCCCCACGCTGCTGAGGTGAACCACCCGCCGAACGTCCGCCTGCCGGATCGCGTCGGCATACGCGGTGCCGACCTGCCGGTAGTACGTCACGGGGTCAATGTTTGCCTTAAAATAGGCGTCGGGGGGGACCAAACAGAACACCGCATCAGCCCCGCTGAATGTATCGGTCAGGAATTGAACGTCTTCAACGGTACCGATGGCGGCTGTTGCCCCCAAAGCCCCGATGGCGGCTTGTTTGTCGGGACTGCTGCTAATGACCGTGACCGCGTGGCCCCTGCTTATTAAATCTTCGGTTAGTGGCTTCCCGATGTTGCCCAGTGACCCGGTGATGACGATGTTCATATGTGTTGCTTTTCGTCGTTGAGTGGCACGAAAGCACAAAGGTCAGCCGCAAACCGCGCTGAGTAAGCACAAGAATCATCGCATTAAGGGCAAAATGGTAAGGTACAGACCGCTAAGCCGAGGGCTGATGCCGACGGCAGGCTATCGGCGACTGCCCCGTGTACTTCCTGAAGTACGTACTGAAGTGCGTTGATTCGATAAAGCCCAGCCGGTAAGCGATTTCTTTGATCGACAGCGGAGTGTTTTTCAGCATCGACTTGGCTTCCCCAATCGTCTTTTCGATGATCCAGGTGCTGACTGATTTGCCGGTTTTGCTTTTGATGACGGTGCTGAGGTAATTGGGATGCAGGTGTTGAGCCTCGGCGCAGTCCTGAACGCGCAAGGCTTTGGGGTTTTTTACGTCCGGTTGGTTTAACTCCCGAAAATGTTGTTCGAGACACCGCTTGAATTCCCGGACGATCTGCGAACTGCGGTTGCCCTCGTAGATGGGGTTGTAGTCCTGCCAGAAATAATCTTCGATTTTCAGCAGCACAACCCGGAACAGACTACCGATGATCTTGTACCGATGGGGTGAATTCGACGTGTAGGCAGCGAGAAGTTGCCCGCAAAGCTGATCAAACTCGGCAAACACGCTGGGTTCCAATGCTTTGTTGACCACCGTTTCGGCCAGCAGAAACGCAAACTCGTCGTAGATACGAGCGTGGACGTTTTCTTTAAGAAACGCTTCGCTCAGCGATACCAGATAGACTGTCTCGATTTGTTGCCAGCCAAAGGATTTGATATGGCCCGGATTGGTGAAATAGATGGTACCCGGCAGTACCTCAAACGGCTGCTCCTCGATCATGAAGTGACCAACCGCATCTTTGACGAAGACGAAGGTGAAATAATTGGCCCGAAAAACCGGCGATTGACTCGGAAGCTCCACGTGAACGCTCTGCATTGTATGAATGTCAAATTCGCTCTGCTGATCGATCTGATCAGTGGGCAGGCCCAGAAACGAGTACGTATCGGTTATGCGTTTGAAACTTGGGATGTTGTCAGGCATAGATCATTGCTGAATAAGGTAGCGCGTATCGGGGCGAACAAGGCGGATAGTCGTGTCACCTTTCGCTCGCCAAACAATAGGCAGATGACCGCACCGGTAGCCCGGCCAGAACTGGAATCTCCGGCTCGATAACCTTCACAAGGTCGGTTCTCAGAGGATCTATCAGAAAAAAGTGTCCCCGGCCAAAGATCGGCTACAACGTCAGAAACCGTCGGAAGGCCTTTAGGAAGGAGATACCGTCATTTCAGCGTTCCGGGCGGCTCTGGTCCAACCCCTTTAAAACAAAAACAGATTAATAATGATATAATAAAATTGGTGTCTGAACCACAATCCAATAGTTTCACCACTGCGTTTGACGAAATACCTAAACCCAATATTCATGACTGAACCAGCCGACATTCCGGTTTTTAATCACATTCAGGACCTGTACCAATTCCTCGAACTACCCACCGATCAGATTAATCAGCAGAGTGAATTTGACATTCACAACCTTAGCGGGGTGCATACGGTGTTGCCTTTCGAGTCGCCGGTCTTCCGGGCCAATTACTTTACGTTCGTTTTCGTCGAAAATGCAGCCGGTTGGTACACGACCGGTGAGCAACGTTTCGATTCCGGGCCCGGCACAATTTACTTCACCAATCCGGGCCATTATAAATCCTTCGCCTGGGATCAACTTGACGAGGTGTACTTAGTGACGCTGAGCGAAGCATTCCTTAAAGAAAATGTCCACGCCGACATCTTCGAGGATTTTTCCTTTCTGCTGGCCGAGACGGTTCCGCCAAAAGTGCTGGACCCGGCCTTGTTTGCTGAATTTGATCAACTTTGTCAGCAACTCCTTACTGAGTACGCCAAACGCTGTCCGCAGCGAAACCGGATTATCGGTGCTTTATTAGTGGTTATGTTGCTAAAAATAAAGACTTATTTCTGGCAGGACTACAACCCCATCTACGAGGGCAACCGCAGTTCGCAAATCGTCCGGGAATTCAAGCGGTGTCTCGAACAACATTTTCGGGAGTTAAATCAACCGGACGTAAAAAACCCCAAAGCCTTGCGCGTTCAGGACTGCGCCGAGGCTCAACACCTGCATCCCAATTACCTCAGCACCGTCATCAAAACCAAAACCGGCAAATCAGTCAGTACGTGGATCACCGAAAAGACGGTTATTGAAGCCAAGTCGATGCTGAAAAACACGGCGCTGTCGGTCAAAGAAATCGCTTACCGGCTGGGCTTTATTGAAGCGACTCACTTCAGCAATTATTTCAGAAAGCACACGGGCGTCTCGCCGGTGTTGTATCGGAGACAGCCGTAAGTGGTTGACCATCTTCGCCATTTGTCCGAAATCCTTTATAATTTGTACGTCGTCAGCCGGTTCCGTGCCGACCTTTGTGTTGTTATTAACACCTCCACTACTGGTTCGCACCAGCACCAAACGGCTCAGCCTGCTACGTTATTCTTGTCTATCATCAGCCGACTTCAATCCGTAGCATACGCGTAGTGTCAACTGTTTTCAGCCAACTATTTACTGCCAAGGCGGGCATAAAGTTGATTGACCCTGCCAGTATGCATCTTTAGGTCCGATTTTTTAGACGAATACTATGCCAATGAGTTATAACCTTGCTTTTGATACGCTTGATCGGAGCCTGTTTCGTACCCGGTCTGATTCCCGACGCTTAAATCAGTCTGTAATGGCTGTTCCGAATGGAAAAAGTAGAAACGCTTGATTCGTTCTATGAGGACAAATTGCACCAACGGATGCAGGATTTGAGTCAGGAAAAAGCCGACTTTAATCTGTTCCGATTCGATGACTGTGGGGATTCGCCGATTGTGTACCGGCGACGGGACTATTTTAAGGTCACCTACATAACCGGCGACTTCCTGATTCATTACGGCGACATGACGCTCAACGTGAGCGGGCCAACCTTAGCATTCTTCCATCCGGGCATTCCCTACTCGATTGAATCGCTGGGCAACACGGCGACCGGCTACTTCTTCATCTTTAAAGAGGCTTACTTTAACGCGTTTTATCGGGCCGGGATCAACAGTCTGCCCCTGTTTACTACGGGCCACAAACCCGTTTATAGTCTCGATCCGGCTCAGGATGCGGTGGTTGGTGCGTTAATCGGACGGATGAAAGAAGAGCTGGCATCAGACTACGCCTATAAACACGATCTGATCCGAAGCTACCTCGTCGAACTGGTACACACGGCGGCCCGGCTACAGGCGGTTCAGACGCCCTACCCGCACGTGGATGCCAATGCCCGGATAACGATGGTATTTCGCGAGTTGCTGGATCAACAGTTTCCCATCGAATCCACCGACCAGCGGTTCGAACTACGGTCAGCGCGTGACTATGCCGACCGCTTAGGCGTTCACGTCAATCACCTCAACCGGGCGTTGAAGCTGACAACCGGCAAAACGACGACCGAACATATTTTTGACCGGTTAGCTGGCGAAGCGCAGGCCCTGCTAAAACACACGCAGTGGAACGTGTCCCAGATTGGCTACACGCTTGGTTTTGACGATACGGCCCACTTCAATCATTTTTTCAAGAAGCAGACTCATCAGCAGCCCTCGTACTTCAGGCCATAATCGAAGCAGGTAACATGCCACTAAGTAATTGACAGCCTTGATGCCGTGGCTCACTCAACTCGCCGAACCACAAACGAGCCGACCCTATTATACCGGGTCGGCTCGTTTGTGGTTCGTCCACAAGTAAATAGCCTAACGCGTCAGAGGGTTGCCCTCGGCGGGTCAATCGAGAAAGCCCGCCGATACGTCCACGTTCGAGCCATGCAGGGCACTGGCCTCGTCCGAAGCAAGAAACATCACCACGCGGGCCATCTCCTCCGCCGTCTCGCCACGGCCCATCGGCGTTTTCGTCAACGACGCTTCATACGTGCCCTCAGCACCCCCTACCTTGTGTAGTTCGCGCAGCATGGGCGTGTCTACCAGGCCGGGCGCAATGGAGGTGATGCGGATGTTGTCTTTGGCGTATTCCACCGCTCCCGCGCGCGTCAGGCCCAGTACCGCATGTTTGCTGGTGATGTAGGGACTGATATTGGGGTACGCCTTGAAACCGCCCATTGAACAAGTGTTGATGATGGCACCACCGCCCTGGGCGAGCATCTGCATAATCTCGTGCTTCATACCGAAGAAAACCCCGGCTACGTTCGTGTCCATCACGTCGCGGTACGTCGTCTCGCTCATCTCATGCATACGGGCTTTTTCCGGTCTGGCAACGCCCGCATTGTTGAAGGCGATGTCTATCCGACTATGCGCGGCCACGCAGGCGGCCACGAACGCCTTGACCTGTGCTTCGTCGCGAACATCACTTTGATGGTAAGTCGCGTTGCCGCCAGCCGCGCGGATTTCCCGCTCGACCTTGCGGCCCAGTTTCTCGCGACGCCCGTTGAAAAACACCTTGGCACCCTCACGCGCGAATGCCCGTGCGGTGCCTTCACCGATCCCCGAAGTGGCCCCGGTGATGAGCACGACCTTACCCGCGAAACGACCGGTGCCGGGCGCGGTCCGATTGGATGGGTTCGCCATGGCAGCCGGGGCTACCAGAACTGCCGCGCCCGCGAGCGCGGTGGTGAGCAGGGTGCGCCGGGTAACATTGGCATCCGCAGCGGTACCGTCGGGCAATTCGTTGTTTATGGAAGAATTCATGTTGAGTTTCAGTTGCTTACTGTATTGACTAAGAAAGACAAAATAATGTGGGGGGCTCACGGCTGTGACGCAGGCGAATAAGGGGCGCACGTCTACCGTCAATAGCTTACTCCGTTATGGCGTTGCCGACGCGCATGGCCTCTTCAGGGGACTTGAGAAAGGTGGCGTACAAATCCGCCGTAAGGCCGATGTGCATTTCAAACTCGTCCTGCGCCAGGCCCTCCATCATGTGGGCCGCTGCCTCAGCGGGTGGCATCTTATTGCCGGTTTTTATTGCCTTGGCAAACGGGGTATCGACCAGTGGCATCATCAGCTCGAACACCTTAATCGAAGACTTTTTCTGCACCAGCATCTGCCGTAAGCTCAAAACCAGCGAATGCAGCGCGGCTTTGGTGGCACTGTACGTCGGATGATTTAAGTCGGGCACCAGTGCCACTGCGGACGTCGTCAGAATCATCGCGGCCTCTGGCTTATCAGCCAGTAACGATTCAAACTCCTGCGTCAGGTAAACCGCCGAATGGTAGTTGGTGGTCATCTCCGCTTTGCCGTGTTCGAACGCATTCTCGGGGCCGAGCAGCGCGTAGTTTGTCGCTATGCCCGCATTTAACAGGATGACATTCAGGTCCTTGAACTCGTGTTTGACCCGCAGTACCAAGCTTTGCAGTGCTTGCTCATCGGCTATGTCACAGGCAATCGGGAAGGCGTTTTTTAGGTGGGCGGCTTCTTCGGTAAGCCGCTCTTCGTTGCGGGCCACCATAATAACAGTGTTACCCGCCTGGCTCAGGAGTTTAGCCATCTCCAATCCCATGCCGGTGCCTGCGCCCGTAACCAAAACTGTATTTCCAGTGGTTTTCATCGTTTTTTCGTTCTATGGGTGAATTCTGTTAAGCCTCAACAGGCTGGGCATCGAGCTTATACCGACTTGTCATGTAGTCCATGTACTCCTGATCGCTACTTGACTGTTTGACCCCAATGACCAACTCGGCATCCTCGCCCGCGATGTACCGAAGCTGATTCGTACCGTCAGTAGCGGCAGCGTAAATGGCGTCGACGGTCACCTCCGTCTTTACGGGTGGGGCCAGTTCGCCAATGTTCTTGAGGAACGCGGTCATAAAATCATCATACACGGTGATCGCCGGATTGGCCGTGAAGGTGGCCGAGCCGCTGAAACCGGTGTCGACATTCCCCGGTTCAATGAGTTTCACAATGATGTTGAGGGGAGCCAACTCGAACGAAACCGACTCCGAGAAGCCCTCAATGGCGAACTTGGACGCGTGGTAAAGACTGATCGCCGGAAACGTAATCCGTCCGCCCTGCGAAGAGATATTGATAATAGTGCCGCCGTTGTTGGCACGGAAATGCGGCAGGATGGCTTGAATCGTGTCCATCACCCCAAATACGTTCACGTCGAACTGCGTGCGAATCTGTTCGCGGGTGGCCAGTTCAAAGATGCCGTACATACCCAGGCCGGCATTGTTGACCAGCGTGTCAATTCTGCCGAACCGCTCAATACCCGCGTCGATGGCCTGCTGAATGCTGGCGGTATCCTGTACGTCGAGCTTAGTCACCAGCACGTTATCGAGTTGAGTCAACTCGGTTTCTTTTTCGGGCGAGCGCATCGTGGCTACGACGTTCCAATCTTCGGCGGCAAATTTTTGGGCCGCCATCTTTCCAATTCCACTGGACGTTCCGGTGATCAAAATGGTCTTTTTCATAACGTATCGCATGTTTGTTTGCTGTTTGGTGATTAATTAGTCAGAGTTCGGTCAGTGTGACGGAGGTAATTGGCTCAGCCAGAAACTCAACAGCCTGACCCAAATAGCCATTGGCTTCGAGCTGCTGAAGGTGCTCATCAACGTCAGATTGGTTCGCCCAGCCTTCCTTAACGTAAAAAACGGTTGGGTCTTCGGTGGTGCGGAACAGTTCGTACTGCACATACCCCTGTTCCAGGGGCGCTTGCTCTTTCAACTCCAGCAGCATCGTGTGGAGTCTCTCCGATGCATCGGCATCTTTTGCTTTGAATGAAGACAGAATGGTAATCATGAGAGGTTGAGTAATTTATTTGGTTGAGAAAAATCGGGAAACGGGCCGCAACGACCATTTGTTGAGTTGTTTCTGCTCCGTCATAAATCATTGACCGTAACCGCTCCACAAAGGTATCGTGCTCACAAGCCGGAGACTTGTTGCTTTCACACGGATGCTTGTCTGATTCAAATAACCCGGTATTTTTCCGTTAATTTTTACGGGCTACAATTTTCAGGCAACTGGTAAGCAATAGCCGGTTACCAGTCTACGAAGGCAACCGCAGTTCTCAGATTGTCAGAGAATTCAAACGGTGCCTCGAACAACATTTTCGGGATCTAAGCCAGCCGGACGTCAAAAACCCCAGGGCATTGCGCGTTCAGGACTGCACCAACGTCCGGCACCTGCACCCCAACTACCTCAGCAGCGTCATCAAAACCAAAACCTGCAAATCAATCAGTGGATGGATCACCGAAAAGACGGTTATTGAAGCCAAAGCGATGCTGCAAAACTCGTCGCTGCCGGTGAAGGAGATTGCCTACCGGCTGGGTTTTGGTGAGCCGACGCACTTCAGCAACTATTTCAAGAAGCACACGGGCGTCTCGCCGGTGCTGTACCGGAAAAAGCGGCAAATCGTTGACTGTCTTCGTTATATATCGTAGATTCTGTGATTTTTGTACGTTGTCGGTAAGCCCCCTGCCGACCTTTGTGTTGTCATTAACTCAACGACAACATGAACAACTTACAGCAAAAAGTAGTCCTCGTCACCGGCGCGTCCAAAGGGATCGGAGCCGCCGTTGCCCAACAGTTGGCCGGGGCCGGAGCCAGCGTCGTAGTGAATTATGCCGGTAGTCAGCAAGCCGCCCAAGACGTCGTCAGCAGCATCCGGCAGGCGGGTGGTCAGGCCACTGCGATTCAGGCCGACGTAAGCCGGACCGACGACGTAAAACGACTCTTCGATCAGACCATTGCCGAGTATGGCCGCATCGATGTGCTGGTCAACAACGCGGGCATCATGATTACCAAGCCCATTAAAGACACGACCGACGAAGACTTCACCCGCCAGTTCGACACCAACGTGCGGGGCGTTTTCAACACCCTGCGCGAAGCCGCCACCCGGCTGGCCGACAAAGGCAGCATCATCAACTTTTCTTCCTCGGTCGACCGGCTCATGCTGCCCACTTACGGGACCTACGTGGCCACCAAAGCCGCTGTGGAGCAACTGACGCGGGTGTTCGCTAAAGAGATCGGGGAGCGCGGTATTCGCGTCAACTCCATCTCGCCCGGCCCGACCAACACCGAGTTATTCACGAAGGGAAAGCCTCAGGAAGTGATCGACCGGCTGGCGGGTATGTCGGCTTTCAACCGGCTTGGTGAGCCGGAAGATATTGCCCGGTTGGTGCTGTTTTTAGCCAGCGACGAGTCCAACTGGATCACCGCCCAGAACATCGGCGTCAACGGCGGTATGGCGTAACGGTGTCAGTTAATCAAGTCAACATCTCAAAAAATACACTCTCGTTATGAACATATTAGCGAATAAAGTTGCCCTTGTCACCGGCTCATCGCGCGGGCTGGGCCAAGCCATTGCCGAGCGGTATGCCGCCCTCGGAGCCAGCGTCGTCGTCAACTACACCAAAGGCAAGGAGGCCGCCGATCAGGTGGTCAGCACGATTACCGCGATGGGGGCCAAGGCAATCGCCGTACAGGCCGACGTGAGTAAGGTAGCCGACGTGGAGCGGCTCTTTGCCGAAGCCAAAACGGCCTTCGGCAAAATCGACATCGTGGTGGCCAACGCCGGCATCGAACTGGTGGAAACACCCGCCACGGATTTTACGGAGGAGCAGTTTGACCGCTTGTTTTCGATCAACGCCAAAGGATCTTACTTCACCCTGCAACAGGCCGCCCGGCACGTGGCAGACAACGGTCGGATCATCTACATTGCCTCCAGTACCACGTCGTTTCCGGTGCCGGGGATGTCTGTTTACGGGGGCAGCAAGATGGCCCCCAGGTACGTTGTCGATGTGTTGAGCAAAGAAATCGGGCATCGTGGGGTAACGGTCAACACCATCATCCCCTTCGCCGTTGACCGGGCCGGGATCTTCGAGGACCCCGACAGCCACCCCGATCTGCGGAAACAGTTGCTCGACAGTTGTCCCATGCACCGGCTGGCCGAGGTCGAAGACGTGGCCAATGTAGCCGAGTTTTTTGCCAGTGATCTGTCGTCCTTCGTATCGGGGCAGCACCTGCTGGTCAACGGCGGGGCCACCAATTAAGAACAGTGTCTATCGGTTAGTCGCGCAATTTACCGTCTGTGGCTCCGCTTGTGGGCCCGGATGGTGAAGCGTGCGATTAACCGATAGACACTGTTTGTCTAATCGTCAACCCGTTTAAACCAGTGTTGAGTTGTCTTAACCCCCTGAATGGCTGGACAAACTTGTCAAAACAGTTTAGTCCTTTTACATTCAGAGATCATGAGCAAAATCAGACGTAGTTTCACTCCCGAAGACCGCTATTCCATTCTCCAGGAAGCAATCCGTGATGGTCACGCCGAGACGTGTCGCAAGTACAAGCTGTCCCCTTCATTGTTGCGAAAGTGGCGCTTGAAATATTTAAGCAAAGGTAAAGAAGGCCTCAAGGACTCCTATTCACGCGTCGATCCCCAACTGCGAGCACTCGAACCGGGCCGCCGGAGGGGAGGAAAATGAACGCCTAAAACGGATTCTGGCAAAACAGGCTTTAGAACTGGAGATCAAGAGCGAACTGCTAAAAAAAACTCCTATTCAATCCAGGAGAAGCTAGCCCTTATGAAACAGTCGCTTCGGCGATCCGATCGAAGCACGCGCCAATCGCACCCTGTTATGCCGGTGGCTTGGTCTACCACGGAGCGTGTATTATTACCAACCCCAATCAGGCAGGCTTGGGGCACGGCCCAGCCAAGTGACCACGAAGCTGGATGGATCGTGGGTCGACAATCAACAGGTAGTAATGAGTATCTGGCAACTACTGAACGTTGAATTCAATGCCCTTGGCTACGAATACATCACGTATGAGTTGAAAAAAGAGTACCTCATCAATAAGAAAAAAGTGTACCGGCTCATGCAGGAGCATAATTTACTCTTAGGCAAGATGATACAACCGATGACGGGCAAGCGGGAGTTTGTTAAATTCAAACGGATTGAAGCCACTAAGCCCTTGGAATATCTGTGCTGGGATATCAAATACGTTTGGCCGGGCCGCCGGTGCGGTTCAGGGTGAACGGCGGAATTACTATCTGTTGAGCGTCATTGATGTTTATATCGGACCGCCGAAGCGGCCGCAAAATCCTGGACTGGCTGTTCCAGGGTAGTATTCGTCAAATGGACTTAATCAACCTACTCCGGCGAGTAAACCAAAGTCATGAATTGAAAGGCGTCATTTTGCGAAATGATAACGGTAGCCAATTCATTGCCCATTCGGTGCGTAACTTTTTGAAAAGCTCAGAGGTCAAGCAGGAGTTCACTCACGTAGCCACACCCGAGGAGAACTTCTACATTGAAGCATTCCACAGCATTCTAGAGCACGACATCATTGAACGCAATGAATTTGCCAGCTATTATGAATCGGACGGCCGAAGCCGCGAAAGAAATGTTAAAGCGTTATTTTTCCCATTACAACTATTGTCGACTTCACCGTTCCATTGGGTTTGTCACACCCCAGCAAAAATGGGAAGAAGCACAGGTAGTTGACGACACAACCGTTTCAGAAAATCTGTCCAACTAATCGGGGGCTAAGACATCTCGGGTAGGACGGGTTGAGATCGGATTAGGTTGGGTATTATTCTGCTTACACTGGCTGAGAGACAAGACTAATACCAGCCAGATACCAACTTTAAGTACTGTACTCATTAAGATCAAAAATTGAGGACATTACTAACCACTGAAGCAACCAGACAACTTGTGTTAGTAAAAGTGTTAGTTAAGCAACCTAAATAAAAAATAAGCAGCTTATCACGTTAGATAAGCTGCTTATTTGCAACATGTTATGGATGAGCGGGAAATGGGGTTCGAACCCACGGCCTGCAGCTTGAGAAGATTCACTACCTTTTCTAAGCTTTTGGGTTTTTGCCAAATCAAATTGATAAATCATTCTTAACCATTACAGATTGACAAATTTACTCAAAGCATTAATTCTGTTTTTGTACACCAAAATGTACACCAACAAAAAACACTTACAGTATTTAGTCTGTAAGTGCTTGATTATCAATCGTGGGAGTTGAGGGGTTCGAACCCCCGACCCTCTGCTTGTAAGGCAGATGCTCTGAACCAGCTGAGCTAAACTCCCTTTGTTCTTATCCGGCTTGCCGCCGTTTGGGAGTGCAAATATAGTAGGACAAGGACCTTTTTTGCAATTTTTGGCCGAAAAAAATCAAAAAAATGGGTTGGACGAGCAGTCAATGGATAGTTTCGTGAGAGTTAGGGCTGTTTCAGTAGGGTGTCGATGGTCAGTACGTCGCCGTTACGGATGACCTGCTCCACGTTCAGCGCGTCGCGGATATTGGTGAGCGGGTCGCCGTTAACAATGACGAGGTCGGCGAGTTTGCCCGGCTCCACCGAGCCTAAATCGCTGCTCACGCCCACCGTTTCGGCGGCCCAGATCGTAGCGGAGCGCAGGGCTTCGTACGGCGTCAGGCCCGCGTCCACGAACGATTGCAACTCCGTATGCAGGCTTAATCCGTAGGGAACAAACGGGCTGTCGGTGCCAGTGGTAACGTGTGCCCCGGCCACAATCAACGCCTTGACACCTTTTTGCAGATTACCAAAGTTGGTCAGATAGCCGGGGTTGATTTTGGCGACCTGAGCGGCCCCTGCCTGGAGTGCGTTGCTGTAGTCCTCCGAGTAGAACGCTTTGTACTGCCGGTTCTCGTAGAAGTTCGGGTCTTTGCTGGCCATCGCAAAAAAACCGCCCTGCAACGAAGCCGTTGGCGTGATGTTCATGCCCGACTTGGCCAGCAGTTGGATCACGTCCTGATAACTCCGGTTCATTGCCGTGATCTTGGGAGAATACCCCCGCCGACTCGTGCCGCCAATGTGCTCCACGGCATCCACGTCGTATCGCATGGCTGGAAAAATCTCGTGCGAGGATACCGGAATGCCGTGCGCGTGGGCAAACGTCGTGATGCGCTGCTGCATAGCGTCGGGCATTCGGACGTAGGTTTTGACGAGGTCGTAGCCTAATTGGACAGCGCGGTTTAGTTCACGGTCGAGCTGCTCGTCGGAGTTGATGCTGGTGGCGGCTCCGTAGTAAATTCGGGTCCCGTCGGTCAGGCCACCCGTGAAAAATTGCCGGGGACCGGGACGGACGCCACTCGCCCATGATTCTTTGCGTTCGAGGGCGTCATATGGGTCAGCACCGGGTTCGCGTACCGACGTAATACCGTACGACAGCCATAGTCGACCGATCTTTTCGCCAACCATCGAGTGTTGATGGGTGTGCATCTCAAACAGGCCAGGCATCACGGTCTTCGTCGACGCATCGATTAATGTGCCCGCCCGGCCGGCCCGGTGCGGCTCAATGGCCCGAATCCGGTTGTTGTCCACCAGGATATCCACATTCTGACGATACGCGCCCGATTTGCCGTCGAACAACTTCCCCGCGTGAATGACCATCGACCGGTTTGGCTGATTAATCTGCCAGTTTAACGTCATCGGAATTGTTTCGATGCGTTTGTCGGCCAGATACACCTGCTTCAGCGTGTTCGTCGCCAAGAATAGCAGACTTTTGGAGTCGCCGGTCCAAGTGGGGGCTTCGGCCTGTTCGGTGGTTAGTTGGCGAGGTGTGCCGGTGGGCGTTCCATCGGCTGATACATCAGTTGTCCAGAGCAGTCCGTCGAGAACGTACGCCATTTTGCTACCGTCGGGTGACCAGACGGGACCATTTTTGCTGCGGGTGCCGAGGCTGTGAGCGGGGGCGGGCGATACGTAGCGGTCGTTTTTACCGTCGAGCGAAATCAGCAGCACTTCGCTGACACCTTCCCGGTAGCGCGATGAATACGGGTGCAGCGCCGAGACGGCAATCGTGCGTCCGTCGGCTGACCAACTGGCCTGACTTGGAACGAACAGCGCTTCATGAATTTTTGTCGTTTTGGGCACGGTAACGTCCGCCGTGTAGGTGACGTCGGCGGTGTAAAGCGTACTGCGTCCCCAGGCATTGCGCGGGTCGCCCTGGTAAAAGGCAACTTTGCTGCCGTCAGGTGACCAGGTTGGGAAGTTGAGGTCTTCGGGCATATCAGCTAAGAGCTTGTCCTGACCCGTTTTGAGGTCACGAATCCAGACGTCCATATTGCCGTTGCGATCCGATACGTACGCCAGTTTCGTGCCATCGGGCGACCATGTTGGTTCAACGTCCATCGCTGAACCGTTCGTCAATGGTTTTGGAATTTTCTCGCCCTTCGTCAGTAGGTACAAATCGCCGAGGGCGGCAAACGCAATCTGTTTGCCATTAGGCGAAATGGCGGGGCCTTTGATACCCAGCACGGGTTGTAGTTTGGTGCTGTTGAAATCATAGGTCTTGCGTTTGTATGTGGATCGTGGCAAGGCAATTGCCGCCTGAAACGGAATCGTCTGCGCGGGTGTGCTGCCAAGTTTGCGCCGTTTTAGCAGACCATCAGCCGTGTACAAGTATTCGTCGGGCGAGAGCCAGCTTACCCGGAATGGGAAGACGTCTTCAGCGGCTTCGGTCAGGACCTGCGTCTTTCCATCCGCCACGACAGCCGTTTCCAGTCCACTCTGCGATTTCGTCAGGGTGTTGTAGAACAGACGTGACCCATCCGGTTGCCAGGCTGGTGCTGCCAGTTTTGCTTTCGTCGAGGAGACAATTTCTTCCGGGTTGCCTGGCATAATCGTATAGATACCCGGCGCGTCGGTCCGGTCGGAGACGAAAGCGACCTGCTTCCCATCGGGCGAGAACGCCGGGTTGAAATCGTTGCCGGAGTCGGTAGTAAGCTGAGTCAGTTTGCCATCAACTAATGTCAGTTGCCAGATGTCGTAGTTGCCGCCCCGGTCTGATGCGAACACAATGCGTTTGCCATCGGGCGACCAGTGCGGTTCGCGGTCGTCGTAGATGCCGGTGGTGAGCTGACGGGGTTTGCCACCCTCTTTGGGCACGGTCCACAGGTGATAGCGACCGTCCCAGAACGCATGAAACGCAATCAGGTTACCATCGGGCGACCAGGCAGGCTGGCGGCAGTCGCCGAGGGCATCGGTCACGGGCCTTGCCCCGCCCCCGCTCACGGGCACCACCCAGATGGTGCCCTGCAAATCCAGCGCAATCAGCTTCTTATCGGGTGATAAGTCCGCAGCCATGTTAGTGCCTTCCGTAACGGTAACGCGGATGGAGTCGGCAGCACCGGCCCGGACCGACGTGGGTTGCGTTGCCTGCATCAGTCCCACCAGGTAGTAGGCGACGGTAAGAATAGAAAAGGTTTTGTTTTTCATGGTTCGGGTCGTTGCTATTTGTTCACCGGTGTTGGGACAAAAATGCCCGGTACAGTTTTTGGGGCGCTGCTATTCGAGAACAGTTCGGCTTCGCTGTAGATCAGCCGCTCCGGTAGCTGGGTGCCCGCGTTGGGCGTGAGTTTCACGCTAACGGCTTCCTTGCGAGTCCGGCGCAGGTCAATGAAGCCGAGTTTCTGTCCAAAGAAGGTGACGTACCGCTCCTGCAAAATCTCCCGCAGCAAAGCCAGCTCCGGCGTGATTTTGTCGCGGTTGAGCAAACCACCGGCGGCAAAATCGTCAGTAACGTAGGGGTCGTATTTGAACGTCAGGGCGGCCGTGCGATAGGTTGGGTCAATGTAGCCGCCGGTGCTCATGTACTTCCGAAAGGCGTTCAACTTCTCCAGCCCAATGGCAAACCCCGCCGACCGCGCTCCAGCTTCGGCGGCCGTTAGTAGGTTCTCTTCGTAGCTGACGAGCGGGAACGGGGCTGTCTGAGCAAACACACCTTTCTGCGTAGCGGTGCTGCTGGTATTCGGGATGATGGGAATCGCACCCGACGCGTTACGAGTTAGGAAATAGTAGTTGAACCGGGCCGTTTCGTCAGTTTTGGCATTGCCCCGATACGTAACGGTTGCCGTTGGGTCGAGGAGTTTGGTAATGGCCGTGCCGACCGCCGTCAGATCGCCGACCCGGCCTCGGGCGATGAACGCGTACATCAAATTCTCATTGGCGTTTAGCGTGCTGCCGTGCGGAGCTACCCACGAGTTGGCTGCTGACACAATGCCCTTCTGCGTGGCTGCGTACGCTAAATCATACTGCCGGGTTTCCTGATAAAAACGCGCTTTTAGCGTATAGGCAGCCGCTAACCACTTGGCCGACGCCCCACTGAAATGAATATCGGCCGCGCCGGGCGAGGTGCCAATACCCGATTCGAGGTCTTTGATGGCTCCGTCGAGTAACGTTTGCAAACCGGCGTAAACATCGGCCTGAGCGTCGAATTTAGGGTTGGGAAACTGAGTGATGTCACCCGCTTCTGAAAATGGTACGTCGCCCCAGCAGGCGGTGGCGGTGCCAACGGCATTAGCCTGCACGATCTTGGTGATGCCCATCACTAATCGGTTGTTGATCGGCTCCGATTTCGCAACAACCAACTTGGTCTGCTGCACGACTCCGTAAAAGACGTTCTCCCAAATCTGGTCGAACGACGACCCGGTGACATTGTAATTGTAAATGTCTTTGTACTGCCGGTCGGAGCCGGTGAAATAGCCCGCCCACATCCCCACAACGCGGGCCGTGTGCCCTTCCTGCACCGTCATATTGGCCAGTTGAGTGCCCGTCAAAATCAGGTTAGCGGAGGCATTGGTCGGGTTATTCGGGTCGACATTGAGGTTTTGCACCATCGACTCGCAGGCGGTCAGTGCCAACGCCAGCCCAAGTATGGAAAAGAGGTTGTATCGTGTTTTCATGGGTGTATCGCTGGAGTGGTTCAGTAATTGATTTTCACTGTGAACAGCAGTGACCGCGTGTTGGGCGTGTTGAAGTAATCGAAGCCGCGCCCGGTGAAAGTACCAGTTAGGTTGGTGTCGGGGTCGATGCCGTTGACTTTCGTCCATAGGATCAGGTTGCGGCCCGACACGGCGAAATCGACCGATTGCAGCTTCGTTTTCTGCCGAAACACGGGGGAATCCAAGTGGTAACTCAGGCTGGCCTGCCGCAGCCGGGTCCAGCTTCCGTCTTCGATAAACTGCTCTTTCAGCGAACCAAACCCGCCACCAAGCGAGGTGTAATACGCTTCATTGAGCAGCACCAGTCCGGCGCCAAAGTCCTGAATGTTGCCCCGCACCGTGGAACCCGCCGAAATGACTTTGCCAGCGTACGTTTTCAGATCCTGCGTCAGCGTCACCTCGTTGCCCGTGTCGGCGTGGGTGCCAAAGGAGTACATCACGCTGCGCGAACCGGCGTAGAAATCAGCTCCCTGCGACGTCTCGAACAGCATTTCTAAACTCAGCTTTTTGTACGAAAATGTACTGCCCACGCTGCCTGTCCAGTCTGGGTTGGGGTTGCCGATGACTCCACTGACGGGTGCGGCCGTGGGAAAACCGTTGGCGTCCAACTTACGTGTACCATCATCATTGAGAGCGTATTTGCTCGACCAGAAAACGCCGATGGGTTGACCCTCTACGGCCCGTACGTCCATAAAATTCTCGATGCCCGTCAGTAGCACCGACTGCGTACCGGCCAGATTCAGTACTTTGTTGCGGTTGCGGCTGAAAATGGCGTTGGCCGTCCACTTAACCGCCCCGCGCCGAAGCACGTCGAAACTTAGGTCGGCTTCGACGCCTTTGTTCTGCATCCGGGCCGCGTTGGTATATTTAGCCGCGAAACCCGTCGATGCCGCCAGCGTAACGCCCACCAGCATGTCGTTGATTTTATTCTTGTAGTAGGTAAATCCGACCCGTAGCCGGTTGCTTAGCAGCCGCAGGTCGGTGCCAATTTCATATTCGGTTTTGCGTTCGGGCCGCAGATACTCGTCGCCCTGCTCGCGATTTTGAATATATGAACCGCTGCCGTACTGAGCACTGTTGAGGTTATCGCCCCAGGGCGAGTTGGTGTAAACTGCCGAAATGTAGCGGGTGTTGGTCCGGTAGGGCAGGGGCTGCACCCCCACCACGCCGTACGATGCCCGCAGCTTGCCGAAGGTCAACAGGTCCGTATTTTGGAAAATGGGCAGTTTGGTGAACTGCCAGGCTATATCGGCGGAGGGGTAATAAAAAGTCTGTTCTGATTTTTCGCCGAAAGTCGATGACGACTCGGCGGCCAGCGATGCAGTCAGGAACACAGCGTCGTAGGCTGCGAGGGTGCCTGTTGTGTAGGCCCGCGTCGTGCGGATGTGCGACCGGGCGTTGACCGGGTTCTTGTTCAGCGCACTGGCATTGCTAAAACTCGGCCCGGCGTCCGGCACCAGAAAACCCGTTATCGTAGCGCCCAGGTTCAAATACTGCCGGTCGTTAATGTTCGCACCCAGTACGTAAGACAGATTAAAATTAGTCCCGAAGTTTTTGACCACGCGCCCAAACAGATCACCGTTTAGTTCGGTCTCTTTGGTCAGTTGTTCCTGAAACTGCCCGTCGCCCGCACCGGTAATGTCGTTGACGGGGAAGGCGTTTAACTTCTGGTCGGTGTAGGTGTCCATGCCGACGCGCCCTGTCAGGTCGAACCACTCGACTGGCTTCAGGCCTAACTCCGCACTGGCAATGAACCGGTTGACCTTCGTGCTGTTTTCCTGGTCGTATAAAGCCCAGAGCGCGTTGTTATTGGCGGGATTTTTCACCGCGCCGAGGTAGCTGCGGTAGCCGCGCTGCCGGTTCAGTTCGGGCGAGGCCGTGGGTGAGACATAATAGCTGCCCTTGTAATCCGAAATGTCAAAATCAGCCGGGTTGCGCAGTAAACCGACCATTGCCCCGGCCAAGTTATTACCCCGCTGAATCCGGTTGGCGTCGCTGTGGATGTAGTTGATGTTGGTCGCGATGCGAGCGATTTTATTGAATCTGCGCTCGGTGTTGAGCCGGACCGTTGTGCGGTTGTACGTACTGTTGCCCCGCTGAATACCCGTTTGCCGAAGGTCGCCAACGCTGAAAAAATACGTCGATTTAGCGTCGCCCCCGCTCAGGCTTATGGCGTTGTCCCAGGTGTAGCCCGTGCGGAACACCAGATTGTAATTCGACTGATTATACACGTCCCGCGAATTTTTCTTGATGATGGGATAGTACTTGGTACCGTCCTGAGCCTCAAAATACTGTCCGGTTGTGTTGACCTCGTCGGCACTGCCCGACCGGTCGGCGATCCGGTCGCCCCAACTGTTGGTGGCGGTTGGGCTGTAGATTCCGTTGGCTCCCTGCCCGAATGCGCCCTGCACCGGGTGGAACGCGTTGATCTGATCGGAGGAGAACGACGAACTGAACGAAATGCTCATTTTGTCGCTCTCGGCACCCTTTTTGGTTGTAATCAGGATAACGCCGTTGGCTGCCCGCGATCCCCACAGCGCAGCGGCTGAGGCACCTTTCAGCACCTGCACCGAGGCCACGTCGTTCGGGTTGAGGTCGTTCAGGCGCGACTGCGGCACCACGCCCCCGTTAGTGCCTCCTTCGGTGGTATTGTTCATCGGGATACCGTCGATGATGACCAGCGGCTGGTTGTTGCCCGTGATCGTGTTTTGACCCCGAATCTGGATAAACGCACTGGCCCCCGGATCGCCCGACGACCGGGCAATTTGCACCCCGGAGGCTTTCCCCGCCAGACCGTTAATCAGCCCTGACTCGCCCGATCGGGTAATGGCTGCCGCGTTGACTTTGGAACTGGTAGACCCTACTTTGTCGGCTTCTTCTTTAATTCCCAGCACCGACACGACGACTTCGCTCAGTGCCAGGGCGTCACGGGGCAGCACCATGTCGACCGTCGTTTGCGATGGGCCAACCGCAAGCTCCTGCGTTTTGAAGCCGATGAATGAGAACACCAGCGTCGTTGGCGCGTTGGTCGGCACTGATAAGGAATACGTGCCATCGGCATTCGTGCTACTCCCGGTTGTGGTGCCTTTGATAACGACGTTGGCTCCAGGCACGGCGGTGGCATCCTCGCCCGACGTGACGCGTCCTTTTAAGGTTCGCATCTGAGCCATTACCTGACTCATATAACAAGTCGAAAAAAGAAGAATGAGTACTACGTGTTTCATAGGAGTATGGGCATTACGTAAAATGAAATAAACTACTACACCGAGACATAGAACTACCTTACCAATCAATAAAAACCAATATACAATTATGAGGTTATATGGCTATTTATAAAAATTTAATATTGAATAATGTGAAATAATCAAAATATTATTTTTTAATAATAAATTTTTATAAAATTAGTTATAGAGTTCATTTATGAAACGCTGGTTACCTGTACTGCTTGAGAATAGAATAGTACACGGGCAACCGTAATCGTTAGAATATATAGTTGTGTAAAAAAAAGCGGGTCATAACATCCGTTATGACCCGCTACGCTGCTGAGGTTGATTTTTTACTCGAAATTCAGATATAACGTCACCGTGTGTGTTGTTAGCCGGTTAATTCCCAGACCAGCCACGTTTGACGTTGGGCGGTAAAGATTGACGAGACCATGCGAAAACCGTAGTTCGGGCGCAAACTTAAAAAACTCGAAAAACTGCTCAAAGCCAACACCATATTCGACAGTAAAATCTCGGGTGTCGGTGCTGAGCCGACTCGTGCCGACGTTTTCCTTCCGGCGCACGTTCGTTTCAACGCTAAATGCACCCCCCGCCAGCAGATACATGCGCGAGTTGTTGCGTCGTTCGGACTTGTATTTTAATAGCAGGGGAAAATCGAGCCAGGTGGATTCGCGTATTTCGGTTCTCGACGTACCGCCCGGATAATCGTACTTCACCTCACGGCTGAAGAGGGATACGGCGGGTGTCAGCCGCAGGTCGAAGCGGTCGTTGAGGTACGCATTTATGACGAAACCAACCCGAAAACTGCCTTTGTTGGGTGAGTAAATTCGGTAGGCCGAATCCGACTTCACGAACGCCGGACTGTAGCCAACGCTGAAACGCGTGACGGGAACGGCAAAGAAAAAACCATAGTGAATGGCCTTGTCGTCGTAGCGTTCGAGGTGCTTCACTACGTACTTATAATTGCTCTGCGCTACGCTCTGAACGTGCAGCAACAGAAACAAACCGGCGGTTAGTACCGCTTTTGGCCAATGTAAATCGACGCGACGCCGAAGGTGAGCGGTATCCATTTGGTGTTGGTGAATCCGGCCGTTTCGTAGATGCGCAGGAAGTCGAGACCGTCGGGAAACGCCTGCACGGACTCGGGCAGGTACGTATAGGCCGACGCGTCTTTGCTCACCACGCGCCCAATGAGCGGTAGGATGGATCGGGAGTAAAAACCGTACAGTTGTTTGAACGGAAACTGACGCGGGTTCGAGAACTCCAGCACCACGCACGTACCACCGGGGCGCGTTACGCGGTGCATGTCGGTTAAGCCCTTGAGCAGATTCTCGAAGTTGCGCACACCAAATGCAACGATGACGGCGTCGAAATCATTGTCTGGCAGAGGTAAACCTTCCGAATCGCCCGACCGCATGTCGATGATCTTGTCGACCCCCCGCTTCTTCATTTTCTCGCGCCCTACCGATAGCATTCCTTCCGAAATGTCCATACCAACGATCTTTTCGGGCTTCAGCACCAGGGCTTCGAGCGCGAAATCGCCCGTGCCGGTGGCAATGTCCAGAATACGTTTGGGGGGAGTAGTGGCAGCGTTACGCAATTCGCGGATGGCTCGTTTGCGCCAAAGAATGTCGATGCCGCCACTCAGCACATGATTGAGCAGGTCATACTTCGGCGAAATGCTGTCGAACATTTCGGCAACCTGCTCCCGCTTGGAAGTGTCTTTTTCTTTATAAGGTACGACGGCCATTCTAATGAGCGAATTGGTGAATAAGTGAAAGGGCGAATAAAGTAGCATTGAATATTCGCTAATTCACTCCGATTCGGCGTTCCGATTCACTCATTAAGAAAACCGGACGTTGATTCGGAAAGTTTCGCCGAGAGGAATTGCCTGTTGCGTTCGAAAGCGCGGTTGCGTAGCTTACCGTCCGAATACAATCTAAACTATAAACGAATATGACCCGCTCATTCCTCCCTTTCTTCCCCTTCTTTCCGTTTCTTCCCCTGTTGCTATCTCCCCCCGACGTGCATCAGGTTCATCAGCGGATTCTGACGCTCGATACCCACGCCGACGCGCCGATTATGATGCAGAAGGCCGGTTTCGACGTGGGTACAGCCCATGATACCAAACGCGATGGCTCACAGATCGACTTTCCAAGAATGAAGGCTGGCAACATGGATGCCATGTTTTTCGCCGTGTACACCTCTCAGGGACCCCGCACTCCTGAAGGTCATGCCGAGGCCAAACGCAACGCGCTGAACCAGTTCGATTTAATTCACCAGGCGCTCAAGAAATACCCGAACTTGGCCGAACTCGCTACCACGCCCGCTGACGCGTACCGGATTGAGAAAGCGGGGAAGCGGGCGGTGTTTATCGGGATGGAAAACGGCTATCCGGTAGGCGAAGATTTGTCGCTGCTCAAAACGTATTATGACCTGGGTTGCCGCTATATCACGCTGACGCACTTCGCCAATAACCTCATCGGCGATTCATCGACCGATCCCGACGGCCCACTTTATGGTGGCCTGAGTGAATTTGGCAAGAAAGTCGTGCCCGAGATGAACCGGCTGGGTATTCTGATCGATGTATCGCACGTGGCCGACAAGACGTTCTACGATGCGTTGGCCCTGTCGAAGGCACCCGTCATTGCGTCGCACTCCAACGCCCGCGCCCTCTGTGATTTCCCACGCAACATGACCGACGACATGATCCGGGCCATTGCCAAAAATGGGGGCGTGGTGCAGGTCAATTTCGTGAGTGACTACTTGAAAAAACCGTCGCCCGCTTTTCAGGTAGCTAAAACCAAGTTCAGAATGGCCCGCGTGGGTCGGGTGCTGACACCGGAGCAAGAGGCCGATCTTAAAGTGAAAAGCGATTCGTTGGGCAGAGCCTTCGCGTCGGAACGGGCCAGCCTGAGCGATATTGCCGACCACATCGATCACATCGTTAAGCTGACCAGTATTGACCACGTCGGTATCGGTTCTGACTTCGACGGGGGCGGGGGCGTCAACGGGCTGGAAGACGTGAGTCAGATCGAGAACCTGACCGGCGAATTGCTGCGCCGGGGCTACTCCGAGAAAGACATTGCCAAAATCTGGGGCGGTAATCTGCTGCGGGTGCTGGGGCAGGCGAAGGTGAAGTAAGGAGTGCTCAACATGAGCAACTAAGCAAGATGCTAAATCGGTAAAGAAAGTAGTATCTGGACTTTTGCCTTCTAACGACCGCTTTCTTTGCTTATGAACCGTTCCGATTTTCTGAAAACGTCCGTATTGGCCGGAACCGCCCTCATCACCGATCCGCTCGAAGCCCGCGCGTTCATTACCCGGCAACCGGCCCAGAAATACCGCACTGCTCTGGTTGGGTCGGGGTGGTGGGGTACGAATATTTTGCGCTGTGCGGTGCAGGCTGGCCAATCGAAGGTTGTTGCGCTCTGCGATGTCGATACCCGCCAGCTCAAAACCGCCAGCGATGAGGTGGCTAAACTTACGTCGGACAAACCCAAACTGTATCGGGACTACCGCGAGATGCTGGCGGTCGAGAAGCCCGAAATCGTTATCGTGGCCACCCCCGACCATTGGCACCCGCTCGTTGCCATTGCTGCCATGCAGGCGGGGGCGCACGTGTACGTCGAGAAACCCATCAGCCACACCATCAACGAAGGCAAAGCAATGGTGAAGACGGCCCGGCAAACGGGCAAGGTATGTCAGGTTGGGACGCACCGGCGCGTATCGCCCCACAACGTATCGGGCATGGAGTTTCTGAAGTCGGGGAAAGCCGGTAAAATTGGCATGGCGCGGGCGTTCGTGAACTACGGCGGTGGGGCGGGTAAACCCACCCCCAACGCCGAGCCACCGAAGGAACTGGATTGGAACATGTGGTGTGGTCCGGCTCCGCTGCGGGCGTATAACCCGACCATGCACCCGAGAGGATTTCGCGGCTACTTAGACTTTGCCAACGGAACCCTCGGCGACTGGGGTATTCACTGGCTGGACCAAATTCTGTGGTGGACGGAGGAAAAACACCCGCGCAAAGTTTTCTCAACAGGCGGCCGGGCCATCCGGGAGGATAGCACCGACGCCCCCGATCATCAGGTGGCAAGCTTTGAGTTTGACGGGTTCACCGCCGTGTGGGAACATCGGCAGTTTGCGGGCAATAACGCCGAAAAGACGCATCCCCAACAGGCCGTGGGCGTTTATTTTTACGGTACCGAGGGTACATTCCACATGGGCTGGCTCGACGGCTGGACGTTTTACCCGGCCGACTCCAAGAAGCCCGTCATTCACCAGGACGCCCAACTCAATAAGCCTGACGATCAGAATATTGCGCAACTGTGGGCCAACTTCGTAGACTGTATCAAGACCAAAAAAACGCCCATCAGCGATATCGAAATTGGTCAGCGTTCAACCAACATGGCGTTGCTGGGCATGTTGTCGATGAAACTCGGCCGGAGCGTCGAATGGGACGGCAATCAGATTCCCAACGACCCGGAGGCCAACAAACTCCTGAGCCGCGCCTACCGGGGCGAATGGCAGTATCCGGTGTAAGTGGTGTGGATGGAGCAGTCTCTCACCGCTCCATCCACACCGTCTTCACGTTCACAAACTCCTTCATGCCGATCTCCGACAGCTCACGACCGAAGCCGGAGTTTTTGATACCGCCGAACGGCACCCGCGCGTCGGAGCGCATCAGCCCGTTCACGAATACCGATCCGGCCTGAATCTGCCGCGCCAGCCGGTCTGCCCGGTCTAAATCCTGCGTCCACAGGGCCGAACCGAGACCAAAGTCGGATTGGTTCGCCAGCCGGATGGCGTCAGCCTCGTCTTTGGCGTCGATCAGCGCGGCTAATGGTCCGAACGTTTCCTGGTCGAACGCAGCCATGCCGGGTTTAACCTTGTCCAGCAGTATGGGCTGAACGTTGCAACCAGCGCGGTGTACATTGCCCGTCAGTAATTTCGCTCCTTTCGCAACGGATTCGCGGCACTGTTGCTCAATGGCGTCGGCCAAATCCAGCCGGGCCATAGGTCCCATCGTCGTGGTGTCGTCTGCCGGGTCGCCCTGCCGGATTTGCTCAATGTGATGCAGGACCAGTTCGGTGAATCGCTTTTTCACGGATTTCTCCACGATGAACCGCTTTGCCGCAATGCAGCTTTGGCCTGCGTTCTGCATCCGCGATTTAACGGCGGTTTCGGCCGCACGTTCCAGATCGGCATCGGCCAGCACGATGAGCGCGTCAGACCCCCCTAATTCCAAGACTGATTTCTTGATTTCGCGCCCTGCAATACTGGCCACCGACGACCCCGCCCGCCCGCTGCCCGTGAGCGTAACGGCTTTGACGCGCCGGTCTTTTAACAACCCCTCAACCGGCGCTACGTCGATTAATAGAGACTGAAAAACACCATTGGGCAGGCCACACTGCCGAAATACATTTTCGATGACCAGTGCGCAGCCGAACACGTTGGGGGCGTGTTTGAGCAAACCAACGTTGCCCGCCAGCAAGCCCGGAATAGCGAAGCGAAAAACCTGCCAGAATGGAAAATTCCAGGGCATGATAGCCAGCACCGGTCCCAGCGGCTGATACGTAACAAAGCTGCGTTGTGCTTCTGTTTCAATAACCTGATCGGCCAGAAACGTATTAGCGTGGTCAGCGTAGAAGGTGCAGCCACCCGCGCATTTTTCCACTTCGGCGAGCGCTTCTTTGCGCGTTTTGCCCATCTCGGCCGTGATTTGTTCACTAAGGCATTGCTTATTGGCAGTAAGGTAATCACCAACCCGGCGCAGGTAACCGACCCGCTCGGCCAATGACAAAACAGACCAGTCGGCGAAAGCCCGGTCGGCTTGTTTCAGTTTGCGCTCAAGGGTAGCGGGGCTATCAGCCCGGTACGTTTTTAACGTCTGCTGATTGTAGGGGTTGATGGAGGAGAAGGTCATACTTGTAAAATGAATAATGGTTAATGTAGAATGCATAATGACTCCACTTCGGTTATTATGCATTCTACATTAACCATTCGGGGTCGCCCGTGCGATTCATTGCTTTTGTACTATCCTTCGTCTTCGAGGGTGTTAACCAGGAGTACGAGCGTATCAATAACCTCCTCCATGCGATCATGACCCACGATGGTATCGAATTTGTTGCGGCTTTCCTGCATGCAGTCTTTCAGGGCAACAAACAGGTCTTTACCCCGCTCGTTTAGAAAAATCATGCTGGACCGCGAGTCGTTCGGATTTTTTTGGGTGTAGATATACCCTTCACTCTCCAGCAGACCAACGATTTTGCTCATCATCTGCTTTGTCACGCAGGCCCGTTTGGCCAGTTCGTTATTGGTCGTACCCTTCTCATCGATGTTGGCTAAGAACATCAGGTAACTCATCTTGAAATCACGGTAGCCCAGCGCCTGGAGACGCGGCTCAACGAAACTATCCATGTATCGCTTCAGCCGCCAGAACAAACGACCGACCGCTCGCTCCCGTAAAATACGGTATTGGTTAAAATCAAAGGATTTATTGTCTGTTTCCACGATCATGCCGCAAAGTAAACCGGTTGAATCAATCACCCGGCAAATTAGGATAACAAATATAGTCAACCAACTTGACTTTATAGTCAACCTGGTTTACTTTTGTGTCGTCAAAAATCAGGAAGAAGCCGCAGCCCAGCATCGGCTGATTTTAACGAAACAGTTTAACGCAACGAGCGCTTCTTTTGCCTAATAACACCCCCCAGGTTCATCAACAAATTCAATTTATGGCTACGGACACATTAGCTCCTGTCGAAGAGAAGAGCGCTGCAAAAACCTACCTTCCCCGGATCATCATCGCTCTTGTGCTGTTGGTAGGTGGTTATTTTGGCTACCAGGCCTACCACCACAGCCAATTGTATGAATCCACTGACAATGCTCAGATTGAGGGTAACTCAGCTCCGGTGCTGGCCCGCGTGGCTGGTTACGTGCAGTCGGTGAATGTTGATGACTACGCCACCGTCAAACGCGGTCAGCCGCTTGTCACCATCGACCCGCAGGAGTATGACGTTGCCTTAGCGCAGGTCGAAGCCGATTACCAGCAGACGGTAGCCGACCTTGCCACCGCCCGCGCTGACCTGCAAAACGCCCAGGCGCAGGCCCGCAACGTGGCGCAGAACGCCCGCGTGGCTCAGTCAACCGCACAAGTGCAGGCCGCCCGGCGTGACAAAGCCCGGCAGGACCTTCAGCGCGACCAGAATTTATACAAAGAGCAGTCGCTGACCCGCAAGCAACTCGAAGATACCCAAAACAATGTGGAGGTGCAGGGACGTCAGTACGACGCCAATGTAGAGCAGATCACGCTGGCCCAGACGTCGCAGGGCGTGGCGCAGGCGGGTATTGCCCGGGCGCAGGCCAACATTCAGAAAATTCAGGCGGTGCTGAAGGTAAAGCAGGCGGCCATCGACAACGCCAAACTACGCCAGGGTTACGCCCGGCTAACGGCCCCGATTGCGGGTAAAATCGGTCGTAAAAACGTCGTGGTCGGGCAGTATGTGCAGCCTGGTCAGAACCTGTTTACGATTGTGGCCGACTCGACATTCTGGATTGTGGCCAACTTCAAAGAAACGCAGTTGGAGAAAATGAAAGTTGGTCAGGAGGTGGAGGTCAAACTTGATGCCTATCCCAATCTCGACATCAAAGGCCGGGTGGCCTCACTGTCGGAAGCGACCGGGGCACGATTTGCCTTATTGCCAGCCGACAACGCATCGGGCAACTTCGTGAAAGTAACGCAACGAGTGCCGGTGAAGATTGAGATTGTAAATCCACAGAACTACAAAAATCAACTGCGGGCCGGGCTGAGCGTAGAAGCCGAAGTGCGGGTTAACGAGTAATGTAAAATGGTCAATGAACCGCGCGGGCGGCCCCGAATGTACAATGATTTGATAGTCAGTCACTCGGCAGACATTGTACATTCGGGGCCGCCCGCGCGGTTCATTGACCATTACTCATTAAATTTCATGCAACAACCAACTGGATTTCGCCGGTGGATCGTGGTGGTCACGGCCATTACTGCCGCCATCATTGAATTGATCGACATCTCGATTGTGAACGTCGGCCTGACCGACATTGCCGGTAACCTCGGCGTCACCATCGAAGACGTGTCGTGGGTTGTGACGGCTTATGCCATCGCCAACGTGATCGTGATTCCGATGACGGGTTTTTTGCAGGGTTATTTCGGTCGCAAAAACTATTTCATCGTTTCCATCGCCCTCTTTACCATGGCGTCCTATGGTTGCGGCTTTGCCGATAACCTGTGGACGCTGGTGGCGTTCCGATTTTTGCAGGGCATTGGGGGTGGGGCGCTACTGTCTACTTCGCAGGGGCTAATCTATGACGCGTTTCCACCCTCGCAGCGGGCCGTCGCGTCGGCATTGTTTGGGGCGGGTATTGTGCTGGGTCCCACGCTTGGCCCTACGCTCGGTGGCTACATCATCGACAATTACCACTGGAGCTGGATGTTTTACATCAACGTACCGATTGGTATTCTGGCCGTTTTTCTGAGTTCGACGTTTATCGAAAAGAAAGCAGAAGAGCTGAACATTAATCGGAGCGCCATCAAAATCGACCAGTTTGGTATTCTGCTGCTGGCGGTGGGTGTGGGTAGTTTGCAGTATGTGCTGGAGCGGGGCGAGTCCGACGATTGGTTTGATGACTCGGTCATTCTCTGGTTATCAATCGCTGCGGTCATTGCCCTCCCGCTGTTTGTGTGGTGGGAGTTGCGCGGCACTAAATCGCCGGTGGTGGATTTGCGGGTGCTCAAAAACCGCAACTTAACAATCGGCTCCATTCTGGTGGTGGTCGTTGGCTACGGCTTGTTCACGTCCGTGTTGTTATATCCTCTGTTTGCTCAGCGCATTGTGGGCATGACAGCCACACAAACGGGTCAACTGCTGATTCCGGGCGGGCTGATTACGCTGCCGATGTTTGCCATTACCGGGCGGATGCTGGCCAAAGGGGTTTCGCCGAGACTGATCGTTGTCTTCGGCTACATTGCCTTTGCCACGTTCTGCTTTACCATGTCCACGCTCAATGCCGACGCGTCGAACGAGGATTTCATTTGGGCGCTCATCATCCGGGGCATCGGTCTGGCGCTGGTCAACGTGCCACTCATTAATCAGTCGGTATCGACGCTGGAGCCGAGCCAACTGCCCACTGGCATCGCCATTGTGAACATGATGCGGCAGTTGGGGGGGGCGTTTGGAGTAGCCATCACCAATACCTACGTCACGCAGCGGTCGGCCCTCCACCGCAACGAACTCGTCTCAAACCTGCAACCCGACAACCCGGCCCTGACCGAGCGACTCACGGCCCTCACGCAGGGGCTGATTGCAAGGGGTGTTAACTCGTTCGATGCGGTGCAGGGTGCCTACAAAAACCTCGACCTGATCGTCTCACGGCAGGCGTTAATGATCTCGTATTTAGATACGTTCCGGCTGGCGGGCCTGTTTTTCGTCTGCTCATTCCCGCTGCTTTTTCTGTTGAAAGGCAAAAAAATGGACGCGGCAGCAGCCAAAGCGGTTGCTGATGCGGCTCACTAACGCAGTCAGGGGTAGCATACTGCTGTGCCAACCGCGATAGCGGTTAATTGGCAATGACATGATTAACCTTCGGTTGGCACAGCAGGATGCTGTGCCCGACATGATACATCCTGATTATGAAAATTAACAAGTTTATAAACTCCGTTCTGTTTTTGACCGCTCTTACTGTTCAGGCGCAACCAGTGCAAATTCCCGACGATCTACGGGCGCTCGTGCAACAGGCCAATGCGAACTATCCGGTACTGAAACAACAGCAGCAGCAAATTCAGGCGGGCGAGGTGCGCGTCGATATCGCCCGGACGGCGCTCAAGCCCAACGTATCGGGCAATGCGTCGTACCAGTACCTGAACCCGGTGGCAAAAGCAACGCTTCCGGTCAACGGCCGCGACCAGACAATTCAGTTTCAGCCCAACCATAACGTCAACGCGTACCTTGGCGTTGGCCAGACGATTTACGACTGGGGGCGCACGAACGCAGCCGTTCGGCAGGCAACCGACAACGTGCAGCTTCTACGCCGGACTTTAGACATTACGCAGCAAAATCTGGTCTACCAGGTGGCGGCTGCATACTACGGTGTTGGGTTTTTGCAACGGAGTTTAGCCGTGCAGGATTCGGTGATTAATACAGCCGGGGCCAACGTACGATTGCTCAGCATCCGCCTGCAAAACGGTGACGCTCTTGAATACGACGTGCTGACGCAGGCTGTGCGCGTGAAAAGTGCTCAAAACCGACGCATCGAAATTCAAAATCAACTGGAGCGGCAACTCGCCGTGCTGACCTACCTGACCGGCAATGCGAACCCGGTTGTGGCGGGCGCGGCTGCCCAGTTCAGCGCCGAAGCAACGGGCGGACTCGGTACCACACAGCCTTACAATCTGGATGGTGACGTGCAGTCGGTACTGGCCCAAAGTAAGGATGTGCAACTGGCTCAGGACCGCGTCCGGCAGGCCGAAACGGACATTTTAGCCAGTGATTTGGCGGGTCGGCCGAGCCTGGGATTTACGGGATCGGCGGGCTATCGGAATGGGTATTTGCCCGAAATCAACAATCCCCGCTTCAACATTGCGGCTGGGGTAGCGCTGACGGTGCCCATTTATTCGGGCAAGCGGAATCAGCTACAGAACCAAGTAGCTCAACTGAATTTAAACGCCACCCGCTACGCCGTCGAAAACGCCAACGCCCAACTGCGGCAGAGTATCGCCCTGCTGAACGCCGACATTCGCAGCAACCAAACGCGTTTAGCCAACCTCGATACGCAGGTGCAGCAAGCCCGCAAAGCCCTTCAGATTGCCAACGCCCGCCTGCGCAACGGCGTCATCACGAACGTGGAACTGCAAAGCGCCGAAACGGGCGTTGAAGAAGCTGAACTGGGGCGGCTCAATTTTCAATATCAGTTGTTGCTCAATCAGTTGGAGTTGAAGCGGTTGCTGGGGGAGGAGTTGTGAAAATAGTTGGTGAATTGATGAGTCAGTGAGTGATACGTGCGATTCATTCCTAAACGGACAGCTTACGAACCGTATTGTAAACGGCTAAACAGCCGGAAATTATCGCTTGTTGGTAATGATCTGTGGCTGTTTAGCCGTTTACAACACGGTTCATGAGTTGCCCACAACCACTTTATCTTCGATTTTCGATAAATTTGCCGGATAACCCCCGCGCAAATGTCGCTTAAGCGAGTTCCTCTTCATCACATTCACCAGCAGTTGGGCGCGAAGATCGTGCCATTCGCGGGCTACGAAATGCCCGTTCGCTACTCCTCCGATCTCGATGAACACCATACCGTCCGCAACGGCGTCGGCGTGTTCGACGTTTCGCACATGGGCGAGTTCATGGTTAAAGGCGAGGATGCGCTGGCCCTGATTCAGCGCGTGTCGGCCAACGACGCCAGTACGCTTTTCGATGGCAAGGTGCAGTACAGCTACCTGCCCAACGGTCGGGGCGGCATTGTGGATGATCTGTTAGTGTACCGCATTGGCCCGCTGGAATACATGCTCGTGGTCAACGCATCGAACATTGACAAAGACTGGAACTGGATCAGTCAGTATATTCGCGTCGATGACGCGGTTACGCTGGTCAATATTTCGGAGGATATGTGCCTGTTTGCGGTGCAGGGGCCATTAGCGGCTCACGCGCTCGAATCGCTCACCCCCGCCGATCTGGAGATGACGTATTATACCTTCGAGAAAACGGACTTTGCCAGTTACGCCAACGTGATCGTGTCGGCAACGGGTTACACCGGTGCGGGCGGCTTTGAAATCTACGTGTCCAATCACCAGGCCGAGGGCGTATGGAATGCCATTATGGAGGCCGGAAAACCATTTGGCATCAAGCCCATCGGGTTGGGTGCCCGCGACACGCTCCGGCTCGAAATGGGTTACAATCTCTACGGCAACGACATCACCGACGAAACATCACCCATTGAAGCAGGTCTTAGCTGGGTCACCAAATTCACCCACGACTTCATCGACGCCGACGTGCTGAAGCAGCAAAAAGAACGGGGCGTTCCGCGTCGGCTCGTTGGGTTCGAAATGATTGACCGGGGTATTCCGCGTGGGCACTACGAACTCACCACTGCCGACGGCGAGAAAATTGGCGAGGTGGCTTCGGGCACTCAGTCGCCCACGCTCGGCAAGGGTATCGGCTTGGGCTACGTACCCACGGCTCTGAGCAAGCCCGGTTCCGAACTGTTTGTAAAGGTTCGGGACAAACTCCTGAAAGCCGAAGTAGTGAAATTGCCTTTTGTGAAAAAGTAGTCAATGAGTCGGTTAGTCAGTGATTTGGTCAGATAATGAACAAGCCAGTGACTGACCAACTCATTGACTCACTAACTGATCTATGAAACAAATCGACGTTTGCCTTACCCCCGATTTATTGCATCTCCACGCCGTTGAAAACACCATTGTGATCGTGGCCGATGTATTTCGGGCAACGTCCTGCATGGTGACGGCCTTTGCGTATGGCGTTAAAACCATTGTGCCCGTTGCCACAATTGACGAGTGTCGGCAGTGGCAGGAACGGGGCTACTTAGCCGCTGCCGAGCGCAACGCCCGCCGGATTGAGGGGTTTGAACTGGATAACTCGCCGTTTACCTACATGAATGAGCAGATTCGGGACGCCAACATTGCCATGACTACCACCAACGGGACCCTGGCCATTACGCGTTCGCGCTCGGCGGTGAAGGTGCTGGTGGGGTCGTTCCTGAATTTAGAAGCCATTGTTCGCTACCTCAAGACCGAGCGGTACGACGTGATGGTTTTGTGCGCGGGCTGGAAGGGACGCGTCAACATGGAAGATACCCTGTTTGCCGGAGCGCTGGTAGCCCGGCTGAAAGACAGCTATGGCATGGCCGAAGACAGCGCGATTATGGCGTGGCGGCTCTACGAACAGGGCAAGGACAATATGGCGGCCTACCTGTCTAACTCCTCACATATCAAACGACTCCAGCGATTAGGCATCCAGAAGGACATTACCTACTGCCTCCAGCACGATATCTACGACGTTGTTCCCGTGCTTCGCGGTAATGCACTGGTTGCGATGGAGGGCGTTTCATAATTTATTAACACATTATTTGTTGATTAAACGGTAGTTTCTCCTACTTTCGCGTACCACATCGACTAAGTAGATAAAAGGTTAGAAAATTTCTATTATTTCTTAGTTTTCCCTATCGTGCTCATTTACAGGAACGTTTCCAGCTCCCAACCGGGCGGGCTGGCCGGGTATGGTTTGTTGAGTCTACTGGTACTACTGAGTTGCGTATCGGCCGGGTTTAGTCAGACAACGTATTATGTATCGGCTGCGGGCAATGACGCCAACAGCGGCCGTTCTACGGATTCGCCGTTTCAGACGCTGGCCAAAGTCAGTAGTTTGTCGCTCCAGCCGGGCGATGCTATCTTACTCAAACGGGGCGACACCTTTCGCGGAACGCTGTTCATTCGCCAGTCCGGTTCGTCCGACAGACCCATCGTTGTTGATGGGTACGGGTCGGGTAATAAGCCGATCATTGCGGGGTCGGTGCCGGTGAGCAACTGGAACAACATCGGTAACAACACCTGGCAGGCTAACTGCCCAGGCTGCGGAGACCGCGTAACCGGCCTCTACCGGAATGGAGCGACGCTACCGCTGAGTCGTTATCCCAATTTGAGCGACGGCAACAAAGGCTACCTGACGATCCAGTCGCATAACGGCAATACTCAGATCACCAGTCAGCAGGGTTTTCCGGCCAACTGGACGGGGGGCGAAGTGGTGTTCCGGCCGCGCCAGTGGATTATGAACCGTGGACCCATTAACCAGCAAAACGGCAACACGCTGACATTCAGCAACAATAATCCGTACGGTATTACCGATGGATACGGTTTCTTTATTCAGAATCACCCGGCTGCGCTGGACCAAACCGGCGAATGGTACTACAACCCAGCCAACAAGATGATTCAACTGTACGATAATCAAACCGATCCGAATGGTCAGCTCCTTACCGCGACCGCTTTTGGCGAAGGGGTGAATCTAACAAATGCGTCGTTCATTACCGTTCGTAACATCCAGATTACCCAAACGCTAACGGCGGGGCTATCGGCCAACGGCGGTTCCAATCTGGTTATTTCGGGCAATGACATTACCCGGTCAGGCTTCGACGGCGTCTCTATTTCGGGTTCCGGCAACAACGTGCTGGCAGAAAACAACCTGATTGAAGACGCCAACAACAACGGGTTTTACATTCAACCCTACCAGGATTTCACCTTTCGGGGCAACACCATCCGGCGGGCGGGCGTCGTGCCGGGTCGGGGACAAAGTGGGGATGGAGGATACAGTGGGGTGCAGGCGACCTGCCGGGCCAACACGGTGGTCGAGAACAACACCATCGATAACGTAGGGTATAATGGCATTTCTTTCCTCAACAGCGCGACCGTTCGCAACAACCAGGTATCTAATTTCTGCCAGACAAAAAGCGACGGTGCCGGTATTTACACCTGGAACGGTAATCGCAACAACGTTTCTGGCATTCGTATTCTGTCGAACATCGTCTACAATGGGATTGGCGCGGTAGAGGGCACACCGGGCGGAGCGTATTCGGGCGCGAACGGTATTTTTCTGGACGACTGCTCCCAAAACGCCGAAGTGGCCAACAACACGACGTTCGGGTCGCGGGGCAAAGGCATTTTTCTGCGCGGAGCAACGAACATAGCGATCCGGGGAAATACCAGTTTCAACAATGGCGAGCAGCAACTTATGCTCGGCTATAACAACACGTGTGATCTGCGCAACAATGCGGTTCAGAACAACATATTGGTCAGTCGGCTGGCTAATCAGGTGGTGGCGTCCTACGAGTCGAACGAGAACGACCTCAACCAATACGGCCCGTTCGACTACAACTATTACGTGCGCCCGTTTGAAGATCAGTTCAAAATTCGGGCGGTTTACAACCCCGGATCAGGCCTGACCGGGGCGGACAATACACTCGCCGAGTGGCAGGCTCGGTGGGGGCAGGACCGTAACTCGTTCAACAGCCCGATAACCTACAAAACGCAGGCCGTTACCCAGACCGGTGCCAGCGTACTCAATCATTCGTTTTCTGATAATACCCAGGGCTGGTCGGGATACTCGCCTTACGGTAACGGCCGGGTTGAGCAGGACAACGCCAACCGGCTCGATGGCGGCTCCCTGCGCCTTTCATTTGCGTCGGCGTCCAACCAGGGCAATTCGTACTTGCTGGCTACGGTAAATATTGGTTCAGTCAATAAAGGAAAAACGTATCAGCTTCTGTTCGACGGCGTAGCTTCGTCGGCGGGGAAGCGGGTGCAGATTTACCCCCGTCAACTGTCGGCAGGGTACCAGGATCTGGCAGCCCGGGCTTCCTACGTTATGAGCACCGGTCGCCAGGCGTACGAAGCAACCTTCACGGCTACCGCTGACGAATCGAACGCGATTCTGGTGATTCAGGCACAGGAAGATGGGCAGACGGCCTGGTTCGATAACATTCGGCTGCGGGAGGCTACGCTGACGACCCTCAACCCAGACGATTACATCAAGTTAGTGTACAACCCAACGGGACAGGATAAGACCGAGACGCTCGACGGCGTGTATCGGGACGTTAAAAACAATGTCTACAATCGTCAGGTGACCGTTCCGGCTTTCGCATCGGTGGTGTTACTGAAAGAAACGAATCAAACGACGCCCCCGCCCCCCACTCCGACACCAACGCCAACCACGCTGCGCGACCCGGAGAATCCAGCCAACGCCGTAGCCGGGCTTGACTACCAGTATTACGAAGGCACTTGGAGCAACGTGCCCGACTTCAACGCCCTGACGCCCGCTGAAACCGGTACTATTGCCAATCCCAACCTGTCGGTACGTAATCGTGACGACAATTTTGCCGTCCGCTACCGGGGCTATGTTAGCGTACCGACCGATGGAGTGTACACGTTTTACACCAATTCGGATGATGGGAGTAAACTTTTCATTGGCTCAACCGAGGTGGTCAACAACGACGGGGGACACGCTGAACAGGAGCGGTCAGGCACCATTGGCCTGAAAGCGGGCATCCACGCGCTGACCATTGGTTATTTCGAAGGCGGGGGTGGGCAAGCCCTAACGGTAAGCTACGCCGGACCAAACTTAGGTAAGCAAACCATTCCCGATGGGGCTTACCGGCGGGTGTCGACGGGACAGCCACCTACTCCGCCCCCAACAGCCACGCTGCGCGACCCGGAGAACCCAGCCAACGCAGTGACGGGTGTGGACTACCAGTATTACGAAGGCACCTGGAACGAACTGCCCGATTTCAACGCGCTCACGCCCGCTAAAACCGGCACCATTACCAACCCCAATCAATCGGTACGCAACCGCAACGACAATTTTGCTTTCCGCTACCGGGGTTATGTGAGTGTGCCGACCGACGGGGTGTATACCTTCTACACCAATTCAGACGATGGCAGCAAACTCTTCATTGGCTCAACTGAGGTGGTCAATAACGACGGGGGACACGCCGAACAGGAGCGGTCAGGCACCATTGGTCTGAAGGCAGGCGTTCATGCCCTGACCATCAGCTACTTTCAAAAGGGTGGGGGGCAAGTGCTGGCCGTAAGTTATGCCGGGCCTAACTTAAGCAAGCAGGTCATTCCCGATGGTTCCTACCGGCGGGTGTCAGCGGGTGGTGGCACGAACGGAGGAACGGGGACCGGCCTGCGGGCGGAGTATTTCAATAACCGGGACCTGAACCCGCCGGTTGTTCTGAGCCGGATCGACGCTACCGTGAACTTCGACTGGGGCGGTAGCTCACCGGCTCCCGGTACCATCAATGCCGATAATTTCTCGGCCCGGTGGACGGGTCAGGTTGAAGCGCCGGTTACGGGCAACTATATCTTCAGCACCACCACCGACGACGGTTTACGACTCTGGGTCAATGGCAGGATGCTGATTGACAACTGGACACCTCATGCGCCCACCACCGACAACAGTTCGCCGATTGCGCTGACGGCTGGTCAGCGCTACGACATCAAAATGGAGTTTGTTGAGTGGTCTGGCGGGGCGGTATCCAAACTGTTGTGGTCGTATCCAAACCAGGGAACGCAGATCATTCCGCAGGCGCGGTTGTATCCGGCAGGCGGTGGTGGTCGGCTCGCAGCGGCTGAATCCTACGGCAACCGGCCCGAGTTCAGGATTGTCTACCCAATACCTACGTATGACGAGTTCACGTTTAACGCCAACGACGATGTTGAGTCGATGCGGGTTGTCGATCTGTTGGGTCGGGAGCACCTGCAGTTCAACGACATTCGCCGTGGGCAGTCGTTTCCGTTTGGTGGACAATTGCCCACCGGTCCCTATCTGCTGCACGTCCAGTATACGGATGGAACCCACTGGGTAGAAAAACTGCTGAAAGCAAGCCAATAATGAACAAGTGGTTGAGTGCTGGGTGTGTACGTGTGTGCTGTACCTGCACCCCCAGCGCTCCGCCACTACAAATTCTGCTTTATCAGTCTCACCACCCGTTGTTCACCGGTTTTGTAGTGAATATAGAGTAAATAAGGCGCGTTGGGCAGCGATCTCCCAAAACGGATCAGTTGACCCCGCCGAACGGGACCGAGGCTAAACCGTTCACGGCCCAGTAAATCAACCATCTGCATTCGTACTACATCATCCTCGGCCACAAACGTGAATTCGTCGGGGGATGGATTGGGGTAAATCAGGCTCTCGTCAATCCGTGACCCCGCTGGTCCAATTTCGGTTACCAGTCCGGGCGCTGTTTTTCCCAGAACGTCTTCGTTGACCAACAGCGTAACCAAAGCCTGATCATCTTCTCCATCGTTCGTACCTGAATTGGGGGTGCTGGTTGGGTCGGCATGAGTGGTGGCTGTCACCTGAGCAGCCAATACATACCGGCCAACAGCCGTTGCTCTGACCCGAAAAACGAACGTTGTGTCGGTAATCAGCCGTTGCACCCTGCCCGTTAAGAGACCATCGTGCCCCGATAAAGTCCGGTTGCCCACCAACGTCAGCGAAGCCGGTAACTGGCAACTCCACTGCACCTGATTAGGCAGTGTACGGTCGCCCGACGGGCTACGAAGCGTTAATGAAATGGAGGTACTCTCGCCAATGCGCAACGAATCACGGTCAATCGCCAGCGAAAGCCGCACATCAACCGGCGGTAACGAATCGCTCAGCAGAACAACGGACGTAAACGGTTTTAGAACAACCCGACGGTCGTAGTAATGATTTTTAACGTCCCGGCTGGGATGCGGCAGTACAACCGTGCTGTCTTTTGTGGTCGGATTGTAGACTAACCGGATAAAATCGTCCGGGTTAACGATTTCGATGGTTGCTTCCTGCAACTGAATATTGTCAAGCCGGACAGACTGGTCATCTTCGCCCAACTGAAACGTGAGCAGCGCATCGGCTTCACTAACGGAGACGGTAAGAGCAAACTCGTACCGTCTCCGTGCTGGCCCGGCCATAAACTCATACCGGCGCGTTAAATCCTGGTACGGCGCGTTTTGCTGCCGGATGAAAACGACGATTTTTTTTGCCGCTGGTGCTGCTACGTCGAACGAGACCAGATAGCTCTTCGATTTAACAACGGCCTTAATTTCCTTGTAGGCTTGAACGTACGAATCCGTTTTGCCCGATGATTTGGGGAAGGTTATTGTCAGCCCATCTCCAGTAGACTGGCCCCCGGCATTCCAGATCGCCTGGCCGTTGTTATACGGACTCCACGTTTCCCAGCCATCTGAATTGCCGCTTAGGGAGCCACTGAACCGGTTCGCGGTGCTTCGGCTTTTTACCACATACTCCTTATAGGTAACGGGGCTGGACCGGGACGTACGATCATGGCCAAACTGCGACTGCCACTGCGCGAGATTTAAGTCACCAACGACAGTCCGGTTGTAAACCGCTCTGATGGTCGATAGATCGTTGAAAGGCCGGGCGTAATAATTGTGCGTCATCAAGCCAAAACTCGACAGGTCATCTAAGCCGGATATATAACCGGCAACCCCCTGAGTGGCTGTTTTGGCAATCAGGCTATTTTGTTGCAGCATGTTGTTTCGGGGCAGACACTGCTGTTCGTAGTTGTACAGAATAAGCTGCGCTACACTGTTGTTGAAGCAAGTGTTGCCCGTTAAACTGACCCCGCTGACGGCGTGCAGGTAGATGCCCATCCCCTGGCAGTCGGTTACGGTGTTATTGGTCAGATCAACTCCTTCAACGCAGTCGTCCAGAAAGATGCCGTGTGCTCCACTGAACGTGTTATCCGATAAACTGCCGGGCGTACCGATGCCGTTCCGAATTATATTCGACTCAATGCGAATGCTGTCCATCGACTGCCGCGCTCCGTTCCACAAATAAATGCCGCCCCCGTCACTTTTTGTCATGCAGAAATTGGTGATCAGATTTTGCCGGACTGTTGCATTGCGTTGCACCGAGATGCCAATGTAGCCAACGCTGTCGATCACGTTATTTTCGATGCGCGAATTTTGGGTGGCAAAGGATTGGAATGCGTTAAGCTGACCGTCGCCGTTTCTTCCCCGGCCCGGCATCAGCCCAATGCGACGAATGAAATTTTGGCGAAACGTAACCTGCTGATACGCATCAATATAAACTCCGTTGTTATTACTGTTGGCAATGGTGTTCTTCTCAATCAGGAGGTTAGTGCCAGTTCCCTGGATAAGCACGCCATCTTCGCCGGAGTCGGTGAAGTCATCGTTGCTCAGAACAAGGTTACTCACGTTCAGGGCGTGCAGGTTTGCCAACCGGGCCTGAACAACACTGAGGTTCTGAATGCTGATAAACGCTGCGTCAGCAATGTCAATAACCTTGTCGGTTACTCCTGCGGTAATGAACTGCTCGTTTGGATCGCCCTGATCGTGATAAATCTGGATAACCCGCGTCGCTGGATTGTAGTACCATTCGCCGGTCCGGTCCAGTGTGGCCGGGTGTTTCTGAATAAAGAAGCCCCAGCCGTCGGCCAATGTATAGTGGCTCGTGTTGGCGAGCGTGAGTGTGTTGCCGCTCTGCCGGGTAATTGGTGCGCGGTCTATAATCCAGTAAGTAGGGCGGGCCACCACTTCTCCGCCCGTCCAGTCCCTTGTCAGGGCTTGCTGACTGGTTAGCTGGGTCGTGCCCACGTGGGTCTGAACGGTCAGGCTCCCCCGGTTAAGCGCGTCAGGATTTGGATAGCGGCCCAGCGGCTGCGCCAACCCATTTCGATACAGTCCCGTTAGGTCGCTGCCGCAGTTGGAGCAGGATGCCTGCCAGATGTTGGTTCCGGCTTGGGTCCAGTTGCGAACCGGCACCGATCCCGCCAGTACGGGCTTAGCGCCGGAGCCATACCCATCGAAGCGGATAGATTTCCCGGCCGCCCCCGACTGCCTGACCAGCAGCGTGCCCCGAAAGGTGTCGCCCCGACGGAACAAAACCGCATCGCCAGGCTGCAACTGGATCTTGTTAACCCGATCTAAGCTCTTAAACGGAGACGACGGGAAGCGGCCGTCATTGGTATCGCTCCCCATACTGGCCACATAATAGGTTGCCTGGGCTAAGCTGACTGATGCTGTCAAAAAAAAAGCAAACAGGATTTGATACCAGATCAAACTTCTCTTACGCACGTAGGTATGCCGTTGCCGCCACAATTATTGAGCACGTGAGGGTAAGGTGACGGTCTCCCACCAGTAGCGCCGGAACGTATAAAAGCAATTCAGCCACTGATGATACGTATTGGGTTTTACGATGTAAGAGGCAACACTGAAAATGTACGACTTTTCGATGTCGTCGCGCTCCTGAGACGAGCTAAGCATAACAACGGGTGGCTGCCGGTAAAATTCGTTGGCCTTTATGGACTTCAGCAGCCCCCAGCCGTCTTCCCGACGGGGCAGGCACAAATCCAGTAGAATCAGCCGGGGTAGTTTCTTCTCATCCGGCGCACAACTTTCCAGATACGTCAGGGTTTGCGCTGCGTTGTTCACCCAAATCGGTTCGACCTCAGGAAAACACTGCGACAAAGCAGAACGGATGATCAGCCAGTGGTCGGCGTTATCCTCGACGATCAAGATGGGAATGCGGTTGGCCTTTCGGCGTTTGGTGGTGGTTATGTTGCCCATATTCTGATTTTTGTTTTTTATGAGGAATGATTAGAACTACTTAGTGTGCTCCGGTTTAAAGGGTACTGACTTGTTTGTGCCGTTTAGATCGTAATGAAAGCGGAATCAGGCGTTTCGGGCTTAACGGATGTACATGCCCCCTTTGGCAATCGTTGACTCGTACTCGTAGTTGATCGTTTCGAGGAACTTACCCGTTACCCAGCCAATGCCAGCATTACGAACAAACACAAATCGCTTTGGGCTGAATGCCGTGCTGTACTGTTTCATTACGGCATCGAGCCACAAGGCTCCGGCAATGAGTTGCTTCTCATTTAGCTGACCCTGAATGGCCGCAATGTCTTTTTCGGCATTGGCCCGCACGGACGGGTCCGCAATGGACGACAGGTCGGGTCGGGTGAGGGCTTTGTAATCGGTTAGAGCTAACCGTTTAAACTGCTCAACATCGGCCGTTGAAACGGGAACGGCGGTGACATTAGCCCGTTCGGGGTGCAGGTAGGACACCAATGCCAGCACAATTTCGCCCCCAATGCCAACGGTTCGGCGCTCCTGCAAACCCGAATTGGCCGTGCCTAATTGAGCCGTCAGTGCTGAATCGGCCACGGCCTGAACCACCCGCTGGGCTTCCCGCCGGTAGGCATCCATCGACAATGCCCGTTTGCTTTCAATTCGGCTGACGAGGGAGTTGACGCCGATGGGGAAACTGATTTTATGGAATGATTTCGTTGAATTGGTATAGTTTCGGCGGCTGGCATCGCGGTCAAAATACCCACCCATGGTGCTGGTATTCCCCAGGTTGAGCGCCGATGTTGTTGGCCACACTTTCCGGGGAATGGTGCCAATCGTGAACAATTCAGCTTCACGAGCCGGAGTCAGCGTGGTGTCGATGCGCAACGAAGCATTGGGTAACACCCGCACCAGCTGGCGGTAGAAAGCCTGTCGCTTTTCGGGTGTTCGGGACAGCTCTTCGTCGAGATTACTGTTGAACACAATGAAAATGCGCTCATTCGGGATGTTGTAGCGTCGGATCGAATCCAGCCCAACCCGAAGCGCATCCTGCCCCGCCCTGAACGAACCGGATGCGTCGGCAAAAAACTGCGGGCTGTTTGGAATTGAGAACGTTGATTTGACGTCCTTGTCGTAAAAGTCGGTCTCGTACTTTGTCTTGAAAATGGCCACGTCGATAACTGACGCACCAATCTGAATGCCCGCATACACATTTTTACCGGAGATGTTGCGGATGATTTCGTTAACCCCCCAGCCGCTGGCCACGTATTTAAGGTTGGTATATTGAGTTCTGGCACGCTCCAGATACCGCAACGCATTGGTGGTGTCTTTTAAGTCGTTGTAGGAAAGACCCAGCAGTTCGTTCGCCACGGCTTCCCAATACAAGTTCTTTGACCGAACAGCGGGCATGGCACGCATCAACAAGCTGATCGACTCCTGCGATTTGTCGACTTCACGAAGAGTATTGGCTAACTTGATGAACTGAACAGCCTGTAGGGGTGTGCGGGCATCCTGGGCTAACGCGGGTGTAAACCAAAAGCAAACGACCGTTGACAGCGTAAAAATACATTTCATAACGTTCATGTGTTAATCAGATTTAGTTTTGTGAATTTTGATTAAGCTCCCGTTCCAGTTCACTCTCTTCGGTTAGTGGAACAGGTATTTTTACCCGCCGACGAGGCCGTTCATCGGCGGTGTTAGCTGTGTTCCGGTTGACTACTTTTTTGCGCCTGTCCGAACTGCCGGACACCGCGTTGCTGGACGAAGATACATTATTGTTAGTAATCGTTACATTTTCCTTATAAACCGGCTGTTCAGCAGGGCGTTCTACTGGTTCACGCTCACCACCGGAAAATTGCCAACCAGACGATTCCGTTGCTTCAGTCCCGGTTGTGGGTATTGTTTCCCGACTGGCTGGTTTCCGTTCGGTAAACACAGAACGGGTGCTTGCTGGCGGGGCGGGTGCTACCGTATTCGTAGTTTGGTTTAGTGTTTCCTGCTGGCATAAGGCGGGAAAGAACTGACAACGGTAGCTGTACCCAGCGTAAGCCAATCCGGTAACAAGCACCAATGCCAGCAACTCACCGCTCCGTTTCACCAGAGTTGCCTGGTTAACAGAACTCAGAAAGGCAAACGGGCCTGCGTTATTTCCTTTTAAAGTCACCGTCTCCTGTCCGGTAATCCCCTGAATGAGCAACTGTCCCGTGTGCGAACCGTATCGGCTGGCCGCATAACGAATATGTACATACGTTCCCACGGGCGATGGCGTGAGCGTCAGCGAAGGAGAAAACGCCGGATGATTGTCGCTGGCCAACTGAAAATAAGCGGGTGCATCCGTCGTGAGCGTAACCGGTTCGCTGGAGCCACGCTGGGCAATGGCGATCACCCGAAAGTCCGGCTTGTCAGGCGATGCGCCGATAAAGGTCAGCGCCGGCTGGCTAACGGTCAGTAAAGGGGTATCTAAGCGCTTTAGTGACGTAGACACCGTATTAACCGTCAAAACGGCAGTTTCACCGCCTGAGTCGTGAATAACGACTGTTCCATCAACGGGTAACTCGTCGGCCGCTACTAAGGTAACGGTAACGGTAGCCGTAGCCACCCAGCTATTGTCAACTTGTCGGTCGTAGCGAACAACTTGTTCCCGCTTTGGCTGACTCGTCGCTGAAGTCGTCAATAAATAGCCCGCCGACGCACTTAACAGCACTACGCCGGGGGTTTGCTCCGGTCCGAGTGCCGATTCCACAACAAAGCTGTACGCTTTGTCCCGGAAATCGTCAGTACGGATGGTTCGTTCAACCGGCTTCCGTATAGGCATTATAGGATGAATTTATCAGGATACACAAAACCGCATCTACACCAACACCACACAGCAAATAGACAAATTTTGCCTAATTACCCCCTGCTTAAATCTAACTCGATAAATACAATCAAAGTTACAAAGCCTGACAACTGAGTCAAACGCTTGCCTAAACGCTGTTACACATACGTCTGGGCGAACGAAACCGGATTTCCATCACCTCCGTATGTACATCACTCAACAAATCCTGTATGGAACGTATTAACATGGACAGCATACAATTAGTGGGTTACTCGGACCCGGTAATCATCGACTCAATTGTTTGGTTACAGGGTGATGCGAACTATACCCGCATTCATCACAAGGATAGCAGCGTTTTGGTTGTCGCTCAGCCACTCTTCTGGTTTGAGCAACACCTCAACTTCATTCGGGTGCATCGATCCGCGATCATCAATCCCATGTATGTACAGGAATTCTTGTACAAAAAGGGGCGGTCGGGTTCGATTCGATTGGTAGACGACGTGATTATTCCAGTGTCCCGCGCTCGTCTTGAACACACCGCTGCACAACTCAATTTAACCGGTATGCATAATTTGCCATTTATCGAAAATCAGAATAATGAGTTGAAGTTAATCTTCGGTACATAACTTTAGGCGTCGGTTAGCAGCCTGCTTTTCTGTTCCCGATCTACCGTGGCACTGAAAAGTAGGTTTTTTATTAACCTTCTTTTAGCCTTTTGACGAAAATTTGCGAGTAGTGTCACTCTGTAGATTTGAAACTTACGGTCTTATTAAGGCATAACGAACGTTAATTTTTTAACAGGTAGTATATAGAAACTTCACATTTTCTCTAAGAAGAATTCTAATAAGTTGTTACCAAATCAATGTATAGTTTACTGTGTTTTACTATATAAATCAATACAATATCTATAAATAGCTTTTATATATATTATTAAATTAAGCGGAGAGGTATTTATTCTTTATTCGATGCGGTTACTACGTTAGATTCATAATCAGATCGGTAACGTAATCAATTGCGTATGCATAGCTATTCGTTTTTGTAAGAATTGACTGCTTGACCGTATAGCCCAACTCTTCCCCAATTTATTTTTATGAATGCACCCGTGCTTTTATTCGCCTACAAGCGTCCTGTGGAGTCGTTAGCAACGCTTAAGGCTTTACAGGCCAATTATTTAGCAGCCCAAAGTGATTTATACATCTTCGTTGACGCGTCCAAGCGACCGGAAGATGCGCATAAAGTAGCTCAGGTTCACAAAATTATGGATGGCGCATCTGGGTTCCGCACCATTCATCGGGATTATGCAGAATCGAACATTGGTTGCGCTGATTCAATTATTCGGGGCATCTCTCAGGTGTTGGCCACGCACGCATCGGTTATTGTCGTGGAAGATGATATTGTGACGACGCCGAACTTCCTGGACTTCATGAACCAATGTCTGAACCAGTATGCCGATAACCGGCGCGTTTACTCGGCTGCTGGTTATACAATGCCGTTTCCAAAGCCATCTGAATACGGGTCGGATGCTTATTTCATCCCCCGTCATAGTCCCTGGGGCTGGGCTACCTGGGCTGATCGCTGGCAGTCGGTTGACTGGGCGATGACCGACTACCCGGCTTTTGAAAAAGACAAACGGCAGCAGAAAGCCTTTATGCAGGGTGGCTCCGACCTGGTTGGCATGTTACGGGATCAGATGGAAGGCCGGGCCGATGCGTGGGATATTCGGTTCTGTTATAATCGCTTTAAAGAGAATGGGTTAAGCGTGTACCCAACGGTGTCGAAAGTGCAGAACATTGGGTTCGGCAGCGACGCGACGCACACGGATATATATAACCGCTACAAAACAACACTGGATGAGGGTACGCAACGGGTCTTTGAACTACCGGCTACCGTTGAAACGACTGATTATTATCACCATAAAACATTGCAGCGTTATAGCGTTCCCACCCGGATTTACAACCGGTTAAAGACGCTGGCCGGTGTGCGCTGATTGTGCACATATCCTGTAATCTCACACAATGCCACTGGAATAAGGCATTGTGGATCAACGTTTTATATTTTACATTCGTCATTATGAAGCAGTCAATTTTGCTTGGGTTAAGTGCATTTGTTGCCCTAACGCTTTTATCCTACTGCAAGCCGACCGACCCCGTGCCCGATACCATTGTGCAGCGGGAAGACACGCTCACCATCGACCGGCTACGGGCGTTTGGTGGTACATCGGTTCCCAGCCGGATTCGGATCACGGATGCGGGCAGCGAGGGGGTTTTTAGTCTCGATGTTGCCGACCGCAGCAGTGTCGATAACACGGGTATTACCTTAGTTACCAGTAAAGGATACCGGTACAAACGTGACTTCACAGGGCCTGCAAACCTATTCTGGTTCGGCGTAAAGCCGTCCGATGCCGACATCGGGCCAGCGCTGGAGAAAGCAATCAGCGCTACGGGTGATTTGATGATTCCCGATGGGGCGTACACGCAGTTGACGGAGGTCCACTTGCGCAGTAACCTGAGTATTCGGGGCAATCCGGGAAAGGTGACCATTACGCTTCCGCAATCCTACATCTCGTTCGTTAATGCCAAAGACCCGACTTTACCCCTCGAAAACGTTTTACTCGACGGCCTGACCTGGAACGTAACTTCTAAGCAGAATGGCCGGTACGGGGTGATTTATATCGATGGTCCCGCCATAAAGAACCTGACGGTTCAAAACTGCGCCAGTGCCGACGTGGCGGCTAAAGACAGTACGAACTGGCTGACCGTGAAGATTCAAGCCGGAAAAACGGGTGAGGACATTCGTGTGCTGAACAACACCGTTCGGGCGAAGCGCATGGCCTGTGAGATTTTTAACCATGATAACTATAATGTCTACGCCGGAAAGAACATCGTTGTTATGGGCAACACGTTTTACAACTGCCGCTTTGGACTTTCGCTCTCGGGACCATTGGAGCAGATTAAGGTTGATGACAACCAGGTGAAGGACTGCAGCCTGTTCGGTATTGAAATAGCCGGAGCCGCCCGGAGCGTCAGCATTACGAACAACCGCTTTGAGGGTACGTTCGACAAGTTTCTCGAAGGCTCCAACGATGGGGGGGGGAACGGGTCTGTGATTGGCGGCATGACCATCACCAATAATTCAACGGTGGGAGTGTGCACCGGCGGGGTGCAGCTTTTCAACGCCGGTGCTGTGGCATTTAGCAAAAACGTTTTTAGAATGTCGGGTATTCTGGAGTTGGCCCATTCGACTAAGGGAGGAACATTTACGGAGAATACCATTGAAAGCTCGTCTAACAAAGCTGTGATTTGTGATAACTCCCCCAACAACACATTCACCAATAATACCATCTCCAACAAGAACAGCAGCGAAAACCAGGCGACATTTATGGCTTACGGTAGCCGAGCTACCAATAACGTATTGACTAATAATAAGCTCATAAAAGGTACGGGAGGGAAACCGTATGACGCCGTATTGGGTGGTAGCTGCGAGGCATCAATGAACTACGACGAAACGGGGGCTCTGATCCCCTAACAGGCTCACGTGTGAGGATAGGTATCCATTCCATTTAGTGCAATTTAACGGTCCATTACGAAAAACCGCCGATAGCAATAAAGCTATCGGCGGTTTTTCGTAATGGACGAAGCTATTTGTGCTCAAGAAGCTGATTCATTAAAAACAGATACGATATTTTCATGAAATGTTTAAAAGTAAGTCATTACGGTAGTAAAAGCGACTTATAATTATTAAAGTCAGGAATATAACTATTGTCCTATTTTGAGGTGAAGCATTGGTTAATTTCTTTGTCGGCATAAGTAAATTTTATCCAAATTACCATCAAATATGTACAAGTAAAATGTTGGTATATTATGCATAAAGTAAACTAATACGCACAACTCAAAAATATAGTAGATACATATCAATTATATATATAATGACAGATATCATCTGTTAACGAAGCCGCTTTTGACGTCGGAAACTACCTGCCTAACTTTAGAGTACATATCAGTGCAATTATCAAGTGGTCAGTGCCTGATGTGAGCAGTGCAGACGGTCCGTCAATTACAGAAAGTAACCGTGAAAGGCAGATAAAAAAGAGCGCCCTTCTTTAATCATCAATCGGGCAGGCTGCGTTACCACACCTTGATAAATAGTATATAAAGTGATAGAAAAAAGAGTGAGCGCACGAGTCAGTGTTTTGGCCGGATTTGTGGCCATCCTACTTTCGGTAGTATCCTTAGAAGGGTGCACGTCGGCCAGAAAAGTAGTCTATTTTCAAGGAACATCCACGCGCGAAGACACAATGAGCATACCGGAGCCATTTATCCCTGCCATAAAAAAGGGAGATGTGCTGTCGGTTCAGGTAAGCAGTCTTAATACGGAAGCGTCGGCGTATTTTAACCCGGCATCAATGGCCGACGGTGCTGCCGCAGGCAACAACAACTCGTTGGGTCGAATGTCGGGCTACTTAGTGGCCACCGATGGCACCATTAAACTGCCGCTTGTTGGCCAGGTAACCGTGGTCGACCTGACAACCGCTAAGGCTGGCGAGCTGATCAGCGACAAGCTCAAAGCGTACCTCAAGGAACCGACGGTTAACGTTCGTAATCTAAATTTTAGAATCTCGGTACTGGGCGAGGTGTCCCGGCCTTCTTTGTTTACCATTCCCAACGAGCAGATATCGCTGCCCGAAGCACTGGGTCTGGCGGGTGACCTGACAATCTACGGCCGTCGCGACAACGTGCTGATTATCCGGGAGGTGGGGGGGCAGCGCATTTTTGCCCGGCTCGACCTCACCCGGCGCGACGCCTTTCAATCTCCGTATTACCAGCTCCGCCCGAATGATGTGGTGTATGTGGAACCGGGCAAAGTGCGGGTAACTAGTGTGGACAGAGCCTATCAACTGGCCCCCATCGTGACCGGGGTTTTATCAATCATCGCCATCATCGCGACCCGGCCCCGTTAAGCAGCAAGACACCTCGTCGTTACTAACCAACGTTACTTCTCATCAACATGGCTGTACAATCGGCTCACACGTATACCCCCTACCAGGTCGTCGAATCACCAAACTCGGCGCTCCGGACGTATCTGCTCCCCAACCTTCGCCACTGGCCCTGGTTCGTGCTGTCGGTGGGGCTGGCGCTGGCGGGTGCTTACGTTTATCTGCTCTATAAGCAACCCATTTACAGGATTCAGGCCAGTTTGCTCCTTCAGGACGAAAAACGGGGTAACACCCAGACAAACCCGTTGAAAGAACTGGAAGTGTATGCGCCCAAGAAAGTAGTCGAAAATGAGCTGGAGGTGCTCAAATCGTCCACGCTGATGGATCAGGTTGTGGCTAAGCTTCATCTGGATGCCCGCTATTTCCGGCAAACGGCGTTTGGCAAGCGGGAGATTTATACCGAATCGCCGGTTTGGATGCTGGTAGAATCCCCCACGCCGACGCTGTACAAAAAGCCGCTGACGCTGCAATTTCTAACCGACAAAACGGTACGAATCGACGCGCAAACCTACCCACTTAATCAGCGCATTCAAACGCCCTACGGATCGCTGCGCATTCTGACGCGCCAGCCGGTAGGTCCCCAAACGGAATCGGTGCTGATTCAGGCGATGCCACCGGCCGATGCTGCGGGTATGTACGTCAGCAATCTTAAAGTTGAACCAACCAGCAAAACATCGACGGTTATCCGCCTGACGCTCGAAGATGCCGTGCCGCAAAAGGGCGAGGCCATTCTCAACACCCTGATTGCTGCCTACAACCAGGCGGCTGTCACTGACAAAAATAAGGTGGCCGCCAACACGCTCCAGTTTGTGGAAAAGCGGCTGCGCATGGTATCCGGCGAATTGGCAGCGGTTGAGAAAAACGTTGAACAATATAAATCGGAGAAGGGCATTACCGACCTGAGCGCTCAGGCCGAGTCGCTGTTGCAAACAACCGAGCGTAACGATGCGCAACTCAATCAGGTAAACATTCAATTGGCCGCCCTCAACGATTTGCAGGAGTTCATTACGACACAGTCTGACAAGCGGGGCAGCACCCCCGCCACGGTGGGTCTCAGCGACCCCGTATTGCTGGGCGAGATCAACCGACTGTCGCAGCTCGAACTGGAGCGCGACAAGTTGACTCAAACTACGTCGAACGAAAATCCGATGTTGCAAACCATTGACAGTCAGATCAAAGCAACGAAAAATAACATCAGTCAGAATGTGCGAACCATGAAATCCATGCTGACCCGGTCGAAAGAGGAATACGTTGCTGAAAACGAAAAGATCGAAGACAATATCCGCAGTATCCCCCTCAAAGAACGGACGCTGATGGATAAGACCCGGCAGCAAACCATCAAAGACAATTTATATACGTACCTGCTTCAGAAACGCGAAGAGATGGCCGTTGCTTTTGCGGCTTCGGTTGCCGACAGCCGGATTCTCGACGTGGCCAAAAGCAGTGGAGCGCCCGTTAAGCCGGTTGGCATCGTGATTTATGCCCTCTTTGGCTTGGTTGGGTTGTTGCTGCCAACAGCCGCCGTTGCGGGTAAAAACGCGCTCAACACGCGGGTAACGCGCCGGACGGATGTCGAGACGATGACGCAGGTGCCCATCCTCGGCGAGGTAATGAACAAGCGCCACCGCGACATTCTGGTGGTGGCCCCCCATCAACGGTCCGTCGTTGCCGAACAGATTCGGTCTATTCGGACGAATCTCCAGGTCTGGAATGATGAAACTGACCCCAAGCAGGTGCTGCTGTTTACGTCCAGCATGAGTGGTGAGGGAAAATCGTTCGTATCCCTGAATCTGGGCGCGAGTTTAGCCCTGACCAATCAGCCAACGGTTATTGTGGAACTGGATATGCGCATGCCTCGTCTGCACCAGTTGTTCGACATCGATAACACAGTCGGTCTCAGTTCATACCTGAATGGACAGGCTACGCTGACCGAAATCCTTAAACCGGTGCCGGGGCACCCCAACTATTTCATTATTCCCAGCGGTCCACTGCCCTACGACCCGTCGGAATTGCTGGGCGGACCCAATCTAAAGCAGTTGATCGAGTTACTCCGGACGCAGTTTCGGTTTATCCTGCTCGACGCGCCACCGATTGGCATTGTTACGGACGCTCAGGTGATTGCCCCCGTTGCCGATGCAACGCTGTTCGTGATTCGTCACGGCGTAACGCCCAAACATAGTCTCAAGCTCCTCGATACGCTGTACCGTGAGCAGCGTTTTCAAAACCTGAGTGTGATTCTGAACGCGGTGGGTGGCAGTGAAGCCTACCATTTCAACGACCGGATTAAGAACAGCTATTCCTATCGTTAAACCACGCAAGTGGTCTTTTGCCCGGCTGAAAGGCCGAACTTACTCAACTTATATGCATGGAAATCCAATCGGCTATGCAGGCTTCATCTACTGACGGAGAAACGTTTCACATGTACCTGAGCCGCGATGCTCAGGCAAGGTCGCATACCCTGAGAGGGCTGCTGGCCGATTCAAAAAAGCGGGTATTTGATATAATGGTGGCCGGTTTGGTGACCCTGTCGATTCTCATTTGGCTTGTACCTCTACTTGTCCTGTTGATAAAGGCGACCTCGCCCGGCCCGGCCCTGTTCGTACAACAGCGAACGGGGCGAAATGGGCGTGTGTTTCCGTGCCTGAAATTCCGGACGATGACCTATGAAAAGGACGCTCAGTTTCGGCAGGCTACGCGCAACGACCTGCGCGTGACCCGCCTTGGACGCTTCCTGCGCAAGACGAGTCTGGACGAAATGCCGCAGTTTTTCAACGTGCTGGCCGGGCACATGAGCGTCGTTGGGCCGCGCCCCCACCCACTTCCCCTCGATGCCAAGCATTGGGACACCCTGGCGGGCTACCGGGAGCGGTACACCGTCCGGCCGGGGATAACCGGGCTTGCTCAGGCACGGGGTGCGCGGGGGGAAACCGAAGAATTGTACAAAATGAAGATTCGGGTGCGCTACGACCGGCTTTATATCCGTCGTCAATCGTCGCGCTTAGACGTCAGGATCTGCTGGTGGACGGTTAAGGCGGCTGTACGCGGCAATAAACAGGTTTGGTAAACGGTCATGTCGAGCGTTAAAAATTCGGATGCAATGACAAAAGTATTACAAGTCGAACTCTACGATGCCGGGCTGCACACCGCCGTGCGGGATGTGATCCGGCAGTCTGAACCGACGTTGCCCCGCCAGAACAAATGCATCAGCGCAACGGGCGCACACGGTTTGGTCACGGCTTTTAAAGAACCGGAGTTTAAGACCGTGCTGGATTCGTTTCACTGGAATTTGCCAGATGGGATGCCCGGTGTCTGGGTTGGCAAGCTGAAAGGCGCTACGCAGATGACGCGGTGTTATGGCCCCGACTTTTTTCGGGATGTGTTCGAGAATAGCGCGGCTAAACCCATTAGCCACTTTTTGTGCGGTGGTCAGGAAGGCGTCGCCGATGCGTTGAAAGCCGCCGTTGGCCGCAAATTCGGCAACTACCGGGTGGTGGGAACCTTCTGCCCGCCCTTCCGCGAGATGTCGGACGATGAGTTCAGGCAACTGGCTCAAACCATTAACCAATCGGGAGCCAACATTGTCTGGATCGGTCTGAGTACGCCCAAGCAGGAGCGCTTTGCCCGGCGGCTGGCGCAGTGGACCAATGTCAATTTCATTGTGACGGTTGGGGCGGCTTTCGATTTTCATACCGACCGCGTGGCGCAGGCTCCCGGCTGGATGCAGCAACTCTCGCTGGAATGGTTTTTTCGGCTTACCAAAGAGCCTAAACGACTGTATAAGCGCTACTTAGAAGTGGTGCCGCTGTTTATTCTGCTCAACCTAAAGGAAATTTTATCACCTACTAAACAATCAACCGCTTCGGCGGATCAAAAACTATGAAAAAAGCGCTCGTCTGTGGTGGCGGTGGCTTCATTGGGGGCCACCTGATTAATCGACTCAAGTCAGAGGGATACTGGGTTCGGGGAGTCGACGTGAAGGCTAATGAGTACGACAATGATAACGCCGATGAGTTCATAATCGGTGATTTGCGGGACCCGGACGTAGCCAATGAGGTAGTTACCGACGACCTCGACGAAATTTATCAGCTTGCCGCCGACATGGGGGGCGCGGGGTTTGTGTTTACCGGCACCAACGACGCGGCCATCATGCACAACTCGGTGCTGTGCAACCTGAACATTCTGGAAGCCGCCAAAAACAAAGGCGTTCGGCGCATTTTTTATTCGTCGTCGGCCTGTATGTACCCGGAGCACAACCAAATGGACCCCAACAACCCGAAGTGCTCGGAGGATTCGGCGTATCCCGCCAACCCCGATAGCGAATACGGCTGGGAGAAACTCTTCTCGGAGCGGCTGTTTCTGGCCTATCAGAAAAACCACGGTATCGAAGCCCGCATTGCCCGCTTCCACAACATCTTCGGTCCACAGGGAACCTGGGACGGTGGCCGCGAAAAAGCACCCGCTGCTGTTTGCCGCAAAGTAGCCATAGCCGAAGACGGTGGCTCCATAGACATCTGGGGTGATGGCAAGCAAACCCGCTCGTTCCTGATCGTGGACGAGTGCGTAGAAGGCATCCGGCGGTTGATGAATTCCGACTTTTCGGGACCCGTCAATATCGGTTCGGAAGAGATGATTTCGCTCAATGACTTCGCCAGGATGGTGATCGGCATATCGGGCAAAAGTCTGACTATCAACAATATTTCGGGTCCGCTTGGCGTGCGTGGCCGTAACTCCGACAATCACCTGATTCAGGAAAAGTTGGGCTGGGCACCCTCGACACCCCTGCGCACGGGCGTGGAGAAAACCTACGACTGGATTTCGGAGCAGATCCGCAAAAAAGTACCCGAACTCGTGGAAGCCTAATGGAACGCATTACGGCTTCCTTAGCGGATCTTGAGGGTGAGCTTACCGCTCACGCTCAGGGCGTTAAGCAGGTTTTTCTCCGAAATGGCGACACACCCACGAGCGTCACGCAGGTGGCTTACGGCACATTCTCGGAAACGGATTTCTGCGAACTGCATACGCACCCAACCATGGAAGAGTGCTTCTTTTTTATGAGAGGAGCGGGCGTGTACACGGTTGACAGCCAGTCTATTGATCTGCAGCCCGGCGTGTTTGTCAGAATTCCGGCTGGCGTTCCGCACCGGCTGGAAGCGACCGGACCTGAGCCGTTGGAATACGTTTATTTTGGTGTAGCTACGGATTGATGAAACAACACGCAAAATGCTTAGCAACGAAGTGATGGAAACTGATGCAGACGTAGCCACCGGACAAGCACCACCTGCTTCTCCGGTGGCGGCCCGGCATGGGGTTTTGTCGAGGTCCGTGCTGAAGCGTTTTGCTATCAACGTCGCGTCGCTGTTCAGCGTCCAGATGGCCAATATGCTGCTGCCGTTGCTGACGGTGCCGTATGTGGTGCGCATCATTGGCCCGGAGCGGCTGGGGCTGCTCAATTTTTCGATGGCCTATGTGGCTTACTTCACGCTGCTCATCAACTACGGTTTCGACATGGCCGCCGTCCGAACCATTGCGGCCAACCGAACGGATAAGGCCTTAATAAACCAGACGTTCAGCGAGGTCATTGCCGGAAAAGCCCTGTTGTGGCTGCTGTCGACGATTATTTTCGCGGGCATCACCTGGTTCAGTCCTGAGTTTCGGGTGCATCTGCTGTTGCATACCTGCACCTACCTAAGCTGCATTGGTATTGTGCTCTTCCCGACCTGGCTCTATCAGGCAATGGAAGATTTAGGCCGGGTGGCCTTGTTTAATTTAGGCGTGAAAATTCTGTTCACGCTGTCAGTGTTTCTACTGATCCGGCAACCAGACGATTATATCTATCAGAATCTGTCGGTGAGTGTGGCGCAGGTGGTGGTGAGTGTCGTTGCGTTCCGGGTCGCTCTGCGCCGGTTTCGCTTAACATTCACCTGGCCGACCGTTGCGCAGTTGCTTCAGCGGTTTCGGGATAACAGTACCTTGTTTTTCTCGTCCGTTACCATCACGCTGTACGCGGGATCGGCCGTTTTTCTGCTCGGACTATTAACCAACGCCTATGACGTGGGCATTTTTGCGGCTGGTACCCGGCTCGAAGCCATTGCCCGGTCGTTTGTTACGATGGGCCTGAATCAGGCGTTTTTCCCCATCGTTGCCAGTGCGTTTGGGCAGGGTCGGGACCAGGGACTGCGCGTGGTTCGGACCACATTTTTCCCGCTGCTTGCCTTCATGGCACTGGTGTCCGTGGGTTTGTGGGTAATCGCTCCGGCATTTGTGACCCTGTTTTATGGCCCCCAGTTTCATGATGCCATCCAGGTGTTGCGGATTGTCGCGCTGCTACCCATCACGATTGGCATCAGCAATTTATTGGGTTTTCATACCATGCTGAACCTCCGAATGGACGGTGCTTTTTTCGGCATCACCCTCACCGGTTCAGTCATTGGGTTGCTGCTCAATACCCTGTTTATTCAACAAATGGGCTATGTGGGAGCTGCCTACGCCTGGGTTGGAACCGAATCATTTATTGCGCTGGCCATGTATGCCTACCTGTCTGCCAAAGGCATACAGGTAATTCAACGGGCGTATCTGCGAGAGGCTGTGGTGTTCAGCAAAACCCGGTTGGCTACCCTGTTCAAGTAAACAACATAAGATGGAAACTGTAGCTGCTGTGGTTGTGACCTACAACCGGCTCGCCGATTTGAAAAAGTGCATTGCCAGTCTACGCGAACAAACGCGACGGCTGGATGCCATTGTTGTCATAAACAACGGCAGCACAGACGGCACGGATGAATGGCTGGCTGAACAAACGAGCCTGCAAATCGTCACTCAGCCGAATCTGGGAGGGGCGGGCGGTTTTGCCACCGGTATCGACACGGCTTACCGGGCGGGGTTCGACTGGTTATGGTGCATGGACGACGATTGTTTAGCCGCTCCCGACGCGCTCGAAGCCCTGCTAGCGTCGCCCAATATTGGTCCTTGCATCAAAAACTGCGTGTCGGTGAGTAACAAGGACAGCAGCGAACTGGCTTTTTACGTGGACCGCCCCAACCGCAGCTACCGCAAAGTGGCCGATATGACGCCGTTTGACCTGGTCTACGGTGTTGCGTTCTTCTTCAATGGTACGCTAATCAGCTCGGAAGTCGTCAGGAATGTGGGCCTGCCCGACAAGAAACTGTTCATCTGGGGCGACGAAGTAGAATACATGACCCGCGTCCAGAAAATGGGGTATCCGGTCGTTACCGTGCCCCGTTCGGTGTTCTATCACCCGCCTTCGTTCGACCGGAACGGGATTCCCTGGCCGGGGGCGTGGAAGCAATACTACGCCGTCCGGAATCAGCGCCGGGTGTTTCAGAATATCCACGGCAACAAGTACGGCCTGATGGTTTTCATGAGCTGGTCGCTGAAGGAGACAATGGCGCAGGCGGTGGACAAACGGGCCAACCGGCTGTACAATTTCCTGCTCTACAGCGAAGCCGCTCTCGATAGTTTGTCCAACAACTTCCGCAAGAAGCCGGGCAATATTCTGACCGTGAAATTATACCGAATGCTGCACAAGTAGAACGGCAATTTATTGTAAATCAGTGATTTAGCTATGAGGATTTTACTCGTTGCATCCGCTACACAGACTTCCAGGACGGGCGTTACGGCGCATTACAACCGGCTGCTGGCGCACCTGTCTGGCCGGGTCGACGATGTTCAGCTCATAACCCCAGCCGACACGCCTGTTGTGGCCAAAAAAGTGCTGGGCGCGTTCCGGCGCGTGGCGGCTCTGTTTGGTCCGAACGGCCGGGTTCTCTACCTCGAACTGGAAAACTTCCTGAGCATTTGGGTATCTATTCGCTGGAAGGGCGCGCACTCGTTCGACTTTGTTCACGCCCAGGATGTTACCTCCGGGGCTGCGGCTGCACGGGCACTTTCCCGCAAAGACCGGGTTGCCGTGACCTGCCATTTCAACGACGACCCGCTGACCGAATACCGGGATCAGTATACGCTGAACGACTGGACACACCGGCAACTGGCACGCTGGTATCGGCTTCTGTTTCGGCAACTGGATTCGTTCATCACCGTTTCGGACTACACTAAACGGGCGTCGGCGTTTTTGCGTCCGCAACAGGCTACCTGCACCGTCATTCACAACGGCGTGACGTTTGGGCAAAAAACAGACCGTCCCGACAATACCTTATTTACCATCGTGAACATCGGCACCGTTGAGACCCGCAAAAATCAGCGCCTGCTAATTGACGCTGCGGCCGAGCTGCGCAACCGGGGTTTCACCCATTTTCAGGTCTGGTTGCTGGGCGATGGGCCGAAACGGACGGAGTGGGAAGCGCTGATCCGGGAGAAAAACCTGGAGGGATGCGTGTCGTTTCTGGGCTATCAACCCAACCCGATGAATTTCCTGCAACGCGCTTCGCTCTACGTGCATACCGCCCGGAACGAATCGTGGGGCTACACCATCACCGAAGCAATGGCCGCCGGAACGCCCGTGCTGGCGCTGGCAACGGGGGGCATCCCCGAACAGTTCGACGCGCACCATCGGGGCTTGCTGCCCGCGCAGACGACTGCTTCCGAACTGGCCGATGCTATCCTGCGCTATCACTCATCCGACGCCCGACGTCAGTTGGCCGATCAGCAGTGGGAGTACGCCTGTGACCGGTTCCGGCTGGACATCATGATCGACAAACACATCCTTTTTTACCGGGCGGCTATTGGTCGTCAGCAAACGAGTCACGCTCAAGAGCCGCTCATCGAAGCGTAAGTATATGATAACCTGGATTCATCGGTTTGTGCTGTTTATGCTGCTGTTCGGCGTGAGTGCGCTGGTTTACGGCGGCAATCAGGGCAGCCCGTTACTGACAATGGCCGTTAATGGCATCGCCCTCGTAGGGATTCCGGCTCTGGTGCTGCTGTACGCTGGTCAGCCCGGTTTGTACAAAGTCGTTGCGTGGCTGCTGGTGCTCGGCGTGATTGGGCTGGTGCTGGAGTCGAGGTATGAATACGGGCAGTTCGTCTACTCGTACTTCGTTATCAAACGCTTCGTTTACTGCGGCTTAGCCCTCAGCGCTTATTACGCCATCAGCAGAATAGAGCCGTTTAAATTTGAATACGTCGTTTACCTAATCTTCGGCTTCTTCTTTATTAACCAGATCCTGCTGGGCCAGATTTTTCAGTACAGCCTGAGTTCCGAAAGCCGCACAACGTCGGCCTTTGAAGCGCTGTACTTAGTCATTCCGTTTCTGTATTACTTAGTGCTTTACCTGAAGCATCACCGGCTGGTGCACCTGACCGTAACCCTGTTCACGCTTGCCTTTATCGTATTTCTCCTGCACCGGTCGGTCATTTCAACGGTGGTGGTTGCGGGCGTACTCGTGTTTGGTTTATTGGTTGTTGGCCGACTGATGGTTACGAGTATGCCCATCGGCCGGACGGTAGCCGTTTTTGCCATTATCCTCACGCTGGTGATTCCGTCTCTGAGCCTGCTGCCCGAGACAAAAACGGCCTCGTTTATGGAGAGTATGGCGGGCATGCTCGACCCGCAGGAAGATAACACGGGTAGCTGGCGCGTCGAACAATCAACCTATTACCTGAGCCAGATTCCAGAACGGCCGCTGTTTGGCTGGCGCTACGACGGCTATGACCGGGGCGAAATTATGGAGAATGAAGACTTCCCCGAGAAAGGGACCATCATTCACTCGCAGTACATCGATATGCTCTACAACTACGGAGCCGTTGGTCTTGCCATTAACCTGCTTCTGATTTTAGGCACGCTAATAACCATCTACCGCCGGAACCGCACGTTCACCACCGAACAGGCCGTGCTGTTCGGCTTCATCGCCAGTGGGCTTGTGTTCGCCATTTCCTATCAGCTTCCGGTGTACTACTGGGGCTTCGTGGGTATCGGTATGCACTACGGCCTGAATCATTCAAACCTTGACATGTCAATCAGTTATCCACCCCAACAGGCGGAGCCGGACGTTGTCGTTCACCCGGTCGCCTTCGCCGAAAATCAACTGAACTCATGATTAGTATCGTTATTCCCGTCCACAACCGGAGAGACTACACGCGTCAGTGTCTGGCGTGTCTATCCGCCCAGACGTACCGAAATTTTCAGATCATTGTGGTCGACGATGGGTCGACCGATGGCACCGACATCATGATCGAGCAGGAGTTCCCGGACGTACTGGTGATGAAAGGCGATGGCAATTTGTGGTGGACGGAAGCCACGAACTGGGGTGTTCGCTATGCGCTCCAGCACCGCGACCGGCGGCAGGAAAACTTCGTGCTAACCCTCAACGACGATACCCGCGTGGCCCCGGACTACCTGCAAACCATGCTCGATGCTTACCGTAAACACAAGCCGTGTCTGGTTGGCTCCGTCAGCGTGGACAACGACAACCCGCAAAAGCTCGAATACGCCGGTGCTGCCTTTGAATTGTACACCGCTGGCGGACGGCATCTGGCCGAAGATTACCACTACAACTACCGGGAGTTAGCCAGCCGGGTTGACCACGTGGAATCACAGTCATTACCGGGTCGGGGAACGCTGATTCCGCTGGATGTCTTTGACCGGATTGGATTGTACGATTCGAAAAATTACATCCACTACATGTCCGACATTGAGTTTTCGGTGCGGGCACGCAAGGCGGGTTACCGGCTTATTGTCAACGTGGCCAGCCTAGTCTACGAATACACCAGCGCTACGGGAATTCAGGTGGAACGGGGCATTAGTCTGAAAGAATTTATCCGGGGCTTCACGTCGATCAAGTCGCCCACTAATCTGAAAGTGCGCTACAATTTTGCCATTGCCCATTCCCGGACGAAGGTTGTCTACTTCTGCTTCGACGTTGCGCGAATCTGCACTGGTTTTCTGCTACGTAAGGTCAGGCTCATGAAACCACTGTAACGCCATGAAGAACGTATTACTATCGGCTTACGCCTGCATACCGAATCATGGCTCCGAACAGGCCACTGGCTGGACCTATGCCACAACCCTGAGCCAGAACGGCCTGAACGTTCACTGCCTGACGCTGATCGACGGGAAGGAAGTGATCGACCCAATTCTGGCTAATGGCGCGTTTCCAAACCTGACTGTGCATTACGTCGTCCTGGCCGACTGGATCAACGCGTTCTGCCACAAAGGGCTGATTGGCATGTACTTCCACTACATCTACTGGCAGTGGCAGGCATATAAAACGGCCCGGAAACTTGACAGAACGCAGCATTTCGACCTGGTGCAGCACGTTACCTACGGCAGCATTCAACTGGGCAGCTTCATGTACAAACTTCGTAAACCGTTCATTTTCGGACCGGTGGGTGGGGGGCAGCGGGCACCCAAAGCGCTGAAGCGCTACTTCGGCGTGTACTGGTCGCGCGAGTGGATGCGCGACTGGGTCGGTATAATTCTGCAATACACCAACCCGGCTTTTTACAAAACGGTGCGGCAGGCCGACCGGGTGGTTGTGACCAACTTAGACACGTATGTGCTGGCCCGAAAACTGCGCCCCGACTTGCCCATTGAGCGCATCTGGGATGCTGGACTAAGCCGGTCATTTCTGCCCCGAACGGCCATTCAGCACTACCCCGGCCAAACGTTGAAACTGCTGTGGGTGGGGCGGTTGCTGCCCCGGAAGGCGCTGGAATTAACGATTCAGGCGCTGGGTCAGGTGGCTCCTGACCTGCCGGTAACGCTGACTATTGTGGGGGGAAAGGGCGAAATGGCCGATCAGGTGACGCATTACATCGACCGGTACGGGGTTCGCGACCGGGTGAACTGGGTTGGTCACGTGTCCTACCAGCGGGTGAAAGATTTCTATGAGCAGTCGGACGTGTTCTTTTTCACGAGTCTGCGCGACTCCTGTCCCCACCAACTGCTGGAGGCTATGGCTTATTCGCTGCCCGTAGTGACGCTGGATCTCCACGGACAGGCTGAGTTGGTGAGCTACGCAACGGGCCTGCGGGTGCCGGTAACGAACGAGGAACAGGTCGTATTGGACCTGGCGCGGGCGGTAGAGTGGATGTACGCGCACCCCGACGAACGGTTAGCGATGGGGCAGGCCGGTTACAAGTTCGCCCAGTCGCAACTGTGGGAAGCCAAAATTCGCCGGTTCGTTGATGAGCTGTACCCGGCTGTGCTGGGTGAGATCGTCGATGAGCCAGCCGGTAGCGCTCAAACGGGCGTAGGTGTCTGAGTTGGCTGCTATCGTAAATGACAAACGTTAACGCTTTATTACATGATTTCTTTAGATCAACTGTCGTCGGTAGGAATTGGAACGAGCCGGGCTGCCTCGCTGGGAAGCCGGTTGTCGGCCGATGCGTTCACGGCATTTCTAAAGATTGCTACCGAACGAGGTGTTAACCTAATCGACACGGCCGATTTCTACGGCTCCGGCGATTCAGAACGGCTGATTGGTAAGTGCCTCAAAACGACGAGTTACCCGTTTTTCGTGGTTACCAAGGCGGGATTGCCGTGTGTACACACCCCCGGCTGGCTGTCGCCCCTGAATCAGATCGGTAAAAAGATAAAGCAGCGGGCCGGAGCGAAAAATAACTACACGTCGGCCTACCTGATCGACAGCGTCCAGAAAAGCAACAAACGGCTGGGTGTCGAAGCGGCCGATGCACTGCTGCTGCACGAACCAAACTGGGACGATATTGCCGATGCCGACTCGTGGGACGGTCTGGCCAAAATCAGGCAGCAGGGGCTGGCCCGCTATACCGGCGTGTCAACCAATGATTACCGGGTTGCCGAGGAAGGAATCCGCAGCGGGCAGGTGCAATTAGTGCAAACGGCAGTGAGCTGGCGCAGCGACAATCCCATCGTTGCCTTGTGCCGTTCCCACCGCATTCCGGTGTTGGCAAACCAAGCGCTGCAAGCCTATAAAGCAATGCAACCCGCCTTTGTGCAGCATGCCGATGCGGTCTGGCAACTGAACGGATTGGCAAACATGTCGCTGGTGCAGTTGCTGATTGCCGCTGTGCTGGCCGATAAAAAAGCCGATGCGGTCCTGTTTGGAACCAGTAATTCCGCCCACCTGGCGCACAACATCGACTCGCTACGCTACGTGTCTCACCTGCCCCCGGCCTTGCCGACACTTAATCAACTGCTATCATGATCGTAACGAAAAACACGTTCCTGTCCGGGCAAACGTTGAACGCCGACATCTGTATCATTGGCAGTGGCCCGGCCGCTATTTCGATGGCGCTGAGCTTCGATGGCTCCCCGCTCAGCGTTATTATGCTGACGGGCGGGGGCTGGTCGGAAACGATTGCCAATCAGGACTTATACCGGGGTGATGTGTTTCCGGCTGGTTCCCATGAGCCGCTGGAAGAAAACCGCCGACGTCAGTTTGGCGGCACTTCATCAGCCTGGGGTGGGCGCTGCATTCCATTTGAACCCATTGATTTCAAAACCCGCTCGTGGGTACCGGACAGTGGCTGGCCAATTTCGTATGATGACCTGTTACCACACTACCATAAAGCCGCCGAATTGTGCCAGATTGGCCGCTTTGAGTTCGACGCGCAAAAAGCATTTCCGGGTAGTAAACGCGAAATATTGGACGGGCTGGACTCGGAGGAGTTGATTTCATATCCGCTGGAACGGTGGAGTCCCCCGGTTCATTTTGGGAAAGCCTACCGGGCAACCTTAGAGCGCAGCACCAACATTCGGGTGCTGATGAACGCGCACGTGCTTTCAATTGAAACGGAGGACGATAACCACACTGTCAGCCACGTTGCCGTGAGCATGGGGGGAACCCGGCTGACGGTTGCGGCCCGCGATTTTGTGCTGGCCACTGGCGGCATCGAAAACGCCCGTCTGTTGCTGACCTCCACCAACGATCACTTTCCCAACGGACTTGGCAATCAGCACGATAACGTGGGGCGGTACTACATGGTCCACTTCAGCGGGGTCTATGCCGAACTAAAACTGCACGACAAACAGAAGCTGATAGCCGATTTTGAGCGGGACAGTGGCGGGGTATACTGCCGTCGGCGCTGGTGGTTTCCCGAACCCGCTCAGGAAGCGCACAAACTGCTGAACAGCGTCCTGTTCCTGTACCACGCCAACCCCACCAACGGGCACCGCGACGTGCTGTTCTCGTCGCGGTTCGTGGCGAAATCAGTTCTCTCCATCCTTCGTCAAAAGTCAGTGGGCCGGGCCGTCAGCAAGGCAAAGCAACTCATGCCCTCGCTGAAAGAACACGCGGCTACCATTGCTAAAAACGGCCTTTCCGAAGTGCCGGACCTCATTAAACTGGGCCTGAAGCGGATGGGTAAACGTCGGCTGCCGTTTCTGATGCCCTCAAAACGGAGCGAGTACTGGGGGCTGTATTTTCAGACGGAGCAGGCACCAAACCGGGAAAGCCGGGTCCATTTGTCCCGGTCGCAGAGCGATGCGTTTGGCATTCCCAGAGCTGAGGTTAAACTGGTTTTTCTGGACAGCGATATTGATTCTATTGTGGCTATACACACGCTGTTCGTCAGCAATTTCAAGGAGAAAAAGCTTGGCGACATATACTACGACGAAGCGGGTTTTCGGCAATACCTGCGCAGTCGGTTAGCCAATTTTAATTCGTCATCGCATCACATAGGCACAACCCGAATGTCGGACGATCCGCAAACGGGCGTGGTAGACCGGCGGTCTAAAGTGTACGGGCTGTCGAATTTATACGTGGCCGGCTCCTCCGTTTTTCCAACTGGTGGACACGCCAACCCCACGTTTACAATCGTTGCCCACGCGCTGCTGCTTGCCGACCAACTTAAAAGCAGGCGACGCGACAGGCAGGCTGAGTTGATCCGCAACGTTTAATAGAATTCACTTGTCGGCCGGAGTACGGAATAAGTTTACTTCCTCACGTTATGAAAAAGATATTAATTTCTGCCTACGCTTGCATTCCAGACCGAGGTTCGGAAGAAGGCAACGGCTGGTTTTACTCGTCATTGATCAGTCAGCAGGGCTATCAGGTCTGGTGTCTGACGCGGAACGTTGGGCAGGCCGAAATTGAACGGAAGCTGCAACAGTCTCCGCACCCCAACCTGACGTTCGTTTACGTGACCGTGCCCCGCTGGATCGACAAAGCGTATCACGGGGGTCTGCTCGGCATGTATTTCCACTACCTGTACTGGCAGTGGGCTACGCTGAAAGTGGCAAAGCAGCTCAGTAAGAAGCACCGGTTCGATCTGGTCCATCACGTGAGTTACACCAGTCTTCAGTTGGGCAGTTTTCTGTATAAACTCAAACGCCCTTTCATCTACGGACCCGTGGGCGGTGGGCAGGAGGCTCCCGAATCCATGCGCCGGTATTTCAAAGAGTACTGGGCCAAAGAGAAACTAAGGTCATTGGTGAGTCGACTCATGCTCCGGTTCAATCCCGGCTGCTACCAGTCGGTGCGGCAGGCCGACTATGTGCTGGCCTGGAATGAAGACACCCGGCGGATGATTAACGCTCTTGGCCGGACAACGGGCGTTGAAAAGGAGTTTGGCGGGGTTAGCCGCCACTTCATTCCCCAGGAGCCTGCGCATCGGCGTTCGCACAAGATTCTGCAGTTGGTGTGGGTTGGCCGGTTGATGCCGCGCAAAGCGCTCGAATTGTCGCTGCACGGCTTCAGCAAAGTGAACCCACAACTCCCCATTCACTTAACCGTGGTGGGCGATGGGGAGATGGGTAAATACATGCCCGAATACATTGCCAGTTATCAGTTAGAGAACCGGGTTACGTGGGTTGGTAAAGTCAATTATGAGCAGGTAAAAGATTATTACCGAAAAGCGGACGTCTTTCTGTTCACCAGTCTGCGCGATACAGGGCCTGCTCAGTTGATGGAAGCCATGGCGTATTCGCTGCCGGTGGTTACCCTCGATTTACACGGGCAGGCTGAGTTGGTCGATCCGTCAACGGGCATCCGGGTGCCCGTCACTGAGCCGGAAACGGTGGCCGCCGAATTAGCCAAAGCTATTGAATGGATGTACCATAACGAAGACGAGCGAATCGAAATGGGACGGAACGCTTTCCATTTTGCCCAGCGGCAGAACTGGGAGTCGAAGGTTCGCCACATCGTTCAAACGTATTATAATTCGGTCATGTCGGTCGTGGAGCAAGGCACCAGCTTAGCCGTCGCTGTTGGTCTGACTACTGAATGATGAACCAGTCGCTTAAACAACGCAACACGATGTACATCGGTGTATTAGGGGCCATTGCTACCAACGATCTGCTGCCTGAACTGGCCCGGCAACGGCTTGGCACCTACCCCAAAGGTCGGGAAGGAGCGCCCCTGATTACGAACCTCATCCATGAATACATAGCACGCGGTCACCGGGTACTGGCCATCACTACCGATCCTAAATTACCGGACGATGAGCCGCCCTTTGTGCACGAGGACGGTCTGCTGACGTACGTGGTTGTGCCCGCCCGCAAACACACGTTCCGGCCCAATGGGAAACGACCGGGACGCACCGCCGACTTCTACCGGTTCGAGCGGGGGCAGTTACTGCGGGTTCTGCAGCACTACAAACCGGAGGTTGTTCATGCCCACTGGACGTATGAGTTTGCGCTGGCGGCTCTGGCCTACACACCCGACGCACTCATTACGGTGCACGATAACGCCCGGATAATCTTCCGGTACGTGCGGACGCTCGAACGGTTTTTTATGCTGCTTATGGCCCGGTACGTATTCAGCCGGGGGCGCCGGTTCACGGCCGTGTCGGGGTACATGGCTGAGTCGGTGCAGAGCTGGGCGACGCAGCCAGTAGTCGTTGTGCCAAATCCCGTGCTGGTGCCCGCCAAACAGGCTGGATTGGCTGAGCCAGTGGGTCCCGTTATCAGCATGGTGGTGAACGGCTGGGACGACCGCAAAAACAGCAAAAACGCACTGCTGGCCTTCAAAGGGATTCAGCAGCGGCATCCCGACGCGGTGTTGTGGGCGTTCGGCACCGCGTTTGAGCCGGGGGCCGAAGCCGCTGATTTTTGCCAGACGCACCAGATTTCCAACGTCGTGCTGTTCGGGCAGACGCGCCACGCCGACGTACTCGAAAAAGTTGCGCAGAGCACCGTGCTACTCCACGCGTCTCTCGAAGAATCGTTTGGCATGGTGCTGGCCGAAGCCATGCGCTATGGGGTGCCGGTGGTGGCGGGCAAGGACAGCGGGGCCGTGCCGTGGGTAGTGGAAGACGGCGGTTTGCTGGTCGACGTTACCCGCATCGACGAGCTGGTTACCGCCGTCGACAAACTCCTGTCCGACCGGGTGCTGTACACAAAGCTTTCCAAAAATGCCGTTGAAGCGGTCAAAACGCGCTTTTCCATCGAAACTATTGCCGATCAATACCTCGACCTCTACCGGAAAAATAGTTCGCATTCGGTAGACGGTACCGCCGGGCGAAAAAAGCGTCCGCAACGTGCGGTTAGCTAATTGACTTTCACCATCTAACAATGAATAGACCATGAACCGATTCAAACAACTGTTGCCCATGCTGCTCCTGGTGCTGGGCCTGTCGGCAGCCATCACAAGCTGCAAGAAGAGCGTTGACACGCCGGACCCGGCTCCGCAGCCGCAACCCGTCACCAGCATTACCAGCATCGACCCGGCGACGGCTCCGGTTGGCAGCACAATTGCCATCACGGGCACCAACTTCAGCACCGACCCGGCCAGCAACACGATCACCATTGGGGGCGTTACGGCAACGGTGGTGTCGGCTTCGGCCACGCGCCTTGTGGTTGTCGTTCCCGCCGGGGCTGCCAACGGACCCGTTGCCGTAACGGCCGGGGGGCAAACGGCGCAGAGTCAGTCGGTGTTTACGGTGTTCGTTGCCCCGGTAGCGTCGCTTAAACCTGTGGTAGAAGTTGCCGGGACAATCTTCGCCAATCAAACCTGGACCAGGGACAAGGTTTATCTGTTACGGGGAATGGTCTACGTAGCCGCCGATTATACGCTGACCATTGAGCCGGGAACGGTCATTAAAGGTGCCGGACCCGAGCAGGACCCCGAAAAAAAGAATATGGCGGGTACGCTCATTGTCGAACGGCGCGGCAAGATTATTGCGCAGGGGACACCTGCTCAACCTATTGTGTTCACGTCGGCCAGGCCGGTGGGTCAGCGAGCTTATGGCGACTGGGGCGGGCTGGTGCTGGTGGGTAAAGCGCCCATGAACAAACTCGGCACAACGCCCAATCCGGGTGGTGTTCGCGGTACGGTTGAGCGGTATGCGGAGTTCAACGACAACTCTGGCACGCTCCAGTACGTGCGCATTGAATACGCCGGTGCCGCCCAGCCGAGTGGGTCTGGCAACCGACTTGGCGGGCTATCCATGTACGGCGTTGGCAACACCACCCGCATCGACCACGTTCAGGTTTCCTACAGCGGCAGCGACGCCTTTACGTGGTTTGGTGGCACCGCAAACCTGAAAAATCTGGTTGCTTACTACAGCTTCGACGATGACTGGAGCGCGGATTGGGGTTACGTGGGCAACGCGCAGTTTGGCGTGGCTGTTCGTAACCCGCAGGTAGCTGACTTATCCGGGTCGAACGCCGTTGAACTGGAAAACTTTGAGCCATCGGTGAACGCTGACGCGCCCGCTGTTGTGCTGGCAAATGGTCTCCAGCAGACTGCGCCCGTCTTTGCCAACATCAGCAGTTTCGCCTTTGGCACTACGCCAACCACTACCAACAGCGCCAACGGAACCGGCGCTTATCAGGCGGGCCTGTACCTGCGCCGGAACGCACCCATCTCGATTTATAACTCGCTCTATTATGGGTATCCCGAGGGCGTACGGCTGGAAGCGGCCGAAGCAGCGTCCAGCCTGACAAGTGGCACGATTGATTTGAAAGGTATCGTGCTGGCCAACGTGCTGACGCCCGTGACGGGTGGGGGCGTGATTACCAACGATCAGGCAACCGCGTATTTCACGGCGGCCGAGCGGGCCAACCGAATCATTCCCGCGTCGGAGCTGGCATCGTTACTCCTGAATAACTTCAATACGGCCAATGCCCCCAGCTTTTTGCCCCAGGCGGGTTCGCCCCTGCTGACGGGAGCGGTCACGGGCGGCAAACTGACCAACTCATTTTTTACGCCCGTGACGTTCCGGGGTGCGTTTGGAACGGAAGACTGGACGACGGGCTGGACAAACTTCAATCCGCAAAACGTAGACTACGACCGGTAGTAAACGGAGCCGCTGGCTCACGGCTGGAGTTTGCTCAGGGGCTGTGAATGGGACTGCTTGTATATCAATGACCATCGAAGATTCTTTCAGGGGGGCTTCACTGCAGGTTACGTATGCTGGTGGTTGTATCCCGGACGAGGCCGTCGGAACGCCGAACCACCAGCATACGTAACCTGTACTGAAGAAGCTTAAGATCGTCAGGTAACTAATTTCCGGAGCTTAAGAATAATGGTAGACAATCAGACAACCCTCCGGGGTTCAGCGGGTAGCATAAGGAACCGGGCAAACCGCCAGGCTACGTTGCTAAGCGTGGTGATTGGGCTGCTGCTGCTGATTAGCTTAACGGGATCACTGTTCTTTAAAGAACGGTGGCTTTGGATGGACGAAGTATTGAGTTATATACTACTGTCCGATCCGTCGCGGGCGCACATGAATGAGGTGATCGTGAGTGGTTTGGATTCTAACCCACCCGTGTATTTCAATTTTGTCTGGACACTCGCCCAGGGCATCAGCCTGAACGAGTATTTTCTGCGGTCAATATCTATTGCGTTGTTCGCTGCGACCGTTGCTGTATTTTATCGGTATACAACGCGTTTGATTGGTACGCCCCTCATCAATTTTATCCTGTTTACAGCGGTTATCAGCCTGACGTACCTGAATTTCATACTTTCAGATCAGATCAGGCCATACGGGTTGTACCTGCTGATGAGCTGCCTGTATTTTATTACGGCCCATCAACTCGTCAAAAATCCCAGTAACCTGCGTTTTCTGGGCCTACACTTTCTGGCGGGATCAGTCTTGGTGATGACGCACAACTTCGGGTCTTTCTACGTGGCGGCCTCACTCTGTTTTTTCGCGGGGCTGTACCTCTGGTCCCGGTGGCATGCCTATTGGTGGGTGGCGGCTTCGCACCTGCTTATTTTCGGCGTGTGGATAGTCTTATGGTATGCCAACTTTCAGATTCAGGCGCTGGTGGGTAAACCTTATTCGTGGATTCCAGAGCCGACAGTTTTTTCATTCTTCCAAATGGTTGGCGAACTGATACCGACGCTATCGTCCCGTCTGGAGCAGCGACCAATAATGGCCTTCCTACCCATACTGCGCGTTGCGCTCGTGCTGGGCCTGTTTTTATACATCGCCATTCCACGGGTGAAGCGGGGGTTTCAGTCGGTCGTTAATGACGATGCGTTTAGTTTCTACCTGCTGGCGGGCTGTATCGCCGTGTTGACCGCCGGTGGCACCGTCGTGGTATCGTACGCCTACCTGTCGGTATTTTTACCCCGTTATCAGTGGCCCAGTCACCTGCTGCTGTTATTTCAGTTGGTGTACGCCTTTTATCACGTAGCGCCAGCCGTCAGGTTTCCAGCCCAGTTGGTTCGTTTCGTGCCGCTGTATGTTGTTCTGGTGATGGGCTTCGTTTTCTATCAGAACCGGAAGATTGTGCATTTTCCGAGTGGCATTCTCGACTACCTGCCCCGGAATGAAGCAAACTACCCCATTTTTTTTGAATCGTCCGATTACTTTCTGCCCATCTGGCACCACAAGCTGGCCAATGCCCATTACCTGATGCACCGCAAAACGGTATTGACCAAAGGGAATCTGAAGAACTCATCAACGGATTATAACCTGTCGGTACCCATGCGCGAGAGGTATGACATTCGGGAAATCGTGTGGTCGACGGAGTTCACGAAAGAGCGATTTCCGCGTTTCTACATCGTTGACGAGTCCAGCCGGTATCAGGCCGAGTATTTCATTGCCAACAAGCGCATCAAAGTATTGAAGGTTATTCCGGTTCCAATCGAAGGCCACCGCATACTGGAATGTGTACGGTTATAGACGCGGGATGTTTTCGCAGGTTTACTTCCTCTACAAGTAGTTCTACCGGCTCTTCAAGCGGACGCCCTACATCGGCATCCCGGTGGATGCGAGCGATTTTTCGAGGTGGTGCGTAAATTGTAAACCTGACGAAACCGGACAATTTTCGCGGGTCCTGCGGGCGTGGATGAGTTTCCTGTTAATTGAAACTGCAAAGTAGGGCATAAGTATATATCCCGCTGTTTAAAAGCCGCGCCAGTTAGAACTGAGTGCGGCTTTTTTGTGCATTGACTTTTCTCTTAACGGTACATCCAATTTTATTCATAATACTTGTAAAACTATGATTTAAGCACGAAACGGATTTCGCTAAAATCAGGTCAATGACTCATTTAGCGAAATCCGTTTCGGCACCTACCCCCCTGAAAACGCTAAAAACAAGCTTTTTCAGACTGGCACGGTGATTGGCAAATAGACGGAGAATTAGTATTCATCCTTTAATTTTTGTCAATCATGCATCACATTGATCGCACGCTACAGGAACTGGAAACAGGCTCCGGCATGAACGGAGCGTATGAGAACGGGTTTGAGTTCAGTGCAAATGGCGAATTTAGCCAAGCCTTTGAGCAGTCGTTTGGTCAGGAGGCCAATTATGAAAACGATGAGACCTTTGAACTCGAACAGGACCCGGAACTGGAATTAGCGTACCAACTGCTGGAGGTCAGCAACGAATATGAATTAAACCAATTTCTGGGTGGGCTGATGAGCAAGGCGCTGGGAGCTGCCAAGAGTGCTGCTACAAGCTTTATCAATTCGCCGACGGGCAAAGGCGTAGGTCAGTATTTAGTCAATTTTGGCAAGCAAACGCTGCCTCAGCTGGCTACCCAATATGGCGGGCAGGCCGGGGGCGCGCTGGGACAACGCGCCGGGGCAGCATTAGGCGGACGGTTAGGCCCGCTGGGCAGTAAAGCAGGCGGCTGGCTCGGCCAGAAAGCCGGCGACTGGGCGGGTAGCAAAGCGGGTAACTGGGCGGGCACCAAAGCGGGCAACGCCATCGCATCCAACGCGCAGCGAATCTTCAACCTGGAGTTTGAAGCCCTTCAACCCGAAGATCAGGAACTGGAAATCGCCCGTTCGTTTGTTCGCTTCGCCAGCGACCTCACCCGGCAGGCCAGTCAGGCGGTGCGGCAGAACCCAACCATAAGCTTAGGCCAAGTAGGCAAGCAGGCAATTACAGCCTCGGCCAAACAATATGCGCCGGGCCTGTTAGCCAACGCCCCGCGCCCGGCCTCGGGCGGCAAAACGGGCAAAGCCGGGGGCGGAACCTGGGTTCGGCGCGGCAACACCCTTCTTGTCTACGGAGCCTGAATAGTCCCGACCAATCACGTATCAATCACTTCCTTATCATCTTAAATACCTACAATCATGTACAATAACGAATTTGAACTGGAGTTTGAGCAGGGTCTCGGCTACGAGAACGGCTCCTACGAATTCAATCAGGAGTTCATGGGCCAAACCAATGGCGAGAACTACGAACTGTATGGCGAACTCGACGAAACTCAGGAACTGGAGTTTGCGCACGAGCTGCTCAGCGTTTCCAACGAGGAAGAACTCAACATGTTCCTTGGCAGTCTGGTGAAGCGGGCCGGGCGGGCGGTCAGTGGGTTTGCCCGTTCGTCCATCGGTAAAGGCCTGATTGGCGCGCTCAAAGGCGTAGCAAAAACAGCGCTGCCAATTGCGGGCCGTGCTCTCGGCACATTCGTCGGCGGTCCCATCGGTGGAGCCATTGGGGGTAAACTGGGCGGTATGGCCAGCAACCTCTTCGAACTGGAACTGGAAGGGCTCAGCCCCGAAGATCAGGAGTATGAAATGGCCCGTGCCTACGTCCGGTTCGCCAACGCAGCCGTTAACAACGCGGCCAGTTTGCAGCAGCAGGGTGCGGCTAACCCGCAGGCCGTTCTGAAAAAGGCACTGACCGATGCCGCTCAGCAACACGCACCCGGCCTGTTGCAGCCAACAGCGGGGGGGCAGGGCGGTGCCCGGCGCAAGCGGGCCACGCAGGGCAGTTGGGTACGGCGCGGTAATACGTTGGTGATTCAACTGTAATACCATGAAAAATGCAGCCGACACCCAGTTTCTGGTCAACGAAACGCAGTCGTTACTCAATCGCTTGCAAACGGTGCAGTCGTTCTCGCTGAACACCCCCATGGTGCTGGCTGCCGCCGTATCGGCTCCGGCGCAGGGGGCCATCAACGACCACCTGGCCAAAATTGCTTTTGACCTGCGGTTTCGGCTTCGCGAGTTTATCCGGTGGGTGAAAAACCCGGACATCCCCTCCGACAAAGGACAAGCCCGGTACGCGCTGCTGAAGCTACGGTACAATAATCTGCTCGATCAGTTGGACATTTTCTCCGACGTGCTTCTACAACGGGGCGAACACGGCACCGGCACCTGGATGGCGGGCTTAGATGTGCTGGCTCAAGATGCCCTGACTCTGGCGGGCAACTACTACGATCCCCCGCCCCTGATCTGCTTTTTGGAACGGGGGCACGGGGCGGCCATCCGGCGGGCGCGAACCCGCCTGCCCGGTGGCGACGAAAACCCGGTGGGCGTGATTCAGATTCCCCGCGAGCGCATGATTGGCAGCGGCATTGCGTCGTCGCTTATCCACGAAGTTGGCCATCAGGGGTCGGAGTTGCTCGGCCTGACGCAGTCGATCAAGGACGAAATCAACCAGATTATTGCCAAAGGTGGAGACGTTATGCCCTGGCAACTATACCAGCGCTGGCTGAACGAAATCCTGTCCGACTTCTGGGCCATGGCGCACATTGGCGTTGGCGCGACCTATGGCCTGATGAGCGTGGTGAGTTTGCCGAGCTACTTTGTCTTTCGCATTGCCACCGACGCCCCACACCCGTTTCCGTGGATTCGGGTGCAGGTCAGCATCGCGCTGGGGAAAGCGCTTTATCCGCATCCGCAGTGGAATGCACTAGCGAAACAGTGGGAATCCCTTTACCCAACGCAGGGGGAGCCGCCCGCCAAGCAACAGATTATTCAGGCCCTGAAAAAGGTGCTGCCACAGTTTGCAAACCTGCTGATTAACCACCGGCCCGCTTCGCTGCACGGGAAAAGATTGGGAGATATTTTCTCCGTAGCGGAGCGGCAGCCGGTGCGTTTACAGCAGCTTTATACCCAGTGGCAGCAGCAACCGGGTCTGATGGAAAAGAGCGCCCCTTCGCTGGTCTTCGCCGTGATTGGCCAGGCCAAAGCGGATGCGGTCATCACGGCAGAGGAAGAATCGCGGTTACTGATCCGGATTCTGACCCGCTGGGCCTTGGAACGGGCGAAACGCTACGGAGCAGCGGCCAAACCGGCCAAACAGCCCGCATTGAATGGACAACTGACACGAACGTTAAACGGTAACTAAGTATTATGAAACGCGATTTAAGCATTGACGAACAACAGGTTTACATCGGGGATAGCTCGACGTTGACTCTGGACGTGAGCAAAGAAACAAATAGTGATAAGCCAGGTGCTGTTTTTAAGGATAAAAATGGCAATCCGGGAAGCCTGTATCTTGTTATTGATAACTTGTCGGATGATAAAACGGCCCTGCTCGAATACACCTACACGCCGGGCGTTCCGACCAATAACCCCCCAACTCCGCCAACGTTAAAGTTGACCAAATTAGATGGCTCCGCGTTGACGTTAGTAACCCGACTATTCCGGCGAATCATTCCGGGAACGATCGCTGAAGTGATTACCCTGCCCCTGGACGAGAAGCTACCCATAAATCTTTCGTTCTCAATTCGGGAATGGGACCTGGCTGGCACCTACATCGTTAATGCATTTATTGCTGATCAGGGCGTAGCGAACTGGGCCAGCCGGGGGGACATAAGCATTGACTTTCCAACGGTAAAGTTAAAGGTCATGGAGGACAGCGCCGAAGTGCTCAACGTGTCGTTGCGGGAGGCCAAACGAGAAGACACCCCTGACCAGCTTCTGTGGATGTTGATCCGTAACCGTACCATTGACTTCAACCGGTACCGGGGGTTTATCGACAAGGTCATGTGCTCGCAGGAAATTGGTGAAGCCGAGGCCGAAGCCCGAAACTACGGACAGCAGCGGATTATGGGGTTCAACCGGACGGCCTCCTACAATATGCTCAAGTTCGCCACCGAGTTTTATCTGATGCAGGAAGCAGGCTTAGTGCCTTCAGATAAACTGCTTGATCTGTTAGACATACAGCCGGATACGGACATAAGAACGAATAACAACGTCAGTAACGTCAACGCGCGACCCAAGCCTAATCAACTACCAAGAACATCATTGGGTACTTCCATGCGCGATGAATCACGACGTTCGGCCCGACCCAACTTATCGAGCGTCAATATCATTAAATTGCGGGATGAGTACCTCGATGAACTGGAAGGTGAAGGCGGTAGAGCCTTGCCGTATTTCAAGATCATACGGCAGAAATTGTCTGAGTTGCCCCTTAAAAACATCACCGAACTGCCCGGCGCAGCCTACGACGCCTGTTACGGAATTCTTCAATCGAAACTGCTGAATCCGCCCCTGCTGGAACTGATTTGGTCCTACTGGCACGAAGAAGGCGGGTTAGTACAAACGCTGAATGCCCTCAGCCTGCGTTTCCAGAACGTTCGGCGGGGCGTTGACCGCGACCCACTGGCCAATCTGGCCATCGACCCGTTGCGTCCGCTGAGTAACCTGCTGTGGGGCTACATCGAAGACGAGCGCAACCGGCTGACTATCAACCGGCGCAATCTGGAATACCAGTATGAATACGGCATCTCACTGATTGGCAAGGCCGTGCAGAACATTCCTGTGGCCGAACACCGCACCAACTTCCTGCGCGGCTTTCACGAACTGCTCCGGGCCACCGTTGAGTTCTACCAGCAGGCTAACTTCACAACGGTCATTCCCGACGGTTTCCCGATTCTGAATCACCTGCGCGAAGTTCACCTGATGCTGGCCGAAGGCGCACACAACCAGTATGGCGATCTGCCCTGGACGGCCCGCGTGGAAATGCTATCGCAGCAGTGGCTGCTGGCCCGGCCCGAGGTGCGCGAGTTCCTCGGTGGGCGCATCATGGTGCCCTACACCGAGCCGTGGATGGACCGGGTCGACAACATGAAGCAGCTACAGGGCTGGAACCCGACCAACATTACTCACTTCCGCGATCTGGGCGTTTTTGGCGAGCAGTTGCTGCTGTCGATCCGCTACGGAAGCTGGAACGACCCAACGCTGGGTGGGCAGAATGCCGCCAACTGGGCGCACTACTGGCGGGCCGAAATTCAGCGGTATATCCACGCCTACAAGGCCGTAACCGGCGTTGATCTGGCTTCCGACATTGTGGACACCCGCATTTCGCTGCCCGCCAATGAGGACCGGTATCAGCAACCTGCGCAGTTGATTGAACGGCAGGTGGCCATGCGACAGAATGGACAAATGCGCCCTAAACAGGTAAGTGGGCCGTCGATAAACGCGCAACTTCCCCCGAACGCCCAGCTTATTCGTAAGGAGTACAATGGTTGATTTCACGTCGGCGTTGTATCTGGGCCAGCAACCTTTCGCGGTTTCTTTTCCGCACCATCTGTCCGTTACGACGGGGAAACCGGCTGCGCTGTATGAGCCTCGTTTACACCAGGTGGTGGCGCAGGAAGTAGCCCGGAAACAGGGACTCGAAAGCGGATTGCTGGCCCCCTCAACGCTGCACGTGTTTTGGGACATTGTTGCCTCGCTGGGCCGCTCAAACGCGGTGTTGATGGATGAAGCGATGTACCCGGTCGGGCGCTGGGGCGTACTGCGGGCCGCGCTGCGGGGCGTCCCGGTGGCGTCGTTTCCGGCGGACGATGCAGAGCGGTTAACCCGGTTGATTCATTCGTATCGTCAGCAGCATCGAATTCCCTGGATTGTTACCGATGGCTGGAACGTAGCGCAGGGCAAACCGGCTCCGCTGGGGCTGTATCTGGCCTTGCTCAAGTCCTGCAAGGGGAGCGTTCTGCTTGTAGATGATACTCAGGCATTTGGCATACTGGGGCAGCGCCCAACCGTCCGGTTGCCTTATGGAACCGGCGGGGGCGGCTCTTTGCCGTATTTGGGCCTGCAAAGTCCAAAAATCCTGACGATAACCTCGCTCGCCAAGGGGCTGGGCATCCCGGTGGCGGTAGTAGCAGGCAGCACCCAACAGATTAGCCGCTACCGGCAACGCAGTGACGTACGGGTACATACCAGTCCAGTCTCGAACCTCCACGCCTGGGTGGCCTGGCAGGCGCTGCAAAATGACCGCTCAAAGGGCGACGCGTTGCGGCAGCAGCTCTACGAGAATGTCGCGCTGTTTAAGCAGACACTTCAGTCGGTTGCAACTACAGGCGGTTTATTTCCGGTGCAGAAACTGGCATTATCGAATGCAAAGGCAGTTTTTTCGCTTTATCATCAACTAAGGCAGGCGGGTGTTCAACCGCTGCTGCTCGCTAACGACTGGCAACCAACCGTGCCGGAGGTTGCCTTCTGCATCCGGGCCGACCACCCGACAGCCGCTATTGTGCACACCTGCCGTCAGATCAATACCATCATAGCCGAAAACGACTCCGTTCTCCATCCCCAATCATCCAACCTCATTGCTCATGAACCTTTCGCTGATTCCTAACTCACCCCCAGTCCGACGGAAAACGGGTACGCTGGCAAAGGTGTATACCAAAGATGGCCGCTCGATTCGGGTACCGCTTCGGGCGACTCCATCGGCCGCCTGCACCACCTGTAGCCAAAAACCAGAACGGCAGTTTATCCGCTGGTTCACGCGCCAGTCGGCAGCTAATCCCGGCTTTCCGGTGCTGGTCAAAACCATTCTGCTGTTGGCTGACCAGGAACCGTGTGCCAATTGTCAGCGCATCCTGACCAGTTTTTTATACCGATACAACTTGGTCGGGAAACTGCGGCTGGGTACCCGTCAATCGAATGCGGGTGTTTTTCAGCAACAGACAATCAGGACGATCAGTCGGGAGGTTGACCCGGAAAATGACCAGGAACTTTCGCGTCGCCGTCGGCCTCAACCAGCGGGACGATCACGAACCGCCCAGCGGAGCCGGAGGAGAATGCCAGGGACGCCCACTCCTTCACGCAGAGGCCGTTCGGTTGTGCATATTCTCCGGCGACCACTTATTACCGGCTATCAGCCTGATCTGTTTCCGTATAGCGTTCCCGATCCAGAACCCGCACTGGCCTGCAACTGCGCTCATACGGCGTCTGCCGTAGAGGAACCCATCGTAGAAACACCGGGAGAACCAACGGCAGATACAGAACCAGCCACGAGTGATGAGATCGGGTCGAAAGGGCATGGCTGGGGCTTTGAAAAAAATAATCCTTTCATCCAGACCGAGCTTGACCAGATATTGAACGGTAACGCGCAGGAGTCTGAAGACGAGTGGTATAAGCGTTTAGCCGCGCCATTGCTGGCGGGTGTGCTCACCTTCGCATCCCCCCACGACTCGGTTGCCAAGCCCATCATCGACACCACGAAAGCCTGGGTTCAGCACAGTAAAGCGGAGCAGGAGCGCAGACGGAAACTTGAAGAAGACGCTGCGGCCCGGAGAAAACAAGCGGGAAAAACGCAACAGGAAGTTGGTGGTCGGGTACTGGACGAAATCATGGCAGAGACGTTCGCTACGGAAGTAGATCAGGAAGATGAAACCGAGCAGCAACAGCAATTGTAAAAGCACTTGTTCGGACACTTAGAAATGGGTTAATCTCGAGTACTTCGAAGAAGGGGAGGTCAGGAAGTAACGTCCGTTCGTTGATTGATTCAAGGGTAGGAGCCGAATTAGGAAGAATAGCAAATAATTTGTCCGCCCGTCAAGACTTGCTAATGCAGGCGCGTCAGAATAACGTAGGCTTGAGAACGCTTGAGAACACACTGAGAGCCGAGGGTAATTTGATGATTGTGCGAGCAAAGTCAAACAAACATCCTGACCGAAGAGAAATGGACACCTAAAAAGACAAGTTTCTGTACGGAGGGTTTTAGCGACCGACGATTATGCATTTACAGAGTTGTTTGCGCGTAAATTGTAGATGCTTTGAGAATGATTTACGTATCAGAAAAACGAGAAAAAACAGAGCATCTACATAGTGAAGAGCGGTTCGTCCGGCAACTCCGGCAACTCATTGCCTTTCCCAGCATCAGCACCGACAAGCGGTATGCCGGGGCGGTGAAGGACTGTGCAACATGGCTGGCGGAGCATCTGAAAAGGATTGGGCTGCGTAACGTGACCCTTTTCCCGACCCAGCTTCATCCCGTCGTTTATGCTGAACGAGTCGAAAATCCGCGCTTGCCAACGCTGCTCATCTATGGCCATTATGACGTGCAGCCGGTTGAGCCGCTGAACGCCTGGACGGTTCCGCCGTTTGAAGGCGTCATTAAAGGAAACAAACTCTATGGCCGGGGGGCCTCAGACGACAAGGGGCAGTTTTTTGCTCACCTCAAAGCCATTGAACAGATTCTTGACACGCATAAAAAGCTGCCCATTAATGTTAAGGTTCTGCTCGAAGGCGAAGAAGAAATTGGTAGCCCCAACCTGGCCAAATTTATTAATGCACACCGGCAGTTACTCCGCGCCGATTGGGCCGTATTGTCCGACACAAATATGATTTCGGCAGAGCAGCCGTCGCTTACATATGCGTTGCGGGGCAGTTTGAGCGTCGAGATCGAGGTGAAGGGGCCAAAGGCCGAACTGCATTCGGGTAATTTTGGGGGGGCGGTTTACAATCCCTTACAGGCCCTGTGCGAACTGGTCGCCAACCTGCACGACCATTCGGGGCGCATCACCATTCCGGGGTTTTACGACGCGGTAAAGGCAGTTTCCCCGCGGGAGCGGCAGTATCTGCGTCAACGGGCTACGTCGAATGCCCAACTGATGCAGGAAGCGAAAATTCGGATGGGCTGGGGCGAAATGGGGTACAGTTTGTACGAACGAACTACCATTCGTCCGTCGCTCAGCATCAACGGGCTTATGGGTGGGTATCAGGGCGAAGGAGTAAAATCGGTTATTCCACCGACGGCCAATGCTAAACTGAATTTTCGGTTAGTGCCGAACCAGAATCCGTACCAAATAGAAGCTCTCCTGAAGCGGTATATCCGAGCGCTAACACCACCGCAGGTAAAAACGAATGTTACGGCTCAACTCCACGCCATGCCTTATACCGTACCGCCTGGCCATCCGGTGCTGAATGCGGCCAAACGAGCCTACCGGGAAGGCTTCGGCAAGTCGGCGGTTTTGCAACGTTCGGGCGGTACTATTCCGGTGGTCAGTCTATTCGAGAGGCTCCTGAATATACCCACTGTACTGATGGGATTTGGACTTCCGGATGACGGTAAACACGGCCCCGACGAATTTCTTCATCTCCCCACGTTTCAGCGCGGCATCCAGACCAGTGTAGCGTTTATGCGTGAACTTGGTCGGGCAACCGCTTAACCTTCTTTGTGTATGCTCATCATCGACTGCCACTGCCACGCCGGAAAGGGCGACGGGCTAACCGGCCCCTGGGATACCGACGCTCCGTTGAAGCCGTACCTCGGCTGGGCTACCGACGCCGGTATTCAAAAAACGGTGCTGTTCGCAGCTTTTCACTCCGACTACGCGCTGGCCAACCGGCAGGTGGCGCGCATCGTGCAGGGTAACCCCGACCGGTTCTATGGCTTTGCCTTCGTCCACGCCGTCCGCGACCGGGGGCGCGTACCGGAGATGGTCCGAAGGGCGGTGCAGGACTACGGATTCTGTGGCATCAAACTCCACCGTTACGACGCCCGCATCAGCCGGGAAGTTTGCGAAACGGCCCGTCAGTTCCGGTTGCCGGTGCTTTACGACGTCGTGGGTGAGATTTCGGTAGTCGAACTGCTGGCTCAGGAATACCCGGACGTGAACTTCATTATTCCTCACTTAGGCAGCTTTTCCGACGACTGGCGGGCGCAGGCAGGCCTGATCGACTACTTGGTTCGTTTCCCCAACATCTATGCCGACACATCCGGAGTTCGACGGTTCGATTTGCTCCAGCGGGCCGTTGACCGCGCCGGGGCCGACAAGTTTCTGTTTGGCTCGGACGGTCCCTGGCTGCATCCGGGCGTTGAATTATCCAAAATAGCCGCGCTGAAACTGCCCGCTCATGAGGTTAAAAAGGTTCTTTCCGGAAATCTGCTCAAGCTAATCAGTCAGGTCAATCGTGGTCTCCAGCCCGGAAAGGCACGGCCCATTCCAGTGTCAAAAGAAGTGAGTCCCTCCAGAACCTGGCGCGACCCCTGGCTGATACGTCAGTGACCGACGATTTTCGAAGAAGCAAATTAATTGGATGATTAGTTGACTTGAAAGAATAGTTGTGCGAATCTAACCCAAGCAAGTAAGCTAAAACAGTCCTGCTGTTGTCAGGCCGTTTGAGCTATGGAAAGCACGAGCATAGGCTCTACCTTTCGGTGCATCTGCAGAATGCGTTCGCTGCACCCCAGCCGCTGAGCGGCCATTTTCAAATTGCCATTTTCCTGGTCGATGGCTGCTTTCTTGGCAATCTCGGTAACGACGTCCTTAATTTCTTTCAAACCCAATCCGTTGAACATCAGGCTGCTGATTGCCACCTTGAGTTCATTGTTCACCGGGGGAGTGGTCATTTTGCGGAAGTCGGGCCAGTCCGATTGCGGGATATCGCCGACGGTGATTGGCCCTCCGCCCAGATGCTTATTGGCAATTCGATTGACCAACTGCTGTAGTTCCCGCACATTACCCGGATAATCGCGAAGTTGCAGAAAGTCAAAGACTTGCCGGTCAATGGGCTGCTGAATGCGGTGGTGTTCTCTGAAAAAATGCTCGGCCAAGACGGGAATATCCTCTTTGCGCTCCCGAAGCGGTGGCAGCTGGCACGTCCAGCCGGACACTCGGTAGAATAAGTCCTGCCGAAAGGTTCCTTTCTTAACTTCCTCGGCTAAATCCCGGTTCGTTGCGCTAACGAGCCGAAACTGCGATTTTCGCCAGGTGTTACTACCCACTCGCTTGTAGGTTCCCTCCTGCAAAGCCCGCAGAAACTCAGCCTGCAGTGGCAGGGGTAATTCGCCCAACTCATCCAGAAAAAGCGTACCCTGATGGGCTAAGGCAATGGCCCCGTCGCGGGTGCTGATTGCGTTTGTAAAGGCCCCTTTTTCGTGGCCGAACAGCTCGCTACCCGACAGGCCAGGCACCAGATTGGTGCAATCGACCACAATACAGTCCCGCTTCTCGGGGCGGGTGTCGATGGTATGAATCTCCTGAGCGACCAACTCCTTACCCGTGCCGCTTTCGCCCATTATCAGGATAGGGCAGTCGGAGAGGGCCATATCAACAATCTGCCGGAGGGTGTCGAGCCAGAGCTTGCTTTTGCCAACCAAGCTTTGCTGCAAACCCGCCACGCTTTTCTCCAGCACTATCCAGTAGTCGAGCCGCGACGCTATAATTTGTACCGGCCTGGCCACGTCGAACCAGGAGAACACTTCCGTCACCCCGCTCTGTAGCAGCATCCAGGTGAATGACGTGGGTAGGGGCGTTACCGACACGGCAATAAGTTTATGTTCGGTGTAGGGCAGGCAGGTATCAATGGCTTCCTGGACCTCATCTAACCGGGAAAAACTGTCTAAGAACAGGACACCCGCACCGGCGGGTACGTCGTTCAGGTGCAATGCCCGCAGGTTAATATCTGCTTTGTCCAACGCATCAATGATGTCGACTAAATGAGTACGTTGGCGGGTGAACGATTGAAACCACAAGGAAGACCGTGCCATAGCGAATGCGGTTAAGCAGTTGAACAAGTACTATCTGTACTCAGGGGCTAATGAATGGAAACCGGCAAAAGGACCATGGGTCACTGGGAGAAGAGACCACTGGGGTGCTTACTTGTGGGAGAGCAAGTAACTATTTTGTTCAAAGCAATAAATGATGGTCAGTACGTACGTAAGCCCATTCATCGCTCGAGATCAGTAGGTTAAAAGTAAACGAAACGGTGGCTAAACCATAACCTGCGTTTATCAAGTTTTCGACTATTTATCTATCGGTTAAGTTCCTCAGGCACGAGAGTAGTAATTCATTAAATAAGGTTACCACAGAAGGTGCCTCTCGCAAACCAGCGCGTTCTATTGCTTCACTACTTGCCCCCTTACCCCCAGACAAGGGTCGGATTTTATGGATTAACCCACTCCAGAATTTGGGGCAACCTGTGTGAATTTTGGGGTATACCGGAGTACTATTGAGCAAACGGTCGACGGCTGATAGGTGAAGGAGCTAACGGCGGGCGAACAGCTAAGGCCTTCCGGTAGCCTGCCCACCATGAACGCAGGTAACAGCCGAAGAGACTTGGGTGCGGATGTGCCGTTTATGATTATCTTACGCATTGAAAGCGACCCATCAACTTGGAGAAGTTCAGCGCGTTAACTGGTAAACCAAACGGAAAAAGTGATTCGCCTTCGATGAAAGCAGGGTGTTTCATCAAGGGCCTTCTGCTGGTGCTGATGACCACGGTGGGTTATGCACAACCTCCGGCGACTGCCTTTCAATTGACGAATTTACCGACTCAGGGCGTCCTCGTCAATCAGGGCTGGCGGTTTCATCCGGGCGATAACCCAGGCTGGGCCAAACCCGGCCTGGATGATAGCCGGTGGAAATCTATTGACCCCACAAAGGCTATTGAAGACTTGCCGCAGGTGCAGCGGGCCGGAATTAGCTGGCTTCGGCTGCACATAACGACCGGCCCGAATTTGCCGCCCGTGCTGGCGTACATGTTCCAGTCGGTCGCTTCGGATGTGTATCTGGATGGTCGGCTGCTTTATCGGTTCGGCACAATCAGCACTGATCCAGACAGCGTACGGGCCTATAATCCGTATGCCGCATTCAGTTTGCCGCTCCGGCCCGCCACGCAGCACGTAGTAGCGATGCGGATCGCGTACCAGCCGGGTATCGACTACGCCAAAAGTTACCTCGGACGCCAGCCTTCAGTGGTCCGGTTCAACTTTTTTCCGGCGGCTGAAATACCGGCCATTCCTATTTTCAATATAGAATCGGTGTACTTGGACACGTTCAAGATCGGAATCTGCTTTATTTTGCTTGTTCTGCACCTGAGTCTGTTCATTGCCTACCGCCAACAACTCGCCAATCTCTACGCAGCGGTCATGTACCTGCTGATGCTCGTTCAGTTTGTGCTGCGGGCCGCCTATGATCTGATGCATTCTGTAGAAGCCCGCATGGTGCTTCACTACTTCACGGTCCTCTCCCCGTGGATTACCGGACTGATGGTGCTGATCTTTTACAGTGTCTTCAACCTGCGAAAAGGCTGGCCGTTCTGGCTGGTAATCGGTGGCATAGCGATGACTTTGTTGCCAATTCCAGCCGAATACAACTGGTTATCTGTTCTTTTCTCCTACTACATACCCCTCGAACTGCTGCGAATTTCGGTACTGGCTACGAAGCGTAAGTTGCTGGGTGCCCGCATTGTTACCATTGGCGTTCTCTGCAACCTGGGTTTGAGCGTTTTAAACTATCTGGTGGTGATAACCTATAAACTGCCTATACTCGGTAACGAGTGGCTGTTTCACCTGATCTTTAATCTTTCGTTTTTGTGCATTCCGCTGGCGCTCTCCTTGCGGCTGTCGCTGGAGCATGGCTGGGTCAGTCGGCAGCTTAGCCTCAAATTGCAGGAAGTAGAAGATCTATCGGCCCGTAATCTGGCCCAGCAGCAGTATCGGCAGCGACTGCTGGCTGAGCAGAACGAACACTTAGAGCAACAGGTTGACGAGCGAACTAAGGAGCTTCGTCAACAGGCCAACCGACTTCGGGAACTGGACGAGGTCAAATCCCGATTCGTGACCAACCTGACCCACGAATTCCGCACACCCCTCTCGTTGATTATCTCGCCGGTTGCCAAACTGCTCGAATCGCCCACCTTATCCCACGACGTGCAGGGACCTCTGCAAACGGTCGACCGTAATGCCCGCCACCTGCTCAATCAAGTCAATCAACTCCTGGACATTGCCCGCATCGAGGACGGCCGTATGCATCTGACGCTGCAACCCGTCAGATTGGGGCAACTCACCGCTCAACTCGTTGATCTGTTCAGCTCGGCGGCCGAAGCCGACCAAATAAACATGCTGGTTAGCAGTTCGGGCGATGACCGTCCGTGTCTGATGGATACCGACAAATGGGGTAAGATTGTGTACAACCTGCTGGCCAACGCCCTTAAATTTACCCCTGCGGGCGGGCGGGTGCGTGTTGGCCTGGTTCTGGAAGACGACCAGGCTCAACTCACCGTGCAGGACACGGGCATTGGAATTGCCGCCGACAAAGTACCCTTCATCTTTGACCGCTTTTACCAGGTCGATGACAATACCACCCGCTCGTTTGAGGGCACTGGCGTTGGACTGGCGTTGGTGCGTGAGTTGACTAACCTGCTGGGTGGTCAGGTGAGCGTGAAAAGTCAGCTTGGCGAAGGCAGCACGTTCACCGTACGGTTGCCCCTGGAAGCCGCTTCGCCGACCAGTCCATTAATTACTGAACCGCTACAGCTATCGGTAGCCGTGCAGCCCACGCCAAAAACAAAGCCTGATTTTGCCGAAGAAGTGGCCCTCGGTGCTGTTGACGATGACCGGGCGTTGGTGTTGGTTGCGGAAGATAATGCTGACCTCTGCCAGTTCATGGCCGACGAGCTATCGGCCCGCTACCGGGTGCTAACGGCCCACAACGGTGAGCAGGGGTGGGAACTGACCCAGCAACACCTGCCCGACGTGGTTATTTCGGATGTGATGATGCCCCGCATGGGTGGGCTTCAACTCACCAGCCTCATCAAGAACAGTGCCACCACCGACCACATCGCCGTGGTGTTGCTAACGGCCAGAGGTTCCCACGATAATCGGCTGGAGGGCCTTCAGGCAGGAGCCGATGACTACTTGGTGAAGCCATTCGACCTGGCCGAGTTGCGGCTGCGGCTCGGCAACTTAATGACCCGTCGGCTGAAGTTGCAGGCCTACTATCGGCTACAGTTAACACAACCCATTATGGAGCCGGAGGTGATAACCACAGGTCCGGATGATCCTTTCCTGGAGCATATTTACAGCCTGCTGGAGTCTCATTTGGATAATCCGCAACTGGGTGTGGAGTGGCTGGCCGACCAACTGTCAATGGATCGAAAGACGCTCTACCGAAAATTACAGAGCAAAATTCAACTGTCACCCAACGCGTTGATTCGGACGTACCGGCTTCGGCGAGGTCGGGAGTTGTTACAATCGGGTAAAACAGTAACCGAAACGGCCTACACCGTCGGGTTTGAGAGTGTAACCTACTTTGGTCATTGCTTCAAAGAACAATACCAAATGACACCAACTGAATTTATCAGTCGAACCGTCTGAGTAACTACCCTATACTTTCTTTTGCTCCCACTATGTGAGGCATGGATCGACCAGGCCGTGTTAAGTACGGATCAGAAAATCGCCAAAGTTAGACAACAGATACAGAGCGAGTTCAATACAGTTGTCCCATTTTGGCTCGTACGTAGACCATAATCATAGTAATTCTTATTTTAAACATAGATTAGTTATTATGAAAAGTTAATTTTTTAGCTGGATGTTATTGGTAAAGTTATAAATGGTATCAAATAAGTTTTAATCGGACGTTATTTTCATTTATCACACAATAACATTTTATTCACTACTGACTGTTAATGGTTAGAAGACGTAATTATATATTAAAAATAAAGACTATACCAATTAATTAATATGATCCAGACCTTATAAGGCAGTAGCATATATTTGGAGAGGGATTTAATTCATAGACCAGTTGTAAAGCAAGTGAATGCCGCGTAATGTATACAAGTTAATTTTACATCTGCAAATGAAACAGCCCATAGTTGAAATTGCATATTGGTTGAGATCTAATTGAAAACTTGTGTGTAATGAACTAACTCAGCAAAATCTGTACGCTTCTTGGGTATATGTTCTAAAAAAGATTAATAGTTATTGTTAATAAACGGGTATTGTATATCCGAATGAGATGTGTTGCACAACAATGGCTGGTAAAGTTGTTTTTTGTTACCCTTTCTTCAGATTTGGTGAATGAAAATAGGAATACAGTCGGAATCGCAGTAAGCAGGTGCTTTCATACCGATCATAGTTGGTGTATAAATAATCCAATTCTATTCACTTATACACTAACGATGATTTATAGTCACGAAAAGTCAGAAAAACAATATTAACACTATGGATAATAACTCTTCATACTCTTATGTTCCGTATCAATCAATAGATTCAGAAGGACCAAACTTGCGTGAGGTTCTTATGAGATACATAAAGAGATGGCCGTGGTTCATACTTTCTGTAACTGTAATGTTGGGTATTGCACATATATATCTATTATGGAAGCAACCAGTCTACAGTATCAAAGCGAGTTTACTTGTACAAGATCAGCAAAAAGGTAGTGACCAAACCAACTCGCTGAAAGAACTGGGTGTGTTTACGCCAAATCAGGTTGTCGATAATGAAACCGAAATTTTACATTCGTTCACACTGATGAACCGTGTAGTAGACAGGCTTAATTTAGACGTACGCTATTTTCAATCTGCCACCTTTGGGAAACGTGAAATTTATGACGAATCGCCAATAGAGCTGTTCATTGAGGAGGGAAAATCAGCATTATACGAAAAGCCACTAAAAATATCCTTACCCGGTAATCGGACGGTGCGGCTAAGTGAGCGTACCTACCCACTCAACAAGTTTGTGGAAACTCCTTACGGACGACTCAAATTTTCGTCAAAAAAGAATGCGGATAATCGCATTACTGAATTAACCATTCAGGTGTCGAAGCGATCATCTACCGTTAAAGGATATTTGGCTAACCTGCGTGCTACTCCGGTTGGGAAAAACTCGTCCATAATTCAGCTTTCTCTCGAAGATGCTGTTCCAGTGAAAGGAGAAGCTGTTCTTAATCAATTAATTACGGAATATAATCAGGCAACGCTGATAGATAAAAATAAGGTAGCCGCCAGTACGCTAAAATTTATTGAAAATCGACTCGGAATTGTATCGCGTGAGTTGTCTACTGTCGAAAAGAATGTTGAGTCGTATAAATCCAACCAGGGCATTACAGATCTTAGTGTGCAGGCACAGTCGTTTTTGGAAACCGTGCAGCAGAACGATGCCCTGCTAAATCAGGTGACTATTCAACTGGCGGCTCTTAACGATCTGCAAAAATACGTAGATGATAATACGGGAAATCAAGGTAATACGCCGGCGGTGGTGGGCATAAATGATCCTGTATTGCTGGGCCTTATTACTAATCTGACTCAACTGGAACAGCAGCGGGAACAACTGGCACGCACAACCTCAGCTCAAAATCCCCTGCTGCAAACGATTGACAGTCAAATCAGGACGACAAAAAACAATATGGCTGGCAACATACGTACTATGAAAACTATGTTAGTCAGCACTCAACGCCAATACCAGACCAAAAATGGTCAGGTAGAAGGAGCAATCCGCACGATACCGCAAAAGGAGCGATTACTGATGGATATCACCCGGCAGCAGGCTATTAAGAATAACCTGTATACGTATTTGCTCCAAAAGCGTGAAGAAACAGCGGTGGCATTTGCTTCAACAATTGCAGACACCCGGACAATTGACCCCGCTTTGAGTGATGAGGACCCCATTAAACCGACAAAATTCACTTTATATGCCTTGTTTGGTCTATTGGGACTCGTGCTGCCAATTGCGGCAATAGCTGGTCATAATGCATTGAATGATCGCGTAATGCGACGAATAGATGTGGAAGAGATAACAGAGGTGCCAATACTGGGTGAACTGGTGAAAGAAAATCAGTCAAGGTCACCGGTTATGGCGTACAACACGAATTCACTTATTGCTGAACAAATCCGAATGTTACGAACCGATTTGCAATCCATGAAAAATGGCCTTGCAAAAAGTCAGGTTATACTGTTCACGTCGAGCATTGGTGGTGAAGGTAAAACCTTCGTATCAATGAATGTAGGCGCAAGTCTGGCTTCTATTGGCAAACCAACCATTGTTGTCGATTTAGATTTGCGAATGCCCAAATTGCATAAGGTATTTAACCTCAGCAATTCAATTGGTATGAGTGATTATTTAAGAGGTGATGCTGCGTTAGATGCTGTTATTCAACCCGTACCAGGCTATCCGAATTGCTTTATTATTCCGAGTGGGGCCTTACCTGCGAATCCATCTGAGTTATTGAGTGGTGCACGGTTGAGCCAGTTGGTTCAGGAGCTTCGCGAACGCTTCAATTACGTTATTCTCGATACCCCTCCCGTCGGACTTGTTTCAGATGCGCGAATTATCGCTCCCTGCGCCGATGCTACTTTCTTTATAATACGCCATGACGTAACGCAAAGAAATCATCTTAAGATGATTAATAAGCTTTACCAGGAGCAGAAGTTTCAGAATATGAACATTGTTCTTAATGCAACAGATGGCAGTAATTCTTACCTCTACGGCAATGGACAAAATAACAGCTATTTCTATCGTCAAGTAGATAATAAAAATCGGATATCTCGTCGATGATAAATCGTTAGTTTTCTATTTTAACGTTGTTTCATAATCACCATTCGGTCATGCTAACTTCTATTGATGTCCAAGGGTTTCGGCCAGAGCTGGAGCAGGAAACGTATGTTAAGCAAGAGAAGAATTATATAATTTTGAAGCGTTGCTTCGATCTATTCATTGCTGGTCTGGTAACACTGTTAATTCTTGTTTGGTTGATTCCTATACTTGGTCTGTTTATCACACTCGAATCCCGAGGTCCCGTTATATTTATTCAAGTACGAACGGGGCGAAACGGCCGACGCTTCCGCTGCCTCAAATTCCGGACGATGACTTACGAGCGTAACGCTGTTTTTGAGCAAGTCGTCCATGAAGATGCCCGAGTAACTCGCCTGGGTAAATATTTAAGAAAGTCCAACATTGACGAAATGCCACAATTTCTGAATGTGCTGGCAGGCAACATGAGCATTGTTGGTCCAAGACCACATGCTATTGACCATGACGCTAAGTATTGGCACAAATTACCTAATTATCCAAAACGTTACAGTGTTCTTCCTGGCATAACTGGTTTGGCCCAGGTTCGGGGGGCACGTGGTATTACGGAACATACTTCCAAGATGCAGGACCGGCTGCGGTACGATCTATTTTACATAAAGAAACGCACATTATGGCAGGATGTACAGATTTGTTGGTGGACTTTGAAAGCCATGTTTAGAGGAGATGAAAATGCATGTTAACAGCTAAGCTTAGCTATGTATTTCTTACAATTCGCTTTTGTAGTTAATGAAGTTAAATTTATGTGTATGAAATCAATAATCCGACGGTTGTCAATCTCTGAATCTAAGTTAATCTAACTTGAGCATGTCAACAGCGTCGCGGCTAATCTCTGGAAGTGCAGCATCATGGGCACAGATTGGAGTCACAATGGTAGCTCAGGTAGCTTTAGTTCCTATCTACCTGACCCACTGGAATGTGGTAACCTACGGGGTATGGCTTTCCATTCAGGCTTTAGTATCACTCATAACTATATTGGATTTTGGTCATCAGGAGTTTCTTTCCTACGAATTTCTACGAATAGGAAAGGATAATCGATTAACATTAAGTACCTGCCTTTGGTCAGGTATAAGTTCTGGTATTATTATAAGCCTCATACAACTGCTGCTGATTATCTTTTTTGTAAACAGTAGCGCATTACCAGCCTTATTGGGAGAATCTACCCACTTAGATCCGGCGTTAATTCGTGCTACTAAGTACGTCTTATTCTTACAGGGCGTTAGCTGGCTTATCTGTTCAAGCGTAACTGGTTTACTTTTTCGGGTATTAGTGCCTTTTGGCTACTACCCCAGGATGGCTTGGTGGAATTTATTCAGTTCAATTGTATCTATAATACCGCCATTGATAGCAGTGATCCTTGGTGCAGATTTATTAATAACAGGGATCGTTGCCGCCTGTACGGGGTTAACGCTTAGTGTGTTTATTTACATTGATTTATTTCGTGTGTTGCGCCGGGAAAAAATTAGTTTCAGCTTTCCGTCCTGGCAACTCGCCAGCAGAAATTTTTTCCAATCGTTAGCGATCACCGGCAAAATACTGCTTGAAATGGCCCGTGGCCATGGAATACGTCTCATTATGGCTCCTTTATCAGGAGCCGCTGGTTTAGTTGCTTTCTCTACCATGCGCACAGGAGCGAATGTTGCTCTACAGGGCGTAAAAACCATCACAAATCCGTTAATGCCCGAATTAATGCGATTCCTGAATCAACGGGATCAGGATCGTGTCGACGTTGCATTTGGAATCGTATGGATTATTGTGGTAGCTCTGATGGCTCCGGCTGTGGTGTTGCTGCAGGCATTTGTTGAACCACTATACATGCTATGGACGCGCGGCAAAATTCCATTTGATCCACTTCTGTTTGCCCTTTTATCACTGGGCGTTCTTGTGTATGCCGTTGCGCAGCCCGCAATGGCGGTGGTAATCGGAAATAACCTGCTCAAGCCCCAATTAGTGATCTCGACATTAGGCGCTGGTGTTGCTATTGTCGGACTCAGTATTTTAGTGCCGGTTGTCGGAATTCTTGGGGGGGGGATTGCCCTGTTAATTGCCGAAATAGTTGCCACAATTGGGTATTGGATTGTGGCTCGGCGCTGGCTGCATGGAATGGGCTTATCATGGCCCGAACGCTCGTTTATTGTAGCCATTACCTCGGTTTGTATCGCGGCTGTTTCTATGGGATTCATGATCTGGCTTTCTCAGATTACCTGGCTTATCCTTGCCTTATCAATGTTGCTTCTGGGATGGAATTTTCAGCGGTACTGGCTGATTTTGCCTGACCTTGCTACGCAACGAGCAAAAAAATTAATTATTGGTTTGCCTGTTATAAAAGGTTTATATCATGCATAGTCAATTTCACAAATTAGTAACGCATTTATAAATCTGAATTCTATCTCTTTATGAGTTGACTTTATGACTTCCAAATTGCTTAATGTTTCAACGCCACACATGGGCAAAGCTTACTTGAGCTCAACTCATTCTATTCGACGAGTTGAGGAGCGGTCGGTATATACTGTTGTACGTTGGTCTTGGATTATACTTATTGGCGTGTCATCGCTACAATGCATACTCTTTAGAAGCTTAGCTAATTTTGTGGCTGTTGGGTGTGTACTACTGGCCTGGCTAATCACTACATCTTTTTTTCTTCAACCGAGGACCCTTAAAAATTACCCTTTATCCACTTTTTTAATCATTGGTTTTTCTGTTACCCAATTCTATTTACCCTTATTATTTACATTAATTGATGGTAATCCAATTGTTTATAAGCTTGAGCTTCCATTTGATGTATTCCTGCATTCCATACTATCAATACTCGTACTAACATTAGCGCATGTGATCTATCAGTTGATAGCTAAAAACTCGCTCAGTGTATCAAAATCATTTTTGAGCAAAGCAGGTTTTTTTGAACCTCCAAGTGATATGCAACTATGGATCATGGGTGTTGCTGGTGTAGCTGCCACGGCTTACGTTTGGTTGTACTCCCCATCAATTGGTTGGTCAGTAACGGGTTCGGCGTCGGATAAGATCGTTCAGGCCCTGATTCCATTTACCTACGCGCCTTATTTCATTCCTTTTGGCCGGTTGTATGGTAGGAGTAAGATGCAAAGGAGGAGTCTGATCATCATGTTAGTAGCGTTCACGATTCTGATCTTCATGGTGAGTATAGGTCGTAATAGCCGGTCTGGCTTCATGATCGGATTTGCTTCTGTCGGATTTGCATACAGCTTAGGTGTATTACATGATTATTTTAAGCCCCGTTTTTTCACGATACGGAACGTATGTATTGGCGTTGCCGGGCTATGGTTAATTACAGGACCCGTAGCTGATATCAGTACAGCAATGGTCATTGTGCGTGGGCAGCGACTTGATATTTCTTATACTGAGCTGATTCAACTAACGTTAAAGGCATACAACGATAAGGAAGCAATCCAACGGGCAAGAATAGTAGACGCTACACAAAAGGAGGACTGGGACGAAACATACATGGATAATATATTTATTCAACGGTTTTCAAATATAAAGTACATTGATTTAAGCTTAATTATGGCTGCAAAGACTGGCGATCATAGTCCTGACATGTACAACTTTACTATCGACCATCTTCTTTCCATATTTCCTCTGCCAGTTTTGGAGTTTTTTGATTTAGATGTGAATAAGAACGCAGTTAACTCAGTTTCGTATGGAGACTATTTTTATTATAAAGTAAGTGGGAACCCCTACGCGCTTGGGGGCTACCGTACCGGGCACTTCTCCGGTACGGGTATGGCAGCTTTTGGATGGTGGTATTTAGCGCTTTTGGGAATCGGTATGCTGCCTGTATTTTTCTTGTTAGATAAACTTTGTATCAAAGAGACTTCCAATAGGCCTTCCTCAGCGTTCAGGCAGCAATCAAACGTACGTTTCAGTTTCTGCGGATTGCTGACGCTCACGTCTATTTTTCAGTTTCTACCTGCCGAGAGCGTCGAAGCAATAGGGTCTTTTCTTCTTAGAGGATGGATTCAAAGTGTGGTGCTGTATTTTTTGGTTTATCATGTTACTCGTTTAATAAGCAATGCTATTCATAAAGATGTACAATCAGTTCAGTTGAACCAACTCGGCGTATAACAGAAGATCAAATCAATAAGCAAAATAAAAAAGTTAACCCGGTGGCTAAAATACTTTATTTAGGCGATTCTGATCCCAATACAACGTCCGCACATCGGGCTAATGCCCTTATTCGATTAGGCCACACCGTCGTGGTTAAAGATCCGAACAAAATTATTTCGGAATCACCCGGACTGAGGTTTATTGAGCCGTTACACTACCGTACTGGATATCGATTTTTACAGCATAGGCTTGTTCGTTGGGTACAAGTATTGGTAAACACTATTGATAAGCCTGATTTAATCTGGGTGAGTGGTGGTGAATTATTGGGAAAGGAATGTCTCAAACTTTTGAAAAAATTTTCGTGCCCAATTGTTTTATACAATAATGATGACCCAACTGGTGGACGTGACGGACGGCGCTTTGATCTACTACTAAAGGCATTGCCCTACTACGATTTATGTGCCGTCATGCGGGGGATAAACATACCGGAATACAAAGCAAAGGGTGCTCATCATGTTTTGAAAGTTTACATGTCGTATGATGAAGTCGCTCATCAGCCATTCGCTCAAGTTTCCGATATACCCATAGCTTATCAATCTAACGTAGCTTTTGTTGGAACTTGGATGAGAAACGAAAAGAGGGATGAATTTCTTCTGGAACTCATTCGACAGGGCGTACCGCTTAGTATTTGGGGTAATAGCTGGAAGAAGTCACCTCATTGGAAAGCCTTACAGGTCGCTTATTGTGGCAGTGCGCTATCCGGACGCGATTACGTAGCAGCCGTGCAAGGGACTAAAATTTGCCTCGGCTTTCTGTCAAAGGGTAATCGTGATTTACATACGCAACGGTCGCTCGAAGTACCTTTCGCCGGTGGTTTACTGTGCGCCGAACGAACATCCGAGCATCTGGCTATGTATCGGGAAGGAATTGACGCGGTTTTTTGGTCAGATGCACAGGAATGCGCCCGTATATGTCATCAATTACTTGATGATGCCAGTCGGAGGGAAGCTATTCGCTCGTCGGGAATGCATCGCGTTCGTGAACTTAGGGTAGGTAATGAAGATGTGTGTAAAGAGGTGCTCAATGCAGCTTTTGGCAGGCCTATTCTTCCTGAATCTTCATACCAGTGATACCTGTAATTTATAACTGTACAGTTAAGTTATGTCAAGCGAATTAATAGTTTTTGATTCTCACCCAGTTCAGTATAGAGTTCCTGTCTGGCGTAAAATAGCAAGCCAGAATCCTGGAAGTATACACGTAGTATATGCATCGGATTGTTCTGTACGGGGGCATGCAGATACAGAATTTGGTGTAACTATTAGTTGGGATGAGCCGATGTTAGAAGGTTATGATCATACTATTCTTAATTGTGAAAAGGGAGTTCCACTTTCTGGTTGGCGGTCCCTAACCGGCAATGGGGTAGGGGCGATGTTCGATACGTTGAAACCTAAAGCTGTATTACTGACCGGGCTAAATTATTTGTATGATTTGACCGCCTACGTGGCGGCTCGCCGACGCGGCATTCCGGTATGGTTACGTTGCGAGACTCAGGACGAAGCCATTCATCGTTCAAAGGGTAAGGGAATAATCAGGTCACTATTGTATCGTGTTATTTATCAGGGATTTGATCGTTTTTTTTATATCGGTCAGCTTAATCGGCAGCACTACCTTCGACACGGTGTGCCCGAATCGAAGCTTAAGCCAGCTCACTACGGAACAGTTGATCGCTTCATTGATTTAAAAGAAGTTGAAAAGAAAGAACAGCGGAAATTAGAAAGGAGAAAAGCCGGAATTTCCGACACAGATTTCGTGATAGGCTTTTCGGGAAAGCTAATTCCCAAAAAAAATCCGGAGATTTTTTTTCAAATGCTGGCCACACTACCTGAAGAATTGCGTATCCGAACGTGCCTTTATTTTCTTGGCAGCGGAGAACTTGAACAATCCTTACGGGATGAAGCAGCCAAAGCGCTACAGACGTTTGGCGTACGCAGTTTTTTCGCCGGATTCGTTAACCAGTCGAAATTGGCCGCTCATTATTTAGCTATGGATGTAATGGTGTTGCCTTCCCGTAGAATGGGAGAAACTTGGGGGTTAGTCGCAAACGAAGCCATGCAGGCTGGTTGTGGTGTTGTTGTAAGTGACGCCGTTGGTTGCAGTGCTGATTTTAAAAGTTGGGAACGGTTCCGTGTGTTCTCAGGAGAAGATGCCACAGCGCTCTCAAACCACATTACTGATCTGGCCCGATTCCCCAGAGATTTTGACTGGGCAACGCAAAAGCTGCGGGCGTATTCGTTAAATGCTGTTGCCGGGGCTATTACGCAGGAGTTACAAACCCTCCGACCTGACGAATTGCCAGTACAGACAGTCTGACTGGTTTGTTATAAGCGTGCGGTTTAAGTGGCGCTGTATGTTAGCGTAAGGTTATTCATAGTAACGAATGTATGCACATTGTTTTTTTCTCTCATCCATCGTTTCTTAACCACCAGAGCATACCCCGATTTGTGGCGATGCTGGCTGATGGAATGAGGGAGCGCGGCCACACAGTGGAGCTGTGGTCTCCGCAAGGACGGTTTTTTCGCCTTACTGCATTGCCGGTAATGCGGAAGTGGCTGGGTTATGTCGATCAGTACATCGTGTTTCCCCGCGAAGTACAAGCCCTTTTAAAACACTGTCCACCGGATACACTTTTTGTCATCACCGACAATGCGTTAGGGCCTTATGTGCCTACTGTAGCTGATCGGCCTCATATAATTCATTGTCACGATTTTCTGGCCCAACGCTCGGCGCTGGGTGAAATTTCGGAAAATCCAGTTGGCTGGACCGGACGAAATTATCAGGCGTTTATTCGCCGTGGCTACTCGAAAGGAAAGCGGTTCATTGCTGTTTCTCATAAAACAAATGAAGACCTTCGTCGACTTCTCCCGGCAACTTCGCTACGCTCAGAAGTAGTGTACAACGGCTTAAATCAATCCTTTTCACCAACTGATCCAAACAAGGCCAGACGTTTGCTAAGCCGAAGATTTGGACTTAATCTGACTACAGGATACTTGCTGCATGTTGGCGGTAATGTGTGGTATAAAAACCGCCTGGGGGTTATTGAGATATATGATGCCTGGCGCTCAATAGATACACTAAAATTACCGCTTCTGATGATTGGTGAAGTGCCGGAATCCAATTTGCTGAATCGCCAGAAATTATCCTCCTTCAATGGCGACATTCACTTTCTTAGTGGTATTGAAGACGAGTATGTCAGGTTAGCGTACTCCGGTGCTTCGGTTTTTGTTTTTCCCTCGCTTGCCGAAGGCTTCGGATGGCCCGTAGCCGAGGCCATGGCTTCGGGTTGCCCGGTGCTCACGACCAATGAAGCGCCAATGACCGAAGTGGCGGGTGAAGCTGGTTTTCTGATTCCACGTCGTCCGCTCGACTCGTCAAAAACTGCAGTATGGGCGCATGAAGGAGCAGAAACGGTTAAGAAAATTCTCAGCCTCCCAATTGCCGACCGTGAAGTAGTCATTGAACGGGGACTTATGAACTCGAAACGCTTTAACCCGAAGAATACGCTGGACCTAATCGAACAGGTATATCAGAAGATTGTAGACGGAGGCTAATTTCAGGCACAGAACAGAGGGCAAACTGATCAACAAAGAATGGACATCCGTGTGTGGATAAGCATTCTGTTTTACGCTGGTACTGACTTTATCGTGTATCAACTTCTGACACGTGGTAAAATCTCTTAGGTAAATTCTAAACGATGAGAATACTTCACGTCATAGCGGAGATTGACCCTGAACGGGGCGGTGTATCTCAGGCGGTGCGAACAATGATAAGCGGTCTTGACAGAGAAGGTGTCAGCAACGAAGTGGTCAGCTTAGACCCACCTGATGCTCCCTTTCTGGCTAATGACCCCTTCCATGTTCATGCCCTTGGTCCCAGAAAAGGACAATGGGGCTACAATCCAGGCCTTGTTTCCTGGCTCGTTGAGAACGCATCTCAGTACACGGTTATTCTCCTTCACGGCTTATGGCTTTACCCCGGATATGCGGCTTACAAAGCCATTCGGATGTGTAAAAGAAAGCAGCCGAACGGAACGCATCCCAGGTTCTTTGTTATGCCCCACGGTATGCTTGATCCCTGGTTCCAGAGAGCTTCTGGCCGGAAGACCAAAGCATTACGCAACTGGGTTTACTGGAAATTGATAGAACGTAAAGTCGTTGCTGAGGCCGATGGGTTGCTGTTCACCTGCGAAGCAGAGCTACAGCTTGCCCGTGAGCCGTTCCGACCCTATCAGCCCAAAAGCGAGCAGGTAGTTGGCCTGGGTGTCGATGAACCTCCCGCCTACTTACCGGCCATGCGGGAAGCCTTTCTGGAGAGATGTCCCGAACTTGCGAACACGCCTTATTTTCTATTCCTTAGCCGTATCCACGAAAAGAAGGGAGTGGATCTGTTAATCAGGAGCTACAGCAAATTAGCGCAAAAGTATTCAGTAGCTGAATCGGGCGCTTATTCGAAAAAAGGTTCGGAAGTTAGCGTTCTAAGCCGAAGGATGAATATGCCTAAGCTTGTTATTGCTGGCCCCGGCTTAGACACGCCTTACGGCCAGGAAATGCAGCAATTAGCGTCCCGGCTCCAGGATGGTACAACCAGCATTTTCTTTCCCGGCATGCTCACTGACAATGCAAAATGGGGGGCGTTTTACGGGTGTGAAGCGTTCGTGCTGCCGAGCCATCAGGAGAATTTTGGGATTGCCGTTGTCGAAGCACTGGCCTGTGAGAAACCCGTGTTAATTTCTGATCAGGTAAATATCTGGCAGGAAATCGAAACCGCCGGAGCTGGCCTTGTTGCCGCCGATTCTTTAGAAGGAACAGAGCAACTGTTGGATGACTGGATGAACTTGTCCGACGATGAGAAGCAAACGATCAGGCAGCAAACACTGAAGTTGTACCGGCAATACTACGCGGTTGAGCCTGCGGCAAAAAGTATGATCGATGCCATTACACCGGTACCTGCGCGTACCAAACTCCTGGGGTAAATCTCTTAAACGCCTGGCCGTGAAAATTGCAATTATACAAGGTGCCTTTTTATCAGTTCCACCCGTTCAGGGTGGAGCGGTCGAAAAAATATGGTACAGAATGGGCCAGGAATTTGCCGCCCTCGGTCATGAAGTGGTGCACATCGGACGCTCTCATGCTGATTTATCAGCGAACGAAACCGTCTGCGGTGTCAACTACATCCGAATACCTGGTTATGATACTCCAGCGTCTATTATTAAGTTAAAGTGGCTGGATTTACTGTACTCGATCCGGGCGGTAAAAGAAATTCCGAAAGATGCTGACATTGTGGTTACGAATACATTCTGGTCTCCGGTCTTACTAAACTCGAAACTTCGTAAAAAGCTGTGCGTAAGCGTAGAACGACTCCCGAAGGGGCAGATGTGGCTCTATAGACATGCCTCTATTCTACGCGCTAACTCTACGCCGGTTGCTGAGGCAATCCGCCAGGAACTGCCATCTGATCAGCATCAGCGGGTAATAACCATTCCAAACCCGTTACCTTTCCATCAGGTGCCACCGATTGATTTTAGTGAAAAGAAACGGGTGTTACTTTACGTGGGTCGACTACATCCCGAGAAAGGAATTGAGTTACTAATTAAATCGTTTAAAACACTCCATGCCGATTGGAAGCTCAGGATTGTCGGGCCGTCAGATGTAAGTACCGGCGGGGGAGGTACGCCTTATTTGGAGTCACTAAAGCGGCTTGCCGGTGAAGCTAACATTGAATTTACCGGGCCGGTGTTCGACATGAATCTACTGAATCAGTTTTACGCTGAAGCTTCAATATTCGTATATCCCTCAATTGCCGAACAAGGTGAAACGTTTGGCCTTGCTCCTTTAGAAGCAATGGCGTGGGGGTGTGTACCGGTGGTTTCTAACCTTTCCTGCTTTCGGGATTTTATTGATAATGAAGCAAACGGATTAATATTTGACCATCGGAGTCATGATGCTGTTCGTCTGCTGAGCCAGCAAATTGAGCGTTTACAACGAGAAGCAAACTTCCGGTACAAATTAGCGCAGCAGGCCCTCCAGGTTCGTCAGAGTCATTCAGTTGCTTTTGTGGCGTCGCAGTTCATCAGCAAGTTTGAGCGGCACACGAATGAGCGGAACATGCATAAACAGACTGTTTCATGAATGTCCATACGCAAACGAGTCCTTACGATAGCCCCTGGACTACCAGTCAGCGCATCAAAATGCTTTTGTGGGAATATGTCTGGCTTCTATTCTGTTCGTGGACCCCTAAACCGGCTAACGCGTGGCGAATCGCCTGGCTGAAACTGTTTGGTGCCGAAATTCATGGCTATCCCTTCGTTCACCAGCGTGCCCGTATCCAAATTCCGTGGAATTTAACACTTTACGACCGTGCGTGTCTTGGTGACCGGGCCAATGCCTACTCATTAGGAAGAATAGTTATCCATGAACACGCTACCGTTGCCCAGGAAGCGTACATCTGCACGGGCACACACGCCTTTGAGCACCCGGCGATGAACTTGATTACCGCCCCAATTTATATTGGAGCACATGCGTTCATTGGGGCCAGAGCTTTTATCATGCCTGGCATCACTATTGGCGAGTATGCAGTGGTTGGTTCCTGTAGTATAGTAACTAAAAGCGTCAAGGCTAATACAATAGTAGTTGGCAATCCTGCTCACGTAATTGGTGCGCGTAACCTTTCAAATTTAACTGCCTATTAAGGGATTAGTCAACCCACATTCAGAAATTTAATGGCAAAAAATAGGATATATAAAGCTGGAAAGATGTTTGGCTATAGCAAAAACTCGTAAAGGGCAGATTAAAATCTTTAACCAATGATATCTGTTTTAATACTCACCAAAAACGAAGAGCAAGATTTGCCCGGATGTTTAAAATCCGTTGCCTGGTGTGATGATGTACACGTATTTGATTCGTATAGTGATGATCGGACGGTTGAGATTGGAAGAAAAGCAGGGGCAAAGGTCACACAACGCAAATTCGATAATTATGCTGCACAACGGAATTCAGCTTTAAACGACATTCAGTATAAACATAAGTGGGTACTAATCATAGATGCCGATGAGCGAACGCCTGAGCAGCTTGTCCCTCAACTGAAGCAGCAAATTCAACAGGTAACGGATTCCGTAAGTGCCTTTCGCATCAGAAGGCGTGACTACATGGGCAATACATGGCTTAAGCACTCTCAAATGACACCATTCTATATTCGCCTAATCCGCTTAGGCAAAGTATACTACCACCGGGAAATCAATGAGGTACTAAACGTTGACGGCAGTGTAGAAGATATTGACGGCTATTTTGACCATTATCCTTTTTCAAAGGGTCTGAAGCACTGGCTTCACAAACACAATCAATATTCATCAATGGAAGCCCAACGGTGGATTGATGAACACAAAGGAGCAATAAATTTCTCCGTAAGCAAGGCGTTATTTAGCCGTGACTTCAGCGAGAAACGGTATCATCAGAAGGGTATATTTTATAAAATACCGGGACGGCCATTGATTAAGTGGCTGTATATGGTACTTTGGCGATTCTCTTTTCTTGATGGACGAGCGGGGATGGCTAATGCAACACTTCAGGCTATTTACGAATATTTCATCGTCTTAAAAACGAGAGAATTGTTACAAAAAGAAAAAACAGTTTTCTAATAGTTGCAATTGATATATGTCGTAACCAAGCAGTGACTGTTATTACGTCAAGTGAACAAATATCCTTTATTTAGCTCTAAGCTGTGCTTGGCTATGTAAATTTAAAATAACGTGAATACGGAATAAGTCAATTGGTTTTCAAGGGTTAAGTGCCGTATTTATGTTAAAATATTAATTTTTTGAAAATTTGAAATCATTCCTTGATGGAAAATAAAAGAGTACTTATTTACAGCCAGGCTTTTTTTCCTGACCACAGTGGTATTCCCATCTATTCATCCGATTTTGCCTTCTACTGCGCTGAAAATGGATACCAGGTTGATGTAATTACAGGATTTCCGTTTTACCCGCAATGGGAGAAAAGAAAAGAAGACAAAGGTAAATTATTTGCGAAAGAAACAACAGGAGGCATTTCTATTTATAGAGGTTATATATACGTTGCAAAAAATCCTTCATCGTTTCAGCGAATACTGCATGAGCTTACATTAGCGTTATTTGCACTCATCAACTCATTCCGGGTAAAAAGGCCGGATGTAATTGTTGTGTTTACAACGCCAGTTCTGATAGGTGTTGTTGCCGCTTTTATGAATCTATTCTGGAAGCGAAAATTGATTATTAACGTCCAGGACTTTCAGGTAGAAGCTGCTTATTCCCTCGGTATGCTCAAAGGATCTGTAATATTAAACGTTATCAACAAGCTTGAACGGTGGAGTTATAACCAGGCTCATTATGTAACAAGTATCTCAAACAGTATGATTCGCTTGCTGACTGATAGAAAGAAATTGAACCCCCAAAAAGTATTACTGTGGCCCAATTGGTTGCAAAATAAAGATAGTGAGTTTAATCTACCAGCTAAAGGCTTATTTCGGCAACGATTTGGGATTGATCAGACAAGCTTCCTGATTGCCTACGCTGGTAATATTGGGAAGAAGCAAGGTTTGGAGGTACTTATTGATATAGCGGATAAATATATAAAACAGCCAAACGTTTTGTTTTTAGTGATAGGCGAAGGGTCGGGCCTTGACTCTTTGAAAAGTTACGCGGCTCAAAAAGGAGGTACTAATGTCCGGTTTCTTCCTTTTCTGAATGCTCAGGAGTACAAAGAATACTTAGCGGATGTAAATGCTATTTTCATTTCGCAGATGAAAATTCCGTTCGATGTGTACTTCCCATCAAAATTGTTAGGTATAATGTCTGTTGGGCAATTGTTGATAATTAGTGCAGATAATAATTCTGAATTATATAAAGTAATGAAAGAAAACAATTTAGCATTCGTAGCTGATTATGATGACACGGACGCCCTGAAGTGCCACATAGATGCCACTATCGAAAATCAACCTCAAGTAGATTATTACAAAGCTGAATCTGTTAAGTTTGTTAGGCAATATGATAGAGGATTGGTATTGTCAAGCCTCTTCAAAACTGTGTTACGGGAGTAAAGATTTTTGCCGTTAATAGGAGTTTAGTGCATAATAAACTAAATTGTCAAGCGCCTTAAAATGCGGTTCCTAAAACGTATCTACCCGAGAATTTTGTAAAATAGCTGCGAGTAATTCTTTACTCATGAATTGCTGCCCTGTGGCATTAAAATGAATGTTGTCTTTATAATAGTCCTTTTTTATGCCTAAATACAATTCTTTTATTACTGTCCTATTTTTACTTTTGTAAAAATTTATGATTGACGCACCTTCTTCATTATATTCTTTTTTATCAATTTCCTGCGTATCAGGATGAATATAAATCAGCAAAGGTATACTTAGTTTATTGGCTAAATCATTGATATGTGAAAAGCCAGTAGTTAATCGATGCGGTTTCTGTTTCGCAGCATCAACTTTCTTATTCAACTTATCTTTTATCATATTCAATACTTTTTCAGCCAGTTTAATCGTGCCAAGGCTGTAATTGTGCTTTGTATGTGTATCGCTTACACCTACAATCCGTTCAAATGTCATTGGATCATAAGCGTCACCACTGTTACAGATATAAATTAGTAGATCAGCGTTGAATGTTCCATACTTTTTCAAATAAGCGTATATATTGTCTGGTCCCCAGGTGTAGGAGGAAACATTTAGTACTCTTATACGCTTTTTTAATTTTTTGTGGAGCTCATTTTCTACTATTGTCGATGCCAGGTCTTCCTGATCTATTGTGTTTCCGCCATTGAGCACAGAATCGCCTATTAGTAAAATGACAGATGTATCGTTCGTTGAGATTGATTTACTTCTCATTGAGTACTCATTAGTACTAAATTTATTGCCATATATTTTAGTTGTTTGGTTTGGTTTGTGAATGTATTCGAACTCCGTACTCTCTATAAAAAGCGGGTACTGATGCAGACCAAAGTATCTCGTTGTAATCTCAATCAAAATTAGCAGGGATACTATTGATACGAAAACGATTTTTAGCTTCTTCATTACATGAATAAACTTGTTTTGTTCATGACAAGCTTAGAAATAAAATACTACAAATACAAGCTGTACGATGAGTAGCTGTTTACTCTCCGTACCAGTTGCAGTTAGCGATCCACAGAGGGCACTAATTGTGTTTGCTATCAAAGCGTAACTATACTAACACCACCGTGATTTGTTCCTGGTAGAAGTTGATTGTCAATTAAATCAGGTGAGTTGATTTGAATCGTGCGACTGACCGAGGTATGATAACTGCCTGAGTTAATAAAAATAGCTTTCTTTAGATCTTTAGCTGTATTGTCGCAAAGGATAGTGCCCAAAATTACAGGTACGCCATCATCTTGGTAAAAGCTTGCCTGTAGTAAAGCATAAGCATGGTAACCCGATGGAAATTGCCGGTGTTGGGTAACGTCTTTGTTCGGTACGGCTCCAATTAACGTATTTCGGCTGATTCTAAGGTTGGTACAAATAGTACCCCAACTCTGGAAAACTCCAAATTGAATACTATTTACCCCTATACTAACGCCATTGTATGGATCGTTAGCTCCATCAACGTAGTTGCCGACAATTTCTATGTTATAAACGGGTATAAATTGGTGCACACCATTGCTTCTGATTTGTTGAATAGGTTCAATATTGATCGCTCCTGAATCAATTAGCTTATTTTCGATGATATCCACATGGTGCATTGCGTTGTGATACATGTAGATGCCCCGTTGCTGATCCTGAATTTCGTTATTGACAAATGCTACCTGTTCTAATGCCCAGTTGAAAATAGAGTAACTGGACGTATTATCAGGGACAATATCCCAGGTAGTATCAAGTGTTAATGTTGTGTTTGTTCTGGAAACAATCTTACGCACCTGGCCTGCGCCTTTGCCTTTGATAATAGCTACCATTGGCTTTCGATTAAACGTAACAGGCCAGTTCTTACTATCGTTGGTCAATGTACTGATTGTTGCGCTCGTGACTTGCCCGTAGTCCAGATCGGGTATTACAGCTCCACCCCCTTCCGAAATGATGGTCTCTCCATCGTTGTTTAATTCAAGTCCGTTTGCTCCTCTCGGTATTGGTCCATTTGCTAACAAAAATTTATTATTTGCTATTAAAGCTTTTGGCATAAAATCGCAGGTCATTAAATGAACTATACTGCCTGCTGGCATTGGAATGGATATGTCCCGAATCAGGGTATTACCTTCTATGAAGCATTTACTTGACCCAATTGTATTAATACCCGTAGTCACAAATGTTAACGTAGTACCTTTTATAGTTAAATATTCACAATTAGTAGTCGTAGTGGGTCCATGATAATTGGGATTGTCTCTTTGAAAAAATTCGCAATTTATTATAGCTACTTTTTTGCAATTGATAACTTCCAGACGAGCTCCTCTTTGCAACTCCCAACGCACATTTTTGAAAAATATATTTTTTACCTGATCAAATAATCCTGCTGCATATGCTCCCGACGTGTCTATACATTTCATAGTAAGATCACAGATGCCAATTGTCAGTTTTTGATAAGAACCCGTAAATTTTTCAACCCTTGGGCCTGTACCGTAAGTTACTATAGTCGATGTCTTTCCCGCTCCCTGCAAAACGATATTTGTGGGTATATCTAATCCAACAAAGCCTGAATCTTCGCATTTGTAAGTGCCAGCGGGTAAGTAGACAACGCCCCCCCCATTCGAACCGGCTAAGTTCATGGCGCTCTGAATAGCAGCGTGATCATTGACGATTCCATCACCTACCGCTTTTGTATTCAGTCGGCTATCTGTTTTAACATTATAGCGGTTGGTGGTCATTATTGTCGTATAGTAGGCACTCCAGGCTAAACCTATTTCATAAGTATCCGGATTTGAGTGAATGGCCAATAATGTATCATCCACCAGTGTTTCTGATACACTGCCGCCATACCCATTGCTGATGAATACACTATAGCGAGTTCCAGCGGGTAGGTTGGATGGGGCCGTAAAGTTTAATTTGAACCGATTTGAGCCGGTAGGTACGTAGACGGCGTTTTGGCTGGCCCCATCACTTTGCGATACAAACCGAATGGTTGGCGTTCCCCCCGGTAGTACCAGGTCGCGGCCTTTAATGGATACGTTTGCCCCTGGGTACACTTCAGGTGAGTCGAAACAATCACCAACGGCTCGGTTGATGAAACGGGACCGGCTACGGCTTCCATCCTGCTGAATCCAAATCTGAAAGACGCCAAATGGCAGATTGCCGGGAATTTGAGCTTTGATAAACCCAAATGCCTGGGATAGTATTGTTACCTGACCGTAGGGGGGACTGTCTCCCACTGACAGATGTAATTGGGCCTGGATTGAAAAATGACCCTGAACGGCAATCTCTTCCCCAGGACCGGCTGATTCGCTCGCCCAAAAAATGTGCAAATCGGTTGAGACAGGTTGGAGAAAAGAACTGCCTGCTCGTGCCAACGGGAGTTCACCTGCTCGGTAATCAAGCCGCTGGTCAACCTCGGCTATTTGCTCGTCTTTTGTCATGACGCGATCAATCTGTTGAAAAGTAGGTTGGTAACTAAAATAGGTTCACATTTTATCAATGCAAGCGCAACCATTTGCAAACTGTTGGCGTCCCAGCCGGTATTACTGGGATACCAGTGCAACTGCTGTAGTAAGTTGTAGCGCCAGTGACAACTATGGTGCCAGTCTGCTTCTCATTGCATTGGTTTTGTCGGGCGGGCTGACAAACCGGATTATCTTTTCAGATTTTTAACTTTGTAGAATTAGTCTTGGTGCATTTAATGTCGGTTTTCTTCTCTACGGGCAACTGATTTTGCTGAGACACTGATTTTTATGAACCGCAGGCACTTTACAGATTTACGGTTTGCATGCATCAACGGTTGAAGTTGTGTTGGCATTAAATTTGATAAGGTAACAAAAGGTATATATTATTTAAATATAGTAAACTAAGAACTACTTCCTAACTTGCCTTACTTAGACGTACATACGTTGCCACTTACGGCTCAAACAGCGTCTCACTTGTTACGCCGGGTAACCTTCGGCCCAACTCAAACGGAAATCGCTTCTTTTACTGGTTTGACGGCTGTACAGGCCGTTCGGCAATTAATCACGAACAGTAATTATTCGCCACTCTCACCAGTCAGCATTGATAGTTCAGCATCAACCACCGTTGGCCAGCCATTTCTTCACAAGGCTTACCACAGTGACAGCAACGGCCCGTACCTCACAAGCATCGCCTATTGGTGGCTGGCGCTAATGACTACTCAGGACAAACCACCAGGTTTGTTGGACAAGCTAACGCTGTTCTGGCAAAATCACTTTTCTGTTGCCCGCGAAGTGGTGGATGAATACCGTTTTGTCAACCGCTATCTACTACTACTGCGTGATAATGCCCTGGGAAACTTCAGGACATTAATCATGGAAATTACTAAGGACCCGGCTGTGCTGCTCTATCTGAACGGGAATGAAAACGACAAGAGCAAGCCGAATGAAAATTATGCCCGCGCATTACAGGAGTTATTCACCGTAGGGATTACTACTGTAGACGGCGCTGCTAACTATACCGAGCAGGATGTGAAAGAAGCCGCACGCGTGTTAACCGGCTGGACCCATAAGAACTATGCTGTAGCGGGTTCAACGTCAATTGAATCGGAGTTCGACGGTGCTAAACACGACACGGCTAACAAATTTTTCTCGGCCAGCTATAACAACACCATAATTACCGGTCGGGCCAGTGCTCCTGCGGGGTTTGCTACAGCGGGCGATGCTGAACTGGCTGACCTGGTAACGATGCTGCTCAAACACCCACAAACACCCCGGTTCATCTGTCGAAAATTATACCGTTGGTACGTAAATCCAAACATAACTCCGGACATCGAGGCTAATGTTATCATTCCTTTGGCCGCTTACTTCGCCAGCGCAGACAACAACTACGCCGTTCGGCCGGTAATTGAGAAGCTGCTGACGAGCCAGTCATTCTTCGACGATGCCGCTATTGGAGCTATCATAAAATCACCATTGGAATTTGTGTTAGGATCGTGTCGATTCTTCAATCAATCCGTCCCGAATATGGCTGCCGATTCAGCCGCTTTTGAAAACTATTTTGAGTTTGTGCACAACATGATGCTCAGTATGCAGCTTGAGGTATTAAATCAACCGAACGAATCTGGTTACGAACCGTACTATCAAATAGGCACTTCTAAAACCTGGATAAGCAGCAGCACATTAGCCGTACGAAATAACTTTACGGATACCTTGGTCGACAGGGTTGTAGAAATCAAACCTGGTCGCAGGTTGGGAATCGACCCGCTGGCGTGGATTATGGCTCTGCAACCAAACTTTAATGCAGTAAACGCTGCGCCTGCCATAACCTGTGAGCAGGTTTTAAGCGCGTTTTTAGCGAATCTATTCGCCATCAGTCTGCTGGAAAGCCAAAAAGATTTTCTGATTGACACAGTAATGATGCAGAACGCTCCGCGCACGTTGTGGAGCGTTGAATGGAACGCTTACCGAAGTGCGCCTGCCGATGCTGCCAAAAAGCAGGCTGTGACAGCGCGATTGACAACACTGATCAAGTTCATGTTACAAATGGCAGAGTATCAGGTTTTTTGATCGACTCTTTATGAAACGCAGAGACTTTCTGACGGCTGCTTCAACTTGTTTGCTGCCCCTTACCATCAATGGCTTCAGTCTGAGGGCTGGCGGAAAGCCTTTAACCTGGCTGCAATCCGTACCCGACGCTACCAATTTCAGCGACCGGGTACTCGTAATTATTCAGCTAAACGGTGGAAATGATGGACTTAATACTGTAATTCCGCTTGACCAGCTATCCGCTTATACAGCACTACGAGGTAACATTGCGATCCCTGAAAACCGCGTATTACCCTTGATCGGTAATTCTACAGTTGGATTACACCCTGCCTTGACTGGTTTAAGGGGTTTGTACAACGATGGTAAATTGAGCATTATTCACTCGGTAGGGTATCCTGATCCGAACCAGTCACACGACCGATCCACCGAGATTTGGATGACGGCATTGGGTGCCAACCAAATTGCCCAGACGGGCTGGATTGGGCGTTATCTGGATGTTCGTTTTCCGGGCTATCCAGCTAATTACCCTAATCCCCAGATGAAAGATCCGTTAGCCATCCAGATTGGCCTTCAGACTTCGCCTGCTTTGCTGGGTAGTCAGCAGTCCATGGGCGTTGCCATTAACGATCCCAATGCAGTTTACCAGATGACCGGGTCTGCGTCGACCACATCGCCAACGGGTTTACCGTGTTGCAATGGCGGAGCGCTAATTTCGTTCGTCCGTCAGCAGCAAAAACTGGCCACAGGGTACGCTGCTGAAATCAAACGGGCCGCCGGTGCCGGTAGAAATTTGGGGGCCTATCCGCCCTCGACCGATAAGAATGAACTGGCTGAGCAACTCAAAATTGTCGCTCGTCTGATTCATGGAGGGATGCAAACAAAAATCTACTTTGTCAGGATGGACGGTTTCGATACCCACGCCGGGCAAGTTGACAATGCTGACTCAACCAAAGGCCGACACGCTGATTTGTTGAGCAAATTGTCGGCAGCCATCACGAGTTTTCAGCAGGATCTAAAACTTCAGGGACTCGAAGACAAAGTCATTGGCATGACATTTTCTGAGTTTGGCCGACGGGCTAACTCCAATGCATCTAAAGGTACTGATCATGGTGTAGCGGCTCCTCTGTTCGTATTCGGCTCCAGTGTCCGCCATCCTGCTATTGGCGTTGTCCCTGATTTATCTGCTTTATCAGGCACTGGTGCGAATAGAGACGTTCCTATGCAGATTGATTTCCGCCGGGTATATTCCGACATAATCAACGACTGGTTTGGCACGGATCCTACAACAACCAACGCGATATTGTACCGTAGTTTTCCAACGACATCACTGTTCTCGGATTCGATTGAAACGGTCGCGTCGGGTAACTGGACTGATGCGTCCACGTGGTCAGTTGGGCGAATGCCCTTAGCGAATGAACGCGTGAGAATCAACTTCGGTCATACGATTACTGCCGGTCAGACTGTGATGGCTAAGAACATTCAGTTGCAAGGAAAATTGCAATTCACCGGAAACCACTCAGTTGTGATAACCGGATAAAAACAGCTTAGTTTGATCCGTACCATTTACGGATCAAACTAAGCTGTTTTTATCCGGTTATCACCTGCCAGCGCCGGAAACGTTTAAATCTAATGGGTTACTACCAACTTGCGATTAGTGACCGATCCTGCTTTCTTTATCTGCAATAGATACAAGCCCGAAGCTAAAGCAGATACGTCGAGTTGGCAATTATCTTCACGGCTTACCACTATGGTGCATACCCGGCCCAGCATGTCCACAACGGATACCTCGCTTCCCGCAACTCCCTCTACTCGCACTACATCAGACGCCGGATTGGGATAAACCCTTACGCTGGCCAGATCACCTTCACCCAGCAGATTGCCAGTTGATCCATTTAACTTGGTGAAGCGAAACTTCTGGTTGTCCCCGTTGTTGTTCGACCACTGTTGTAGGTACGCTCCGTCACTGGGGGAGTTCCGTTCGATGGTCAGGTACTTCTGGCTATGTTTGGCGACCACGTTGTAGTAACCACCACCCGCATCGACTAACTTGAACTGCTGGTTGTCGCCAAGGTGTATAGACCATTGAAAAACCTGAGCACCGTCACTCATCGAAGATCCGCCTACATCCAGCGCTTTGCCATTCAGTGACGACTTGATCAGGTAGTATCCGTTCTTCTGGTCGGTCAATATCCACTTCTGGTTGTCCGCGCCGTTAGGACCCCACTGAACGATTTTTCCGCCATCTTCTCGGGAGCTGCCATACACATCCAGCGCCTTGCTACTGTGCTTGGCGGTAATGGTGTAGGTGACATTTGCTGCAATGGGTTGGCTTGTCTCCGATGGTGCAATTAGCTTCGTGAAGCGGAACTTCTGATTATCACCGCCGTTGTTGGACCACTGTTGAATGTAGGCTCCGTCACTGGGGGAGTTCCGTTCGATGGTCAGGTACTTCTGGCTGTGTTTGGCGACCACGTTGTAGTAACCACCACCCGCATCGACCAACTTGAACTGCTGGTTGTCGCCAAGCTGAGTCGACCATTGATAAATTTGAGCACCGTCACTCATCGAGGATCCGCTCACATCCAGCGCTTTGCCATTCAGTGACGACTTGATCACGTAGTATCCGTTTTTCAGGTCGGTCAATATCCACTTCTGGTTGTCCGCGCCGTTAGGACCCCACTGAACGATTTTTCCGCCATCTTCTCGGGAACTGCCATACACATCCAGGACCTTGCTACTATGCTTGGCGGTAATGGTGTAGATAGCACCCGATTCAACAGGTGAGTTGGGGCTCGACGGTGCCATTGGATTACAGGACCCCGTTCCCACCGACCAATGGTCAATTTTGTCTAAGGGGGTGTCCTTAACTGCGTTCGGGGTATTAACCAACTCCAGGTTGCATACAACCGTGTTGTAGGAGCCCGAGTTGAGATAAAGCCCATTGTCGCAGTTAGTAGCCGTGTTGTTCTCAAAAATGCTGCCCAGCACGGCTGGTATTCGCTCGTCGACATAGACGCCCCGCTGATGATACTCTAAGTAGTTCAAATAGCCTTCCGGATGATAGGAGTCATTCATCACAGCCCGTACGGCGGGTCGACCCGCCGACAGCCTGTTGTTGCGCACGTCCAGCCCAATCACCGAAGTGCCAAACGTCCTCTCCTGGCCGTGCTGTACCGTATGTACACCAATGAAGACCTCACCGGACCGGTCTGTATTGGCCACCGAATTGCCCACAATCTGGTTGTTGTACATAGGCGTGAACTGCTGATAACCGTTGTACTCCTGCTGAATTGGGGCTAACTCAATTGAGCCGCTGTTAGTCAGCGTGTTGTTGGCAATGGCGACCTGGGTCGTTGCATTGTGATACAGCATGATGCCCTGCACGTTACCTTCCAGGGTGTTACCCTGCACCAGCCAGTTGCGGGCACCCCAGTTGAAAATGGCATAGTTGCAGCCCCGCTCCGGTACCACATCCCAGGCCCGGTCCAGATTCAGCGTGTTGCCGTTGCGACTGACGATGCTGCGCCACTGACCCATGCCCTTCCCGCTAACGATGGCGACCACCGGCCGATGACGAAGATTACCCCAGTTTTTACTGTTGTCCTGCAGGGTGGTGGCCGTAGCACCGCTAACGGTTCCTGCATCTTCATCGACGCGGTCCGAACTATTACCACCCCCTTCGGCGAAGATTGTTTCCCCATCATTGTTGTTTCGAGTGGGGCCGTTTATAACCTTGAACAGGTTGTTGAGCACGGCAATGTTCTGGGTGAAGTTGAGGATCAGCACGTGGTTGATCAGATTGCCGGGATAGCGGGCCGAGCCATCGCGGTAAACCCGGTTGTTTTCAAACACACCTTCGCGGGCGTAATTCACATCTAACCCGTGGACGGCAAACGTAAACGAGTTGCGGGCAATGACAAAGTTGGTGCAGGCGGTTAGGTTGATCGGCCCCCGGTAATTGCTTTTCTCACTTACTCCCTGGGTGAAGTCGGAGTTGGCGATCACCAACTTATCCGAGTTTGCCAGGTCCATCCAGTCCCCCCGGTTCAGGTCGAAGCGGATGCGCTGGAAGAAAACCTCACTAACCCGGCCGCCCCGCAGGTTGCCCATCGACGCGCTACCGGTGTTGTCTATATTGAGTAAGGACAGGTCCGCCAAACCTGACAGGTTAGTGGCGGTTGGAAAATGAACGCCCACGTGGTCAACGTTGAGCCGGTAGCCAAACTTGAGGATGGTCTGATCTTTGCCCGCACCCTGGACAACTACCCGGTTACGCATTTGAATGAATTCAAAATACTGTTCGTAGAGCGAGTAAGTACCCGCTGGCAGGTAGACAATGCCCCCCCCGTCGGCATGGGCCCGATTAATGGCCTCCTGAATTGCGGGCTGATCGTTAGCGTTGCCATCACCAATAGCCTTCTTGCTCAGACGGGAATCGGTCTTTACGTTATAAACGTTCCGGTAAAAGTCGAGCTTAGCCGCCCAGCCCACTCCCAGTTGGAAGTAATCCTGACCAGCGGCCACCGCCGTCAGGGTCTGGGGCATCCGGGTCTGGCCAGCCGGGCCACCCTGGCCGTTGTTGACCTGCAGGTCATAAGTCACGCCGGGCTGGAGGTTCGTTGGCATCGTCAGGCTGAGCTTGTAGGCATCGCTCTGGTTGAGGTCGACGCCGACCTCCAGGGTGGGGCCACCGTTTTGGGCTACTAAACGAATCTGAGGTGTACCCGCAGTCAGTTTAAGGTTACGGCCGAAGATGCGCAGGGGTCCCCCCGGACTAATCAGGGGGGAGTCGGGGTGCATGGCTAAGGCCTGGTTAACAAAGACCGTGTTGCTTCGCTGGCCCTGATCCTCAACCCAGATCTGGTAGAGATCATGGGTAACGTTAGAAGGTATCTTGACGGAAACATGATCAGCGCTCTGAGCCAGGACGGCTAACGGAGTTGGGGAGGTAGACGAACCCGCCAGCATGAACGCCCTGACGTTAGCGCCAAAGTTGCCCTGTAGGCTAACAGCTTGATTAGGTAAGGCTGAATTGGTGGCATTGAAGATGGCGATTTGGGCAAGGGCCATCCGTCCATAAGTGAACTGAGTGAGTAAGGTGAGTAACAGGAGACGATAAAGCATACATTAAGAGGGATAAAGCTTAAGTTTAAAAAAATAAAAATTAATGCACAAAACGTTTAAAAAAATTATCTTTCGATAAGAATTTTAAACAAATAAACTGAAAAAAATTGTAAAATCGAGTTTGAAAGGTAAAATTTAGAATCAAACCGATATATTTGATGTGTCCCTTGGAAGCAGGCTATGCACACTCACCAGTGTGTGATTGACCGATTTCTTCCCTGTAGCCTGTTGACCAGTGTAAACAGTTCATTCTTCACAAGTCTGTGTGCTTTGATCAATGGTGGCAGGCCCTACCAATGAACACGTTCAACGAGCTTACTCATATGCCGTCAGTATATGAGTAAGCTCGTTGAACGTGTTCATCGGTAAGAAACAACCTACAATTGCGTAGGTGTTATATCATAGGCCATTCAAAACGTTCTGCAGAACACGGGCAACGTCTTTGTCGTTTGGCGGATAAAATAAATTAGCATGGTCTCCCGGCACTTCGTGAACGTTAATTCCCTTCAGAGCAAACGGTTTCCAGCCCAGATACTCAAAGTCTTCCCAGTAATACATGCGTTGTTTGGCGCGGAATAAGTCAATGGTTATTTCATGAGGAGACAACCGGTACTTACGGGCAGCGATACTGTTGGCTTCATAAACTTTATAATTGTTGCCCCGGTGCACTTTAGAGAAATCCTCTCCATATTTCACCTTGCTGTATAAGCCAGTTATTCTGCGCTTTACCGAATTTTTCTTGTAGTTGATTGTTCCCCGAAAATCTTTCTTCAACAACACGAACGTATACGAGTACTTTTTTACGCCGAGTAACATATTATTCCATTGCTTAGATAGCCAGGGATCAAAATAATCCGACTGATCAGCATGCGTGTCAAAGAGAGCCAGCAACTTTACTTCTTTGCCCCTGTTCAATAGTTGTTTGCTCATTTCATAGGCTATAATTCCGCCAAACGAGTAGCCCCCTAAAGCATAAGGGCCGTTGGGGTTTTGTCGCATAATGCAATCGATGTAATGAGCTGCAATCTCCTCAATACTGGTCAATGGCTCATCTACACCGTTTAACCCTTTTGCCTGCAAACCAAAAACAGGTTGTTCGGGATCTAAGTGAGCCGTTAACGCATTGAACAGCAATACGTTCAAACCCGCTCCATGCACTATGTACAGCGGAATTTTAGTGCCTTCCGGCTTTATGGGAACTAAGGAATCCCAGTTCACCGAATCACTGTCTGTTTGAAGTAACAGAGCTAACTTCTCAATGGTCGAATGTTCAAGCAAAGCCGCCAACGGTAACCGTCTGCCACTCTCTTTCTCCAGACGGACCATGATATGAAGGGCGATCAGCGAGTGCCCGCCCAGTTCAAAGAAATTATCGAATACGCTGATTCGCTCTAATTTCAGAAGGTCGCACCAAACCGCCGTCACTAATTTTTCCAGCTCGTTGCGGGGACCCACGTACTCATCTTTACGCGCTGTCTTTTCCGAACCGGGGGCGGGCAGCGCCTTCCGGTCAATTTTGCCGTTCGGCGTCAGGGGCAGCTTCGTCAGGACAACGAACTGGCTGGGCACCATATAGTCCGGCAGAGAGAGTAAGGCCCGTTGTTTCCACGCCTGAATCTGTTCCGTAGAAACGACCTGATCGGCTTTGAATGGATTCCTGACGTAATCCGTTGCAGACGCGTAGTTTAGGTCAGGGAATGCGGGCGCGGCAGGAATAGCATTTTTAAGTTGGATGGGAATGAAAATGACATCAAAGCGCTGATCGGCTCCGTCGTTGGCCCACCGCACATGCGTTTTGAAGCCAAGCGTTTCGCCAACCGTTCGGAAAACGTCCGGATCGACACCTTCGACAACGGGCTGGATTCGCTGCTTCATCTCGGACAGCGATAGATTTTCGTCGAGGTATTCAATTGTCTGAAACAGGGCGTAGTCCGACGCGGTTCTCCGGTTAGCCACCGCCTTCAGCTCAACCACCCGGTCTGCGTTTGCCCGTAATTCCGCTTCCAGGTCATTCATCCCGTAGTCCGGATTCCAATAAATTGTCTGGTCTACGTCAACAACCTGGGGCGCTTCGCCGACGTAAAGCCAAACGTCATAGTGATACTTGGTTGCTTCGTTGCTGTACTGCCCTTCGCGGAGTTGAACGTCAACGCCTTTAATGGCCGGTATCAGTTCAGGAAGCCGGTAAAAGAAAGCCGTATCGGCCATCATCTCGTCTTCGAGGAAAATTCGCCTGTCGATTATTTGCCTAAATTTTCGGAGGGTCACGTCCGGAGCCGAATGTGAAATCTGATCCGCCGTGTGGAGCATGTTCAGCGTACTTTTCGTCTGCATGTCGCCGATGAAAATACAGCCACCTTTGGCCACAACCGTAGTGGCCTTTTCAATGACGCGCAGCAGGTAATCCACATCCGGAAAGTACTGCGCCACGCTGTGCATGAGAACCAGGTCTAATGGCTCTTTCACTAAGGAGAAATCACTCGCCGGGGCTGTGGCAACAGACACGTGCTGCCAGCGTTCCGGCTGAACGGCCATCTTCTGCCGGATGGTATCAATGGCCGACTCGGCGTAGTCGGTGCCGATGTACTGATCGACCTCGGGCGCTAAAGGAAACAGCATCTGACCAGCCCCGCAGCCGAGTTCCATAATGCGTTTGGGGTTGAGCGCCTGCACGCGTTTCACCGCCTGCCCTTCCCATTCCTTAACTTCAAATTGAAACACATCCCGGCCGCTAACCTGCGCGGTGATTCCTTCACCTGTGCGGTAGATTCGGTCCCACTGGTCATGCCAGCTAAGCATTTTATCGGAGCTGTTGGTCGCTGACTCCGGCACGACATAAGCCACCAGGCGCTGGTCGCCCGAATTATCCTCACGTGCCATCACTACGGCTTCCTTCACGTCCTCGAACGTATTGAGGGTGTTCTCGATTTCGCCCAGTTCAATGCGGTAACCGCGCAGTTTCACCTGGTTGTCGATGCGGCCCAGACACTGAATTTCCCCGTCGTTCACGAACCGGCCGAGATCGCCCGTCCGGTACATTTTCCCCCCGCCAAACGGGTTGTCGACAAAGCGTTCGGCGGTCAGTTCCGCCCGGTTGAGGTAGCCCTGCGCAACCCCATCTCCCGCGAGGTAGATTTCGCCATCCATACCTTCGGCGACTGGCCGCAACGACGGGTCCAGCACGTAAACCTGGGTATTTTGGATCGGACGGCCAATGGTAATAACCGGATCACTGGCCAGAATCTGCTTGCCCGTCGAATAGATTGTCGTTTCCGTTGGGCCGTACATATTCCAGAGGGTGCGGCAGCGGGGAAGTAGTTTATGGGCTAAATCCATCGACATTGGCTCTCCACAGCACAGAATGTTGAGCGCCGACCCACCGGGGGTGGTCGTTGGTTCCCAGCCCGCGTCGAGCATCATTTTATACGTCGCTGGCGTTGCCTGCATCAACGTAATGGGTTGCTCCCGGATGATTTGGACCAACGCCCGCCCGTCCTTTGCGGTTTCGGCATCGGCCAGAGCCACAGTAGCGCCCGCAGTTAGGGACAGGTACAGTTCCAGCCCCGCAATGTCAAACGAAATCGTAGTGACGGCCAGCAGGACGTCGTCCTGGCCGATACCCGGCCAGGTCTGCATGCTCCACAACAGGTTGACGATGTTGCGGTGCGTAATCAGTACACCCTTGGGCTTACCGGTCGAACCGGACGTGTACAGGACGTAGGCCAATGTGTTGCCCGAAACCGCAACATCGGGCTTTGTTTTCGGGTACTGAGCCGACTCGGCCAGTGCGCTTTCAAGCAATACCTGTGCCGTCGCGCTGGCTAATCGACGGCTGTGCTTTTCGGACGTGATGAGCAGTTTAGCCTGTGAATCGGTCAGCATGAACTGGATGCGGTCCTGCGGGTAGGCGGGGTCGAGGGGAATATAAGCCGCCCCGGCTTTCATAACGGCGAGCAGCGTAACCAGCATATCGGGCGACCGGTCCAGCGCGACGCCGACTAAATCGCCGACGCGGATGCCCTGTTGCACGAGGTAATGGGCCAGTTGATTTGCCCGTTCGTCCATAGCCTGGTAGCTCAGTGCCTGCCCGTTGCACGTAATGGCCGTTTTAGCCGGATACTGTGCTGCGGTTTGGGAAATTAACTGGGTCAGCGCTATGTTGCGGGGATAATCGGCTTCGGTCTGGTTCCACCGCGCCAGTTGGGCCAGCCGCTCAGAATCGTATAAGGTGGGCACCGCGCCGATGCGAACGGACGGATCAGCGACCAACGCCCTGAGCAACTGCTCAAACTCGCGCATCAGGCGGTCGATGGTAGCTGCCTTGAACAGATGCGTGTTATAGGACCACTCCAGCGTCAGAACTGACTCCGCATCGGTGACGTTGAGGAACAGTTCGAAGTTTTCGTACGCGCGCGGATTACTGGTGATTTGGTACGTAAGCCCGGCGTAATTAACGCCAACCGCCTTACCCATGTCGATGTTAAAGATCACCGGCACTAAGGGTATCCTCGATGGGTCGCGGGTCAGGTTTAGCTTCTTCAGCAAACTGCCGAACGTGATCTGCTGCTGTTCGTAGGCGTCGAACATCGCCGTTTTGCGCTGCTTCAGGTAATCCACGAACCGCTCGTCGGGCTTTACATGGCTGCGCAGGGGCAGCATATTGACGAAGTGACCGACCATGCGGGTGTTACCCGTAAACGATTGCCCGGCGGCTGGTAAGCCCAGCACTAATTCCTGTTGGCCGGTCACCCGGTGGAGGAACACCTCGAAGCCCGCCATCAGCGTCGTCACGAAGCTGGTGCCCGCTCCCACGCCCATCTGCTTAATGGCCGCTACCAGTTCGGCGTCTACTGCATAGTCGATGCGATGCCCCTGGTAGGTACGCGAAGCCGGGCGGGGCCGGTCTGTCGGTAAGTTGACAAGGGGTATGTTGCCCGCGTACTGGTTAAGCCAGAATTTTTCAACCGGCTCGTAGGTTTTGCTCTTCACAAACTGAGCCTGTTCAATCGCGTGCTGCGCGTAGGACGGAGCCGGTGGTAGGTCAACCGGGCTACCCTGAAAATAAGCGGAGTACAGTTTGCCCAAATCCTGCAGGATGACGTGCGTTGACCAGCCATCGGTGATGATGTGATGGCCCGTTAAGACAAGGTAATGTTCGTCGTCCGACAGTTTGAGCAAACTGGCCCGGAGCAGGGGACCGTTGGCTAAATCGAATACGTGTTGCATCTCCTGCGCGACGTAGTCACGGACTAACTGTTCGCCGTCGATAGTAGTCTCACCGGAAAAATCCCGGTAGAGGAGTCCGTTTGTCGGCCGGGCTAAGAAGCAGATCTGCTCACCGTTCCCGCTGAAAACGGACCGCAGCGCTTCGTGCCGCTGGAAAAGGGCCTGCACCGCCCGCTCCATCGCCACTCGGTCGAGCCGTCCCCGAAAGTGGAGCGAATTTGATTCGTTGTAGGATCGGTTGGCATCGTCGCCCCCCAATCGGCAGGCCGCCCATATCTCTAACTGCGGTTCGGTTGTCGGTGCCAAATGGCTGATTTCGGGACCCGTAAACGGGTTGTAGTCAACGACGGTGAAGTACGCTTCGCTCCGAATAACGTCGCCTGTCTCCACGCGCAGGAACCGGCCCGATGGGTCCGGGCTGGGCATAAACCAGCCTGGATTATCGTCACGGTCCCGGCCCAGCTTCGCGCCGGGTACGGGCGGTTCGCTGACGGCCGGGAAGGCACGGGTCGCACCGGACGCTGGCTCCTGACCAGCACTGAGGGCTGAGGCCGGTTTGAAAAAACCAGCCGCCATCATCTGATGGGTGCTCTCGACAAAGAGGCTGATTACCCGGTCCAGTTCGGCGTCCGTGTGCGCTTCGGTGATGTAACAGGCAAAACCGTCCCACACGTGAACGCCTTTCTCGCGCATCATCGTGAAGAGCAGTTCGCTGTACGGGATATCTTCCTTATACTTAATCTTCCAGACCGACCCGAACTGAGCCACGTACATCGGCAACTGAAGCCGCTCAAATTCAGCATTGAGCGCGTTGGCCACCCGGTCTCCTTTGACATTGAGACCCTGCTGCAGCGCCGGTCCTCTTTCCTTCATATACGTCAGCGATGCCCTGGCGGTGGCCAGCGCCAGCGGATGCCGGACGAAGGTGCCTGCAAAGTAGGTGACGCCCGCTTCGGGAAACGAATCGTCGCCGTACTGCCACGAACCGCCGTCGAGCGCATCCATGTATTTTTTGTCACCGGCGATGACGCCGATGGGAATGCCAGCCGCGATAACCTTGCCGTAGGTGGCTAAGTCAGCCTTGATGCCAAACAGGGCCTGCGCCCCGCCGGGATGCAGGCGAAACCCCGTAATCATCTCATCGAAGATCAGAGTCGTGCCCGAGGCCGCCGTAATGGTCCTGAGCTGCTTCATAAACTCGACCGGCCGGAATTCGGGCCGACGGCTTTGGACCGGCTCCACCAATACGGCCGCCAGTTCATGCGCCCGTTCGCGAATGATACGCAGGCTTTCGTCGGTGCCGTAGTCCAGAATCAGCATGTTCTGCACCGCTTCGGGCATGATCCCCGGCGCGGCCGGAAACGATTTCAGCTTTTTGCTGCCCCGAATGATGACCTCGTCGTTGATGCCGTGGTACGAACCCGTAAAAGCCACAATGAGGGATCGGTTGGTTACGGTCCGGGCAATTCGCATTGCACCCAGCACCGCTTCCGAACCCGTACTGCACAGCGCGGCCCGGTCAAATCCCGTAAACTCGCAGAGCAATTTGCAGACCTCCCCGGCCAGGACGTGCTGCGGCCCGATTTCATACCCATTCGTCGCCTGCCGGACCAGTGCATCAACGATAAACTGGGGCTGATATCCCAGCATATTCGAGCCGAACCCGCTCAGAATATCAATGTACTCGTTTCCGTCAATGTCCCACAACCGACTGCCTTTAGACCGGTCGACGACAATTGGGTAAACGATTTCTTTGGTTAGCGGCCGGAAGCCCGTAACGGCTCGTGGATCAGCCATGTAGGACCGGTGTTTCTGTGTGTAGGCTTTGCTGCCTCCCGTTTTGAGGGTGTACCGTTGCGTAAGCTGCGCTATAAATTCCTCTTGCTGCGGGGTGAGTTCGGTTGCTTGCCGCTCAATGCGGGCACCTGCGCCAAACGGCTTCCTGATTTCGGCGGCTTCTTCCGGGCTTAGCTCCGCTGGTGTTGAAGGTGTAAGCTTGCTGTGACCATTCAGGACAGGCGCGGGCGTTGGCGGTGCCGGAGGTATCGTCGTCGTTGGGGAAACGGGAGACGGGCCGCCCTGCTGCATCAGGGCGACCTGCTGCGACAGGATTTGCAGTTGCTGCGCCATCAGGTCCAGCACTGTAAGACTCTGGGTTGGCGCGGCCCCGTTGCTGGCCTGGATCGACACAGGAGGTGTCGGCGAAGCAATCGGCTGAACCGTTGGCTGAGGCATTGGCGCGGGTTGGTAAGCGTCGGCAGGTAAGGCCCGATCAAGATAATCAACCAGCGTATTCAGCGTAGCGTATTCTTCATTCAGTTGTCGAAACGTAATGGCAACGTTAAATTCTTTTTTGAGCGTCAACGATACCTGGGTGAGCAGTAGTGAATCGAGTCCTATCTCCAGAAAACTCATGTCAGGCGTTATGGTTGCCATCTCGATGCCCGATGCATCTTCCAGCACTTCTTTAACCTTGCCGAGCAGCACATCTTTTCGCATGATAGCGGAATGCGGATAAATTTCAATTGGTTGGCTAACCGGTAACGCCTGTTCTGTCAGCGTAGTCATGGTGTGGGTGACCTGTTGGAGCTGTTGTGCCGGATCAACCCAGTAGCGCTTTCGGTCGAAAGCATAGGTTGGCAGCGTTAATTTGTTTCTATTTTGGGTAGCGTAAAACGCCTTCCAGTCTGGCTCCAGGCCGTTTAGCCAGGTTTGACCTAAGGCGTACAGGATTGATTCGTACTCGGTCTGCGCCCCTTTTTTGTCTAAACTGGTCAATACAGTTACCGGTCTGGAACCTGCCTGCTGGCGGGAAAACGTTGTTGCACCATTGCCAGGTCCTACCTCCAGTAAAAGGGGTTGGTTCAACCCGAAAATGAAGTCGAGCGCATCGGCAAAACGTACCGTTAACCGCAGGTGCTTCGCCCAGTAGGCTGGATCGGTAGCCTGTTCCTTTGTTAGCCAGGTACCGCTGACGGAAGATATGATTGGTTTTTGCGGTTGATTTAAGGGAATTTCTCTGACGACCTTCTCAAAATCACCGACGATTGGGTCCATCATGGCCGAATGAAACGCATGGCTCGTTAGTAGGACCCGATTGGGTATTCCCTGCTCGTCCAGGACACTGGCAAAGGCGGCAATGTCTTCGTCATGCCCGGCAACGACGCATAGTTTATGGCTGTTGATGGCCGCAATGGACAAAGGCTCCGGCATGAGTGCGCCAATTTTGTCGGCCTCTAACCGCACCGAAAGCATACTGCCGCGGGGGAGTTCACTCACCAACCGACCCCGAACGGCAATCAGCTTTAGCGCATCGGCGAGGGTGAAAACGCCCGCCAAGTGAGCGGCTACAAACTCACCGATACTGTGTCCACAAAACGCCGATGGTTCAATGCCCCAGCTCATCCACAACTTCGCCAGCGCGTACTCGGTAACAAACAGTGCAGACTGGGTATAGTGGGTGTTTCTCAGGCGTTCTTCGGCTGCTCCGTTTAGCGCATCCGGGTAGATAATCTGGCGGATATCTACGTTCAGGTGGTCACTGAGCAGTTCGGCACATTCGTCGATGGCCTGCCGGTACACAGGCTCGCTTTCATACAGTTCACGGCCCATGTTGAGGTATTGGGAACCTTGACCAGGGAACAGGAAAACTACCTCGTCCGTGGCTTGTTTCAACGTTTTTACCTGCGTTGACGAAGCGTCGTCTGTGCGTAGTTTTTCGGTCAGTTCACCGCCCGTAGCTGCCAGTACAAACCGACGATGATTGAAGGCCGCCCGCGTTGTTTGCAGGGTGAAAGCAATGTCTGCTGCCTGAGCCTGATCGTTCTGCTGCACATAAGCCGCCAACTGCTGCGCGTAGGCATCGCGGCTAACCGCTGATTTTGCCGACCACGTGATAAGCTGGACTGGTCGGCCTTTTTTTGGAGTTGGCACCGGAACTTTGTTGGCATACTCGTCGAGTACAATGTGAACATTGGTGCCGCCAACGCCGAACGAACTGACACCGGCCCGTCTTGTACCGGCTGAATTCCAGTCTTTTAAGGTGGCGTTGACGTAGAAAGGACTGTTGTCAAAATCAATATTGGGGTTTGGCTTGTCGTAAAATAAAGAAGGCGGAATCTGCCGGTGGTACAAGCTCAGGACAGTTTTTATGAACCCGGCAACACCCGCAGCCGCCACCAGATGGCCCATATTGCTTTTAATGGACCCTAAAGCGCAAAACTGGTTTTCGTCCTGTGCGCCGAACGCTTTTTTCAATCCTTCTACTTCTATCGGATCACCCAATGGGGTGGCCGTGCCATGCGCTTCAATGTACGAGATAGACGACGCTGCTACGCCCGCGTCGTCTATGGCCATTCGTACGCAGCCAGCCTGCCCTTCCGAACTGGGGGCCGTGAAACTGCCTTTGCTGCCTCCATCGTTATTTATGCCAACCCCTTTAATGATGGCGTAAATAGTGTCGCCATCTTGCTCCGCCTGCTTTCTGCTCTTCAGTAATACGGCACCGGCCCCATCGCTGAACACCGTTCCCCTGGCATCCGCGTCGAATGCGCGGCAATGGCCGTCATCACTCAGCATGGCTCCCTCCTGATATAGATGGCCACTGTTGATGGGTGCCGTGACGGTTGCGCCCCCGGCGAGTGCCATTGTACACTGACCTTTCCGAATGCTTTCTACCGCTTGAGCAATCGCCAGTAGAGACGTTGAACAGGCCGACTGCACGGTTACGGCCGGACCATCTAAATTGAGGGTGTAAGCCGTACGCGAGGAAATGTAATCTTTGTCATTAAAGGTCATTACCTGTAAGAAGCCCGCTTTTTCAATCAAATCCGGATGCGAAGCAACGTTGTTCAGGTAGTAGGAGTTAAATCGACAACCGGCAAAAACACCGATGGAGCCTTTGTACGTTTCGGGTGTATAACCCGCCGTTTCTAAGGCTTCCCAGGCGATTTCTAAGAATATACGCTGCTGCGGGTCCATTAACTCTGCCATTCTTGGATTGATACCAAAGAAAGCCGCATCAAACTCATCCGCTCTGTCGATTATGCCGCGGGCTTTCACATAGTTTAGGTCGGTTTTTATAGACTGCGCTATCGTTGGATCCAGTTCCTGATCTGAAAAAAACCGAATTGTTTCTCTACCTTCTTTCAGCACATGCCAAAGTTCATCAATCGTATTGGCACCTGGAAAGCGGCCGGCCATACCAATCACGGCTACGTCGTGAACAGACGCGTCCGGGACGGGTTGTTTGGTAGCTGATGGACGGATATTTTGTGTTACGCCGTTCAGGAATTGAGCAACACCCCTGACAGTGGCATACTGATATAAAATGGCAACTGGCAACCGGTAGTTATACCGCTCCTTCAGGGTAGCTATAGCTTTCACGGCCAATAAAGAATTGCCGCCCAACTCAAAAAAGTTATCGTTTATGCCTACTCTATCGAGCTGTAATAACGAGGCCCATAGGGTAGCAATTTGTTTTTCTGTACTTGTTTCAGGGGCTTTATAAAGCACGCTTAATTCGGGTCGTTCCGACGACACATCCGGCAGGGATGCCCGATCTATTTTGCCGTGGAGGGTTAATGGCAAAGCAGGCAACTGCACAATTAGAACCGGAACCATATAATCAGGCAGCTTACTCACCAAATGGTGCCTAACCGCGACCGTGTCAAGCTGGGTTTCAGGCACCACATAAGCAACTAACCGCTTGTCGCCAGCCTCGTCGTCTTTGGCCACTACCACACACTGACGAACCGACGGATGCTGACGAAGGGTGCTTTCAATCTCACCCAATTCAATGCGATACCCTCTAACCTTTACCTGATCGTCTGTTCTGCCTATGTAATCTATGTTACCGTCTGGCAGCCATTTCGCTAAGTCTCCCGTCTTGTACAGGCGTGCGCCGTCTTCACTAAATGGATTGGCAATAAACGCAGCCGCTGTTAATTCGGGTTTGTTTAAATACCCTCTGGCTACCTGCACACCACCAATGTGCAGTTCACCGGTTTCGCCTACTGCAACTGGGTTGCTACAGGCATCCAGAATGTATAACTTGTTATTTGGCAAAGGCATACCAATGGGCAGTTGCCCCGCATACTGTTTCTGCCGATCATAGAAATGGTAGCATACGTTCACGGTAGCCTCAGTGGGGCCATACTTGTTGAAGAAATCAACGTATTGGCTCCATTGCACGGCCAGATCAACCGGACACGTTTCTCCCCCTGAACAGATTCTTTTTAGGGACGAATAGAATCGGGGCTTTATGCGTCTAAGAAAAGAAGGAGTAGTTTGAAAATGAGTAATTCCCGTTTCCTCAATTACAGTAGTTAACTTGTCAGAGTCTAATTGGTCTTCTTTAGAAATCAGGACGACACAGGCTCCGCTAATGAGTGGAACAAAAATTTGTTCCACCGAAGCATCGAATGTGTAATTGGCCAGTACTAATTGCTTATCGGTAGAATCAAATTTAAAAATTGCCGAGTAACTTCCAATCTCATTGACGACTGACTGGTGCTCAACCATGACACCTTTTGGCTGACCAGTCGAACCGGACGTGTAAATTAGATATGCTAAGTTTTTTGACGTCAGCGAATTTTTTGGGTGTTCTTCTGACTCCTGCGCTATAATCTCCCAATCAGTAGTTAAACAGATGATGTCAAGTTCTTTTTCGCATTTTTTTAATAGATCGGTCGAATTGACATCCGTAAGCACAATACGGCTATTTGTATCCTCAATCATGTAGTCAATTCGACCTTTGGGATACTCGGGGTCGATAGGAACATAGGCTCCTCCTGCTTTCAGTATACCCAGTATGCCAACAATCATCTCCAGAGAGCGGTTGATGCAAATAGGCACAAACAGCTCTTCCTTCACCCCCAACCCTCTTAAATAGTTGGCCAGTTGATTCGATTTCGTATCTAATTCCTGGTAGGTAATTTTTTTGCCCCCAATTAGTACCGCTACGTTGTCCGGGGTCTTCAATACTTGCCGAGCGAATAAATCAACGATTGTCTCGTTACTTACATCGATCTTCGGCAACTGAGCAATTCTAATCGCATTCGTACTGTATATATTGCTCATATTTTTGGTTTATAAATTGAGTTTGTAGGTGTGGAGGTTCACAGTTGTCTTTCAGTGGATTGGCTAATTATAGTCTCACCCATCCAGACGGTACGTATTTGGTTAGTTTAGGGAAACCAGTAGAAATATTATAAATAAATTTACCTTATAAAAAATCAGCACTTGATCTATCGCATTTTCATCCGTATAGGATTACAATATCTGTATATCGTATTATTGGTATAGTAAATACAAAGTTGAATCTGACGTACATTCAGCTAATTGACTCATTAAATTAATCAGATAATATTTTGTATTATTATTATATAGCTAAAAAGATATGTGTACTATGTAGTCAGGAAGTATATTTATTAGGCGGTAGCAAAGGGTAGTTGATATTATTATACTGGCGCTTAATAATGTTATATTCACAAATTACCCTTAGACTGAGTTACCAATCTCTTAAAGGGGTCAACGGAAGTAGGATGCATGGTAATGTTATATAGACAATTGGTTGATTACTATAATCATTAATGAGCACGTACGCTGATGTCAGGAAAGCACTGGTGAGTCTTAAACAACCCGAACGGGCCTCGTTTGCGGCCCGTTACTTCCAGGCAAAAGCAGGCGAATACGGCGAAGGTGACCAGTTTTTGGGACTTTCCATGCCGCAGCAGCATGCGGTGGCGAAGCAGTTTCTGACTGTAACACCCGGTGAGGTTGAGCAGTTGCTGCGCGATCCGTATCATGAATGCCGCATGACAGCGTTGTTGATCTGGGTTTATCAGGTCCGGTCTGGACTGACCCGGTCTGGATTGACCCGGTCAGTTCGCAAGGCTGAACCCGTGGGGCGAATCGCCATCATGGAGCGGTATCTGGCCAACCGGCAGTATGTTAACAACTGGGATTTGGTTGACTCATCGGCTACGGCCCTCGTGGGCGAAACGCTGCTGACCGGCGACCGGCTGCTGCTGACGGAACTGGCCGACGAAGACCACCTCTGGACGCAGCGCATTGCATTGGTAGCAACGCTGGCGTTTATCCGAAAAGGGCAGTTTACCGATACCTTCGCGTTGGCTGAACAACTGTTTGCCAGTGAATACGGCTTAGTGCAGAGCGCCATTGGCTGGATGTTGCGCGAGGTAGGCAAACGGAACGAAGCCGCGCTGGAGGAGTTTCTGCACGATCATATCCGATCTCTCCCGCGCACGGCCCTGCGGGGTGCTATCTACCGATTCGATCCAGCTCGTCGGCGGTATTATCTGAACTTGTAAATTGATAAATTGGTGAGGGGCCTTCGTATCTTTACAGCCCGTTTGCGGAAGTGGCCATCGACCGACAGCCGTGAACGTCAAACCGAAAACTACTGACAATGTCTTGGTTCGTCCGAAAAGATAAGGGCATTCAAACCCCAACCGAAATGAAACGGGAGGCCCCCGACGGGTTGTGGTATCAATGTCCGAATTGCAAAAAAGCGATGCACACGCGGGAACACAAGCTCAACGCCTATACCTGCGTTCATTGCAATTACCACGAAAAAATCGGGTCTGAGGCTTACTTCTCCATTCTGTTCGATGAGAACGAGTTTACCGAACTCGATGAAAACATGACTTCGGCTGATCCGCTGAAGTTCACCGACACAAAGGCTTATCCGGGGCGGGTGAAGGCGACGATGGATAAAACGGGCCTGAAAGATGCCGTTCGGACGGCATACGGTCCCGTAAACGGGTCGATTGTGACGATGGCCGTTATGGATTTTAACTTTATTGGCGGCTCAATGGGGTCGGTAGTGGGGGAAAAGATCGCCCGTGCCATTGACCATGCTATTCAACAGCGGACACCGTTTTTGATGGTATCGCGGTCGGGGGGTGCCCGGATGATGGAAGCTGGGTTTTCGCTGATGCAAATGGCCAAAACATCAGCAAAATTAGCGTTGCTGTCGCAGGCCAAACTGCCTTACGTATCGTTGCTGACCGACCCGACAACGGGGGGCGTCACGGCGTCCTACGCCATGCTGGGCGATTTCAACATTGCCGAGCCAGAAGCGCTCATCGGTTTTGCGGGACCGCGCGTGATCCGCGAAACCATTGGTAAAGACCTCCCCAGGGGCTTCCAAAGCGCCGAATTTGTACTCGACCATGGCTTTCTGGACTTTATCGTCGACCGCAAGGATCTGAAAGATAAACTGTCCAACCTGTTCGGCATGTTGGTGTAATCCGGAACACGATTCAGTAGGTGTTTGTAGCCTACTTTTTTACCACCTTACGAGTCAGCGTCCGGTCGCCCACCTTGGCGTGGAGCACGTAAAATCCGGGCGTCAGGCTACCCATGCTGATTACCTGCTCATGCCGACGGGTCAACCGACCAAAGGTCATTTCGTGCAGCGTTCGACCATTGCTATCCAGCAACTGTATCCGGGCCGTAGCCGGATTGCTGGTTTGAACAACGACCTGCAACCGATCATCGACCGGGTTGGGAAACACGCTTAGCGTAATGTCTTCATCGCGATAGCCGGGCAGAGCCGTTACAACACCGCCCTCCAGTGCTGGTTCGTAGGGCGGAATAACACCGGGCGTACCGGGCCGGTCCACCACGACCAAGGATACTTCAATTAAGGTCTGGCTGATTAAAAGGCCATTTCGATACTCGCCAACGGTCACGGCTACGCTGTAATTTCCTGACTCAACGGGGGCGTTCCACGTCAGGTTGCCGGTTCGATTGGCCAACGTAAACGTACCCCGGCGCGTCAGATCGTTGGGGTATTGATAGGTAGCCACAGCACGACCGGTACACGCATTATTGGCACTGCTGGTCAGCGGTCGGGTGAGGGCGTAAACCAGACTATCGCCCTCGGCGTCAGTCGTTTGTAAAGGAAAATTCAACTGCTGATTGGTGGCGACAAGGAAGCCGTTCTCAGGAAATAAAAGTGTTGGCGTACGGTTAATTCCGTTCGTGGTTGAAAACGTCGTGGTCAGTGTCATTGGTAGCTCCTCAGCTCCAGTAATGTTTTTGGCTGCTGTCCGGTTGGACAGTGTAGTCGTCAGCGTGTAGGTCCCCGGTCCGGCGTAGGTATGAACAAGTCGGTAGGTGTTGATGCTGGTTGTGCGGTCGGTTGAGAGAACACGTGCCAGTCGAACTACCGATTGAGTGCTGCCGTCGCCGAGACAGAGCGACACCTGGTCATCGCTGGTAGTTGAGTTTGTACCCTGAGGGCCATCGAGGTACAGTGTTATGGTGATCTCGTACGTCAGCGCCGTTTCCGATATGGACCGGGTTTGGATGTAGCCACCCCGCAGGTGTGACGCGTAAGACTGAATGCCAAGCAGCATCAGACACAGCGCTGTAAACGTTTTCATATTTGAGTAAGGATAAATAGCCAGATTTATTGAGATAACTGTCCCTGGATATATCGTCGTATGAATACGCATAAAGATTTCGTAAACGGTATTTTCGTACTTTTCGGCTATGCTCTACACCGCTCAGCAAGTAGCACAACTGCCCGCCGGAGGCTTTCATTTTCTGCTCGTTTCGCTCAACGATCACGTACTCACGGTCACGCTTAACCGGCCCCAAAAAAAGAACGCGCTCCATTTGCCCATGCTGGCCGAGTTGGCCTTTGCGCTGGCCTACGCGCATCACACGCCCGCTGTCTGGCTCGTGGTGCTGACGGCAGCGGGCGACACATTCTGCGCGGGTATGGATTTAAAGGCATTGGCACGGTCCGTAGACGAAACAGGACACACCTCCGTTCCTGAACCGGATCAACCCGTGCGGCTGGGCGAGTTGATGGCGGGGTTGCACAAGCCGTGCATTGCGCGGGTGCACGGCCCGGTTTATGCTGGTGGGTTTTTGCTGATTGGTGGCAGCACGTACGTCGTGTCGGCTGATTCGGCAACGTTCAGCCTGCCGGAGGTGAAGCGCGGGCTGTTTCCGTTTCAGGTGCTGGCGGTGCTCCTCGATAGTATGCCCGCCCGCACTGCTCTCGACCTGTGTCTCCGCGCCCGAACGCTCTCCGCCACCGACGCGCTGGCGATTGGCTTAGTCACCGACGTTTTACCCGCTGCTGGGCTGGACGCGGCCGTTTCGCGCCTGACCGACGAGCTAAAACAGTTTTCGCCCACGGCCATGCAGTTTGGTTTGCGGGCAGCTCAGCAACTAAAAAGCCTGCCGTCTCACGAACAGCAGGCTTACTTATACGAGCAATTTCAGCAGCTTCAGCAAACGCCCGATGCGAAGGAAGGCATGGCCGCTTTTGTGGAGAAGCGGACGCCGATGTGGGGGAGTGACAATGAAAAATGAATACTGGTCAATGAACAATGGCTGTCATTAGAGTCATTATACATTGTCCATTATTCATTTTTCATTACACTTCCGCCGGGTGTCGATAATGTTCTGAATTTTCCAGTCGCCAGCCATGCGAACGAGTGTGAAGGCGTTGGCTCCGCAGTGACTTTGGGCACCGTTGTAATAAAACGAGTAGGGCGTCCAGGCGGTGGCCAGGTCGCCGTCGATTTTGATGTCCATACCCGACAGCCGTTCGTCCAACGCTCCAGCTTTAGCTTTCCCAATCGATGCAATGAAGCCCGCAATTGCGTCCTCTTTTATGGATACCGTACCTTGTTTGTTCTGCACGGTTTGCAACCTTGCGCCCGGCGCGAATAGCGGTTTCAGCACGGTTGAGTCTGCCTTACTCATTCCGTCAAACAGGCGGGTAATCGTGGTTTTCACCGCCGTCTCGTCCGACGTTTGGGCTAACGCTGAACTGGCTATCAAAAAGCCAGTTAGTGTAAGAAGGTGTTTCATGCAACGCGTTGATTACGGCCGATAAAAAGATACAGCAAAGCGCCGATAACATTCAAAAAAAGAATGACGACTACCCAGATCAGCTTGTCATTTGAGCCGCGAAATTCACTGCGAATCACGTCCACAAGCGCAATGATCGGCAGCAGAAACAGGACACCTAAAACGAGTAGAATGAATAACAATTCCTGCCCGCCCAAACCCATGAATGCATACATACGGATGTTGTTTAAAAGACCGGGCAGTCCGGTCGACTGCCCGATTCGACTGACTAAATATACTGATTCACAATCATTTCGTACAATTCCTGCTTGCCGCTAACCTGCTTTGGTTCGCCGTTAGTCATGGCGTATTGGCGCAGATCGTCGAGGGTCAGTTCGCCCCGCTCAAATCGTGCTCCGTCACCCGAGTCATAGCTGGCGTAACGGCCCTGACGCAGCTTCTTGTATTGCGATTTGTCTAAGATCGCTTCGGCTGCGATGGTCGCCCGCGCAAACGTATCCATGCCGCCAATGTGAGCAATGAAAATATCTTCGAGGTCGGTGGAGTTCCGGCGCGTTTTGGCGTCGAAGTTGACCCCACCCGATTTGAAACCGCCCGCTTCCAGAATCACCAGCATGGCTTCGGTCAGTTCGTAAACGTCCACTGGAAACTGGTCGGTGTCCCAGCCGTTCTGGTAGTCGCCCCGGTTAGCGTCAATGGTGCCGAGCATGTTGTTGTCGGCCGCTACCTGTAGCTCGTGCGCGAAAGTATGACCCGCCAGCGTAGCGTGATTCGTTTCAATATTCAGTTCAAAGTCGTCCTGCAGGCCGTAGCGGTTCAGGAAGCCAACCACCGTTGCCGCATCGAAATCATACTGGTGCTTGGTCGGCTCCATCGGCTTCGGCTCAATATAAAACGCCCCCGTGAAACCCTGCTTGCGGGCGTAGTCGCGGCTGATTTGTAGGAACTTGCCGAGGTGCTCCGTCTCGCGCTTCATGTTGGTGTTGAGCAGCGACATGTAGCCTTCGCGACCGCCCCAGAAGGTGTAGCCCCGTCCGCCGAGTTCGATGGTCGCGTCGATGGCGTTTTTGACTTGCCAGCCGCCGTGGGCCAGCACGTGAAAATCGGGGTTGGTGCTGGCCCCGTTCATGTAGCGCTCGTGCGAAAACAGGTTAGCCGTTCCCCACAGCAGCTTCACGCCACTGGCGGCCTGTTTCTGCTTGGCATAGTCGACAATGACGCGGAGGTTTTTCTCGAATTCCGCATTTGAGTTTCCTTCGGGCGCTACGTCGACATCGTGGAAGCAGTAATACTCCATACCGATTTTGGTGATGAACTCGAAAGCTGCATCCATTTTCTGATGAGCTGCGCCGAGCGGATCGGTATGGGCGTTGGCATCCCACGGGAAATGCTTAACCCCTGGCCCAAACGGGTCCCCGCCGGTGTTGACAAACGTGTGCCAGTAGGCCGTGGCAAACCGGAAGAGGTCACGCATCGGCACGCCCAGAATGGTGCGGTTCGCATCATAAAACTTGAACGCCATCGGGTTGTCGGACTCGCGGCCTTCGTAAGCAATTGGTTTCTCGACGAACGGAAAATAAGGCGTATCGCCGAGGGTTAAGGTTGTTTCAGACATGTGTGTTGAAAGTTATAAACAAACAGGTAACCCAAAGGTCAGTCACTTTTGGGTTACCTGTCAACTAAAAAAGGCGGATAGGCTGATTTTCTCTCTATCGGGTCAGGACGAAGGGATAAAATTCGTCTACAGGCAGCTATTCTGTAGAAGCGCAGATCAACTCACCGTCGTTGAATAGGTAGAGACCGAACTCGAAATTTGTCATCCTGAAAAATAATTAAAGCTCCTTCTTCCAATGGCTGGCTAATTGACGCCCAATTTTCCGTCAGTAGCCTATAGAAAAGATCCGTATCAACTTTGTCAATCCTAAACAGGACAACGGATGGTTTGGTCGTAGCGAAAAACGATAACAGCGTACCAAAATCTGTATCATGCGTTAAGATGATTTCGCCAGTCGTGGTAGCTTCCCGAATGATCTGCAAATCACTACTTGTCGGGTCCATACAGTCAGGCACCCATCGATACGAATGCCCAAGCGCTTTCAGGCTTTTGCCCAGCGAAGGGGGTATGTTCACGTCAAGCAAAAACTTCATCAAGCTGCTTTCTGAAGCGGAAAAAAGTTGTCGTGCAGCATTTCGGACGAGAACGATAGCGCTTCTAAAATGTCTTCGCGCTCCAGAAAAGGAAATTCAGCCAGCAACTCATCGTAGGTCATTCCACTGCTTAAATACGCTAACAGAGAAGTCACCGGAAATCGAATACCCCGAATACACGGTTTTCCCGTACATACATCAGGGTCAATCGTAATACGCGAATATTTGGGATGGACGTATTTCATGATGAATCAGTGGTTTAGGCGAAATTACAAACAAATCAACTAAAGTGTGTTTGTTGCCTCTAACGCTGCCAACCACCGTTCATACCCTTCCCGGTAGGCTTCCTGCGCCCGCAGGTCGGGTTCGATGGTCTTCGTCACGTGCAGACCCGTAAAGGCTTCCTGGGCGGTTTTGTAGTAGCCGAGTCCAATGCCTGCCCCGCGAGCGGCTCCCTGTGCGCCGTCGGTGTTGTAAAGTTCGATGGTTGCGCCGGTCAGGTTGGCCAGGGTGTCGCGGAAGAGCGGACTGAGCATCATGTTGGCCTCGCCCGCCCGGATCGTTTGCAGGCCCACGCCCACGCTTTCCATGATGCTGATGCCGTAGTAAAGCGCAAAAACGGTCCCTTCCTGCGCGGCCCGGATCAGGTGCGGCAGGCCGTGGCGGTTGAGTTGCAGACCGTGGAACGACGCGCCCAGGTCCCGGTTCTCCAGCATCCGCTCGGCTCCGTTGCCAAACGGTAAACACACCAACCCATCGGCTCCAACGGGGGCTTCCTGCGCCAGCACGTTCATGTCTGCATAGCTGACCGACCCACGCAGCACCTGATTGCGCAGCCAGCTATTGAGAATGCCCGTACCATTCACGCACAACAGAACGCCGTAGCGGGGCGCATCGACCGTGTGGCTGACGTGCAGAAACGTGTTGACCCGTGATTTGGCGTCGTAGTTCGTCCGATCGCTGACGCCGTACACCACCCCCGACGTTCCGGCCGTGGCCGCAATCTGACCCGGTTCCAGCACGTTGAGCGACAGCGCGTTGTTAGGCTGGTCGCCCGCCCGGTAGGTTACGGGCGTTCCGGCCGCGAGACCCAGTTCAGCGGCTGCTGCATCGGTCAACTGACCCTGCTCGCCAAAGGTGGGTTTGATGGTGGGGATCAGGGCCGGGTCGAAGCCGAAGTGGTCGAGCAGGAACTGGGCGGGCTGATTGGCCTGGAAATCCCAGAATGCCCCCTCCGACAGGCCCGGCGCGGTGGTCACAATCTCGCCCGTCATGCGGGCCGCGAGGTAATCGCCGGGCAGCATGAATTTGTCCACATTGGCATACACGCCTGGCTCATTGGCTTTGACCCAGGCGAGTTTGGCGGCCGTAAAGTTGCCCGGTGAGTTGAGCAGGTGCGTCAGTACACGCTCATGACCGAGATCGTCGAAGGCCCGGTTGCCGTAGGACACGGCCCGGCTGTCGCACCAGATGATCGACGGCCGCAGTACGTTTAAATCCTTATCGACAATGACTAAGCCGTGCATCTGGTACGAAATACCAATGGCTTTTACGTCGTCGGGGCGGATGCCCACTTGCCGCATCACGGCCTTGCTGGCCTGGCAGGCGCTTAACCACCAGTTTTCCGGGTGCTGCTCAGCGAAGCCCGGCTGGGGTGAGTCGATGGCCATTTCGGTTTCGGGAAAGAACGCCGTCGCGACGACCCTACTCGTTTCGGCATCGAGCAAACACGCTTTGACGGATGAGGAGCCAAGATCAAATCCAAGAAGGTACATAATCGGTAACTGGTTAAAGGGCTGGATGCAGGCGCAAAATACTGAATCTCGGCGGCTCTGACGCCCGAATCATTGCTGGCCTAACTATAAAGTTGATAAGAAGCCCATTCACATAACAGAAACACGAAGGTGTTGATGATGTATCTTTCAATTATATCTCAGGTTAATAGGTGTAAGTGTATCATACAATAAAAAGCGGCACCAGTCTAAACTGGTGCCGCTTTTTATTGTCGAAATGAGAAGGCTTAATTCGGCATCAGTACCGAGTCAATCGAATGCACAACGCCGTTGGTCGCTTCGATGTCGGCCATCGTTACCGTCGCTGAACCACCCTTGGCATCCTTAATCATGACTTTACCGCCCTGCTTGCTAACTGTCAGCGTTCCACCGGTAACGGTTTTGATGCTTTGGCCATCCGTCAGGTCGGCGGCTTTGAAACTACCCTGCACCACGTGATATGAGAGAATACCGGCTAACTGTGTCTTCATCGACGGCTTCAGCAGATCAGTCAGCGTTGCTGAGGGCAGTTTGCTGAAGGCTGCGTTGGTTGGAGCAAAAACGGTGAACGGACCCGTTCCTTTGGCCTGGTCAGCCAGACCAGCCGCTACCAAGGCTTTCAGCAGCGTGGAGTGCTCCGACGACAAACCGGCACTGGCGGCTAAATCTTTACCCGTAGAGCCGCCCATCGTGCCCGACGATGAGGACATGCTGCCCGAAGACGACGACATGCCTGATGTGCCAGTTTGGGAACCGGGCGACATCGTGCCCGAGGAGTTCGACATACCCGATGTGCCGGTCATAGAAGACATACCACTGGTACTGGTCTGCGAATTGGACATAGTAGACCCCGTCGTTTGCGAACGAGGTGTTGTCGTGCTGGTTGTTTGGCCAACTACCATGCCGGTTGCGCCTACCATCATAACAAACCCGAAGATTGCTTGCTTGATCATAAAGTGACTGTTTTGAATTGACTATGTGAGATTCAACAATACATAATTTGTTGTTTATCAAGATTGTTTGCAGAAAAGCAATTTGTTAATGTCAGTCTGAACGTGTTCGACCGGTGCGGAATGGGATACGTAGAATTGAATCAGCTTTAGCCATCAAGCAAAAATTATTGTGCAACTTCGTTGACCATCTTCGCGAGAAATTGAACGCATGACCAACTTGTCGTCATTCCTGAACCGCATCTTTTTCCTGTTCATTGTGAGTAGTGGAACGACTCAGTCACTCCACGCGCAAACGCCCCCACCATCACCCACCTACTGGACCAACACCTACTGGTCTGCTAAATGGATCGTTCACCCAACGGCTCCGGCTAAGCAGTATGGCGTTTTCCACTTCCGTAAAACCATTGACCTGTCTCAGAAACCAACACGTTTTGTGGTGCACGTATCGGCGGATAATCGCTATCGGCTGTTCGTTAACGGCCGGGTGGTGGCAACGGGACCGGCCCGCTCGGATCTTCAAAACTGGAACTACGAAACGCTCGACCTCGCGCCCTACCTGCAAACGGGCCGCAACATACTGGCCGCGCAGGTCTGGAACATGGGCGAGGGCACACCGTTTGCGCAGATGAGCTACCAGACGGGTTTTGTGGTGCAGGGCGATGGCGAAGCCGAGAAAGTGGCAAATACGGACGGTAGCTGGAAAGTATATCAGAACCTGGCTTACTCACCCGTCAAAAACGACAACGCCAAACTCCGTACGTATATCGTTATTGGCGATGGCGACCGGGTCGAAGCAGCCCGCTATCCGTGGGGATGGGAGCAACTGGGTTTCAACGATCAGGACTGGTTGGCGGCTAAACCGTTTGGCTACCCGGCCAAGCCGCGCGGTCTGGGCACCGATGGGAACTGGGGACTCGTGCCGCGCCAGATTCCCATGATGGAGGAGCGTACGGAGCGGTTAGCCACGGTTCGGCGCACCGAAAACGGCACTATGAACGCCGGTTTCTTGCAGGGTAAAACGCCCGTGACGGTTCGGGCCGACACAAAAGCAGTGTTCCTGCTGGACAACGGTGTGCTGACCAACGCCTATCCCGAACTGACGGTGAGCCAGGGTAAGGGCACTCTTATAACGCTGGCCTACGCCGAAGCACTGGTCGATGCTAAAAACCAGAAAGGAAACCGCAATGAGGTAGATGGCCGGACGGTACGCGGTTTTGAGGATCAGTTTGTGGCGGACGGCTCTGATCGGCGTACCTTCCGGCCGCTCTTGTTCCGAACGTACCGCTACCTGCAACTGACGGTCGAAACGAAGGAGGAACCGATTGTTCTGGAAGACCTGATGGGGCAGTTTACGGGTTACCCATTCGAGCAGAAAGCGCAGTTTACGGCCAGTTCATCCACCGCTCCGGCCGACACCACGCTCAGGGCCATTTGGGATGTGGGCTGGCGCACGGCCCGGCTCTGCGCGGGCGAAACGTACTACGACTGCCCCTACTACGAACAGTTACAGTACACCGGCGATACGCGTATCCAGTCGCTGATTTCGCTGTATGTGTCGGGCGATGACCGGCTGATGCGCAAAGCCATTCTGGACTACGACCACAGCCGGTTCAACGAGGGCCTGACGCAGAGCCGCTACCCCTCCGCCGACTTTCAGGTGATTCCGACGTTTTCGCTATTCTGGGTGTGCATGATTCACGATTACTGGATGCACCGCACCGACGATGCGTTTGTCAAGTCGATGCTGCCGGGTATGCTGGGCGTGTTGGACTGGCACGAGCAGCGGCTCGCCAAAACTGGCTTGAACGGCCCGCTGGCGTGGTGGAATTTTGTGGACTGGTCGAGTTGGGAGAACGCCAAAGACGAAGTCGCTGGGGGTGTTCCGGCCGGTGCCCGAACAGGTGGGTCAAGTATTTTGACCCTGCAGCAAGCCTACACCTACGTCCGGGCGGGCGATCTGCTGGCCCACTTCGGCCAAAACGAACGCGCCGAACACTACCGTGAACTGGGCCGTCGGCTCAACAAAGCGGTGTACGCTCAATGCTGGGATGCGGGTCGCGGTTTGATGGCCGATACTCCGGCTAAAAATTCGTTCAGTCAACACGCCAACATCCTCGCCGTCCTGACCGATGCCGTACCAGTGGCTCAGCAAACGGCTTTGCTGACTAAAACCATGACCGAGCCAGGCATCACACAGGCTACATTCTACTTTAAATTCTATTTGTTCGAAGCCCTCAAAAAAACGGGGTTGGGCGATCAGTTTATCCCGCAGCTAAAACCCTGGCGCGACATGCTGGCGGTGGGCCTGACCACCTTCGCCGAACAGCCCGAACCGACCCGGTCTGATTGCCACGCGTGGAGTGCCTCCCCGCTCTACGAGTTTTTGTCGATAACCTGCGGTATCCGCCCCGCCGAGCCGGGTTTCCGGTCGGTGCGCATCGAACCGTTTCTGGGCGATCTGACAACCGTAGATGGCCGGATGCCGCACCCGCTGGGCGAAATTGTCGTGCAGTTTCAGAAAACCCCGACGGGTGGATTAACCGGTAGCGTCACGCTGCCTGCCAGCCTGACCGGCACACTACGCTGGCAGGGGAAAACGCTGCCGCTCACGGGCGGGAAGCAGCCAATAAGCCTATGAAATGGCAAGTGCTTACACCTTCACGACCACCATTTCTACCCGTCGGTTTTCGGGCCGTTCTTTCAGGCTCCGGTTCGTGTTGATGGGCCGCGAGGGGCCGTAACCAATGGCTTCGATCCGCCCCCCGCTGATGCCTTTCGACACCAAATACCGCCTTACTTCGTTAACCCGGTTGCGCGAAAGTTCGACGTTGGCATCGAAATCACCGACGGTATCCGTGTGGCCTTCGAGCTTGATGGTCATCGTCGGGTTGTCCTGCATAACCGTCACTAAGCCGTCGAGTTCGGGGAACGATTCGGGTTTGAGATCATACTTCGAGACGTTGAAGTAAACCGCCCGCAGCGTAATTTTCGTGCCAGCCGCAATGGGCACCAAGTTGAAGTCGCGCGTCACGTCGACCCGGTTCGTGGCCAATGTGTCGCTTTGACTAAAATAGCCCTTCGCCGAGGCCGTCACGGCATACACACCGCGAACATCAACCGGAATTTTATACGCCCCGCCGGGTAGCGTACTTGAAACGGAGTCGGCGGGACCATCGCCGGTGGCTTCGGCCCCTGAAATAAGCCGGTACGTAACAGTAGCTGCAATGGGCTTTTTAGTCTTGGCGTCGCGCGTGAGGCCGTTGATGGCAACAGCCGTTGGTGCAGGAGCTACCTCAGTCTCTGGTTTAGCGGGCGTGTCATCGGGTGTGGTGCCAACGCCGGGCGTCGTGCGGGGGGTGTAGGGTGGTTTCTTTTCGGCTACGCGGGGGGTAGGTTTGGCGACGGGCGGAACCGGTTTAGGAACTGGCCTGCGCTGCGCGAACGTATCCTTCGGCTTCCGGGCGGGGTTGATAATGTGAACACCCCAGAAGTTGAAGCAGGTAATTTTGCTGGTGCGGGTCATGTAATCCTTGCACTCGAACAGATCGAACACAGTGTAGCCGGGGTCAATCCGCTCAAAATACGCTACAAAATCCACGCGCTCACCCGGCTGCACCAACCGACGGGTTTCGGCCGGAATATTTTCCGCCCGGATTAGTTTATACGACCGTTCGCCCTGATTGACGTACAACCGCGACGACGGCTGAAAACCAATGGTGTGCGCATTGCTTTCGTTATCCGACAGCACGTGCGTCATGTAAATAATGGTGTAATGACTCGTAAGCTCAACCCGCCGGATGCGCACGTCCCGGGTATTGGCATCGTCCGTGCGTGGCTGTTCGGTTGTGTGCTGAACCTGCGCCCGCAAGTCAGGTACGGCCAGCACCAGCAACAAAAAGAAGAGTAATCGGCGGTTCATGGTCGTTGTTTACAAGAGAACTTATCTCTTAAACGGTTAGACCGGCCTCGTAGTTTAGGGTTTAATCGCCTACTTTTTCTGAATCTCAGAGCCAATCACCACACGATAATCCGGCACCTAACCACCTTATTTTAGTTGCCCGTTCTCTACGGACCAATACTCTGTTTTCAGGTTGTCTGGCCCCGTAAACGTTTTCAAATCGAAACCCGTGGTGCCCATTGCCGAACCGGGTATTACCGTTACGCGAACGGCTTTGCCATCGCCCCACCAGGTTAGTGGCTGACCCGCCCGGCAGGTTTCGGGTTTAGCAGGGGCGGGTAGTAGAAAATAAGCCTCGCCCTGGCCGAATACGCGGGCAGTTCCATCCGTCAGTACACAAACGGCCGTCTTTTCGTCAATGCCAATCCCACGCGGCTGCGCGGCCCCATCTGTAACGGTCCGCGCCAGAAATACCAGATGCCGACCGTGCCGGTTGCGGTTCGTGTAGTGCTGATCGGTGAGGGTATTGACCAATAGCGGCTGTTTCAGAAAGTTGCTGGTACCAATCGTAACGCGGGTGTCGAACGGATTGGACAACGCTTCATTGGAGTCGATGGAGCCTTCTTTCGCCGAAAAATACAACTGGCCCAGAATAGCGCAGCCCGCACTGGTACCGCCGATTATGGCTCCCTGCGCAATGCGGTCGTTGAAGGCGTCGGCGAGGGGTGTGTTCTGATAAAAATTTACATAATTGGCCTGATCGCCCCCGGCGAAGAAAAGGGCTTCGGCGTTGCGCATCTTTCTGATAATATCGGTGTCACTGGCCAGAGCGCGGCTGTTGACTAAAATCGTCTCCACCGAATTAACTTTCACATCCAGTTTCTGGTACAAATAGTCGTTGTAGCCGTTGCTGCCCGAAGCCCGAATAATGACCACGTCGCCCCCGTTCGCCCGCTGTAAAAACCAGCGCATAGCCTCGTCAACGTCGGCACTGCCTCCCGCCAGCACTACCCCACCCAACGGCTGAGTTTTCGCATCGGCCGTATCGCCCACAACCCACGCTGTGTAGTTCGGCTGTGGCGGTTGACCGGCGGGCCGCGAGGCTAATACCGAAGCCTGTTGCGATTGGCAAGCCGGGCAAATCAAGACAAAAGCCAGTAGCAAACCAGCCGCATATGCGTTTTTCATCAGCTTTGGAAATGGTTGGAATACGTGTAGACTGACGAATGCCAGTTAGTTTGCGTCTATTCAGCGCAAATTAACTGGCATTCGTACGATCAGCTTTTCAGCGCTATACCTTAATAGCCTTCGTTTTGCACTAACGCAACATTCGTTGTCACCTCGCGAAGTGGAATCGGAAAAATCAGACGTGGACTGTTGAAAGCCAGTGCGCCAACGTTCTGCCTCGTACGTTTGAGGTCATAGATCAGGGTCCCCTCAAAAGCCAGTTCGCGCCGACGCTCCGCCAGTATAGCGTTGACGTTCAGTTGAGCCGCCGTCAGTGGAGCCGCGCCCGCCCGGGCACGAATCAAATTAACATCTGCCAAAGGAGCCGCGCCAACCGACGTGCCCGCACGAAGGTTAGCCTCCGCCCGGGTTAAATACATTTCGGCTAAGCGCAGCACCTGAATATTACCAAACTGATTTCTGAATTTTATCGTCCGAATTTGTCCGTCGCCATCTTCGTAGAACAGTTGACTGCGGGCATCGTCGGCTCCATACAGGGCTAAGTGGGCTTCGGTGACGTTTATGTCGCCCCGGCCACCAACGTCCGTTGCACCGTAGAAGGTGTTCAGACTGTTCGTTCCATCCTGATCGGTTATCTGGAGGGCAAAAATCGTTTCGTCTGTGTTGATTCCATTTATGTTCGTGCGCTGATCGAATACCTCCTCAATGTCTACTAATTGATATTGCTGGCCGGTGATAACCCGGTTAGCCGCATTGGCGGCATTCGGAAAATCGCTTTTCTGGAGGTACACCCGCGATAACTGAGCGGCTGCGGCCCCCTTCGTTGCCAGAAAGCCGTATTCGTCATCCGTATCGCCCAGCTTCGTTTCGGCGTCGGTCAGGTCAGCGATTACCTGATCATAAACAGCCGCCACTGTACTGCGCCCAACAGCACTGCTGGCGTCGAGTACCGTTGTTGGGGCGGTTACTAAGGGAACGCCCGGATTGGTGGCTGCACTGCCGTCGTTCCAGTCCCGGGCGAAGAGCCGCACGAGTTCAAAGTACATCGACGCGCGGATGAACTTGGCCTGGCCTTCAACGTTAGGGCGGTTGGCTTCGAGGGCCAGGTTGAGGTTGGCCAGCACGGTGTTGCAGATGTTAATTGTCCGGTAGGCGTCCGTCCAGGTAATGTTGGCCTGGTCGTTGGTAACCAGCAGCCGTTTGCCGTAAACCTCGCGCGGAGCGGTGAACGTACCGGTCCATTCAACTTCACCGGTGTCGCCCAGCAACTCGGCGTCGCGTTGCAGGTTACCGCCGTACAGGTCAGCATCGCCCAGGCTGTTGTAGGCACCAATGAGCAGTGCGTTCAGATCATCGGGTGTGCTCAGAGCTTGTGTCGTTGCTACGGTGTTGACCGGGTCAATATTTAATCTGTTGCCGCAGGAAGTCAGCCACAGGCTAACCGTCATGACGGACAGGAATACAATAGTTTGATTTGTTTTCATCGCTATGCTTTCGTTAAAATCCGATCTGTAAACCACCAATGATGGTGCGGGGCTGGGGAGCCGAGTAGAAGTCAACGCCAATGTTAATGGGGCCGGTTGCTCCGGTAACGTAGGCATCCGAGTTAACCTCAGGGTCCCAGCCGTTGTAATTGGTGAAGGTCAGCAGGTTCTGTCCCGTTACGTAAAGCCGTACCCGAGTTAGTTTAACGCGGTTGACAAGGGTCGTTGGCAACGAGTAGCCCAGGGTGATGGTCCGCAACCGGACGAAGTCACCCTTCGAAAGATAACGCGACGACTCACCCGTTCCGTTACCACTCAGGAGACGGGCCTGCGGGATGTTCGTTACGTCGCCCGGATTCCGCCAGCGGTTCAACTGATCGGTCGTCTGGTTATCGTAAAAGTCGCCATTGGCCGACTGGAACTTTCCTCCCCCGTTGTAGATGTAATTGCCAAACTGTCCATTGAACAACACACTCAAATCAATGCCTTTGAAACTGAACGTGTTGGTAACGCCCCCAATGAACTTGGGCGACGGATTGCCCAGCGGTACGAATTCGGCCGCGTTGTAGTCGTTGGTCGTCGTGCGGTCACGGCTTCCGTCGGCGTTTTGGGTGTTCAGGTAGTACAACGCGTCGCCGTTCTGCACGTCGACACCGGCGTATTCCGGTCCAACAAATACGCCCAGCGGCTGCCCTTCCTGCGCTCGGTTAAGGAAACTTCCGTTGATGGTGGTGCCCCCGAGGTTCGTTACGATATTTTTGTTATAGGCAATGTTCAGGGAGGTGTTCCACTTGAAGGCCCCCGTCAGGTTGCTTGAATTGAAAACGAATTCGACGCCTTTGTTCTCCATCTCACCTACGTTGCGCAACTGCGTTCGGAAGCCCGACGAACCAGGTACGTTAACGCCCAGCAAAAGGCCCGTGGTGTTTTTGACGTAATAATCTATTTCACCCGAAAGGCGGTTGTTCAACAGGCCAAACTCCAGCCCAATATCAGTTTGCAGGGTTTTTTCCCAGGTCAGATCGGGATTAGCAATCTGGTCAGGTGCCTGACCGGGAATTCCGGCATAACCGGCCGCTTCGGCTGAATACAATGCCAACGATCCGAAATTAGCGATTTCGGCATTACCCGTCAGTCCATAGCTGGCACGCAGTTTCAGCAGGCTTAGCACGGGTAAACTCTTCATGAACGATTCCTCCGTAATGATCCAGCCCACCGACGCAGCCGGGAAAAAGCCGTACCGGTTGTTGGCCCCGAACCGGGACGACCCATCGACCCGGCCCGACACGCCTAGCAGGTATCTATTGTTGAACCGGTAGTTGGCCCGCGCAAAGTAGGATAAGAAGTTGAAGCGCGTTTCGGTACCCGTGCCCGCCGTGACTTTAGCACCCGAAACGATCTGCTTGTAGGCATTACTCGGAAACTGCTGCGCCGTTACGCTGTTAAAATTCGAGCGCGACTCCTGATACGACATACCCAGTGTGGCATCGACATCGTGCTTTTCGTTGAACGTCCGGCCAAAGCTGAAGTAGTTATTCGTTGTGTTATTGATAACCTGCCGGAAGCTATTCGTACCCAGACCGTTGGGGGCACCTGTGTTGCGGGCCGTTTCGCGGCCGTAGTACTCGTCTTCCTGCTGACTTAAAATGTCCGTGCCAAACTCCGTGCGGAACGATAAGCCCGGCAATAGTTTATAATCGGCATAGGCGCTGCCGAATATCCGGTACACGCGAGCCTGTAGAGAAGCAAAATCGCGGTTCAGCAACGGGTTATAATACAAGGTGTAATCACCGCTGATCTGATTGGTGCGGGGGTCAATGACCGGGTGCAGGGGCGGCAGCGCCACAATCTGCATCGGGGTTGAGAACGCATTGTCGTTTGAAACGCGGTCGTTTTTGGAGTGCGCCACGTTCAGGTTTACGCCAATGGTGAGTTTTTCGGTAGCGCTGTGGTCGAGGTTAACCCGGCCGCTCAACCGGCGGAACCGATTCTTAATGATGATTCCGCTCTGGTCGAAGTACTGCCCCGACACAAAAAAGCGCGTTTTGGCGTCGCCCCCCCGGGCGCTAAGGTCATATTGCTGCGACGGCGCATCCTGAAACGCCTGCCGTTCCCAGTCAGTATTATACTTCGGGTTCGGGCCTTCCCAACCGGTGCGGTCACCGGCGGCATAGCGCGTGAACCGGTTTTGCAGGGCGGTGGCCGTTGTTCCAATAATCCCTAAGGCGACGGAGTTAGCGCGGGCTTCTTCAAACAACTCGACGTACTGCTGTGTATTGAGGAATCCTTTCAGATTTGTTGGTTCGCTGCTGCCGGTGTAGGCCGAGGCCTCGAAAGTGGTCTTGCCGACGCGGCCTTTCTTGGTCGTAATCAGCACCACGCCATTGGACGCCCGCGAGCCGTAAATAGCCGACGCCGAGGCATCCTTCAAAATCTCCAGCGACTCAATGTCGTTCGGGTTCAGGTCGGCAATGGGGTTGGTAGGTGCGGTTGTCGACGACTGATCGCCCGAGGTAATGGGGATACCGTCAACAACGTAGAGGGGTTGGCTACTGGCCGTTACGGACGAATTGCCCCGCACCCGAATCTGCAGTCCCTGCCCCACTTTGCCATTCAATGACGTGATCTGAACACCGGCCACTTTACCCTGAATAGCCTGCTCAACGCTGGGCACCGGAATGTTTTCAATGTCTCGTGAGGCAACCCGGGCAATGTTACCCGTCAAATTGCGCTTCGACTGGGCACCATAACCCGTTACGACCACTTCGTCGAGCGAACGGGTATCATTGCTTAACGTTACGTTAACAACCGCCCGGTTGCCCACGTTAATCTCCTGCGTCGTGACGCCCACGAAGCTGTAGACCAATGTACCGATATTGGCCGGTAGCGTAATTGTGTAATTTCCGTCGGCATCAGTCTGCGTACCACGCGCAGTACCCTTCGCCACAACAGACACCCCTGGAAGTGCCGCATTATCCTGCGCTGAGATAACTTTACCCGTCACCTGCCGTTCCTGCGCAAGTGCTGAGTTGGTGAATATAGCACCGATAAATAGTACCATAAACAGTACAAAATGTCTCATATAGTGAAGTTTTATGGATGACAATAAGGCAAAATACGGATTAATAATTGGTTAACTCAACTTCATACCTAAAAAATGTGCAAACCGTTGAAATAGGTGCAGTGTTCAATTAGTGCGTTTTTTCTACTATTTGTTTAATGCAAAAAAGCCCTTAGTATGTACCATTGCGCCGTACGATCACCTATTCCTTAACATTGGTAAATGACTCTGCTGAATAGTCTATCAGTAATGGCGACTGTGAATAATCTATATCTAATGGCTGACCAATAAATCAATCCGTTGCTGAACAGGCTAACCAATTAATTGTCCGTCTACAGTCTCCTGTACGAATAGCTCTTAAAACAACAGGAGGAGCCGTTTTTGTAGAACGGCTCCTCCTGTTGTTCATACATTCACCTTACTGCTTCAGCAATTTTCGCCTGAACGGGACCCCGTCAACCAGTACCTCCAGCACGTACAGCCCGGTCGGTGCCGTTCGTAAATCGAGCGGCTGCTGGAATAGCTCCGCGTTTTTTTGGTGCTTTTGCCGGATGACCTCGGCCCCGGTCAGGCTGCGCACCGACAGCGTGAGTGAACCCCGCTGTGGACTACTGAGCGATACTGTGAGCGGACCATCGCTGGGATTAGGCGACACGGTTAGGGCCGGTTCAATGGGTTCGGGCACAGCCGTAACGGTGCCCGCCCGAACGTACACTTGCACCACGGCCTGGCTTGTACACAAATCCAAACCTGTCCCTGATACCGTGTAAGACGTTGACTGAGTTGGCTGCGCTACCACCTGCGGGCCGAGTGCGGTGTTCAGGCCCGTACCCGTCCAGGTGAATACGCTGGCACCACGTGCGTTGAGCGTAACGGTTTCGCCGGGATTTATGAATATCGACGAGGTAGCCACCTGCACCGACGCTTTCATGCCAACGCGGGCCGCAATGTTATGGGCTACGTTCAGACCGAGACTATCGGCGTAGCGCAGCCAGTCGCCCTGCCGGTTCTGTCGCCAGGCAGTAGCGAAAACCGATTCCCCGTTGCGGGTCGTCGTCAGCGCGACGGTGTCACCGGCTACGTACGGCAGCGTGATGCCAATGTGAAACGGCAGCCCATTCAGCGGCACGTTTCGGTCGAAGGTGACGGCAGTGGGGCGGTTGTTGGCAACGTCGTCCAGAATTATGCGCAACGGTACGTCTTTCTGCTCCAGAATAGCACCCGGCCCGTTCTGGAAGCCCCGCCCGTTCCAGACCGTGACGGTCACAACCGCTTCAGAAGCCGCGCCCCGGACCGATTTGGCCACCCCGAACTGGAGCGATGTTCCGGCGAGATTGCTGTAGCTCAACGAGTTGTCGAAAAACTCCGAAACGGCCTGCGTCCGGCGGCTATTCTGCCCGGCTACGTAGCCCGTGCCGCCCGGTTCGCGCAGCACGGTGGCGGTGCCGTTGAAGTTAGTCAGGTCGGCGCAAAGGCCCATGTTCAGCACCTCGATAAATTCCGTCCGTACCACTGGCTCCGACGGCCCGACGCTGTTGAATACGGTAAGCGTAACCTTGAACTTGCCCGGCGTGGTATAGACAACGGTCGGGTTTTGCTCGGTCGATGTAGTGGGTGTGCCGCCTTCAAACGTCCACTCCCAGCGCGTGGGGAAGTTGGCCGACAGATCGGTAAACCGGACCTGACCGCCCAGCAACACGCGCCGGGTTTCGGCCCGGAAGTTGGCTGACGGGCGACTCACGACCTGCGTACCACACACGTTAGCCGTGAGCAGGCTACCCCGGCGCGGGCTAATCTCCATGACCGCTCGGATGCGGGCTTTCTGGTCGTTGGTGAAGATGTTAAAACAGCCGTCGTCGGAGTAGTCCATGTAGTTCTGCACCATGTTAGCACCCCCGCAGCTTACCCGCCCCACCTGACAGCCCCGGCTTTCGGAGGCCTGCGGGGGGGTATCGGAGCAGAAATCGTCTCCGCAGTTGGCATCACCCCAGATGTGACGCAGGCCGAGCCAGTGCCCAACCTCGTGGGTAAGCGTCCGGCCGAGATTATACGGAGCCTGCATGTTTGGGAAGTTGCCTTTTTCGGCGTTACCAAACGAGCGGTAGTTGACCACGACGCCGTCAGTACTGGCAGGACTATTGGTGGGGATGCCCGGCAGGTTGGACTGGCTCGGAAACTGCGCGTAGCCCAGCAACCGGTCGGCACTGTTGAACTCCAGTACCCAGATATTGAAGTATTTATTGGGGTCCCAGTAGGTGCTGGGTTTCAGGACGCCTTCGATCTCGTCGCGGTCCCAGTTGGCGCGGTTACCGTTGTAGCGGTCGATGCCTCGCTCAGCCATTGCCCTGCCCTGCCGGTCAACGGCCGCCGGGCAGAACTCAATTTCAATGTCGGCACCGGCTGGGTCGCTGTTGAAACCGCGCGTGCCAGGCCTCCGCCGGAAATCTTCATTGAGCGTTTCGATCTGTGCCCTCACCTGCGCTTCGCTCAGGTTGCGGCCCGCGCCCACGGCCTCGCCGTTGTGCACGACGTGAACAATGACCGGAATGGTAATGACTGTTGCGGCCAACCGGCCCGACTGCATTTTCTTTTTGATGTCGAGCACTTTAAGCTGCAGTGCCCGCTCAAACTCGTTAAGTGTCCCCAACTCCGGATTCCGCGCCCGCAGCAGACTATCCATCTCCATGGTGGCGCACTGTTCGGGTTTACGGATCGTTTGGGCTGATAGGGTGGTATGTAGCCAAACGAGCAGACATCCGCTGAGTATAAATCGGATCATAGCTTATTTCGTCGTGGTTGCGTTAAACGTAAAGCGGTAACTGGCGTTGATATCCGGAAAAAAGTATTCAATCGTCAGTACCTGAGCCGTTAGGTTTTTAATGGTCCACGGAAATTTAGCGTTCACAACGGGCACGTAAAATTCCAGCGAGGCATCGGCGTTGATGAGCGTCCAGTTATCGGTCAGGTACAGGTCCGGGTCGGCGTTGTTGCACTTGGTTGACCCTTCAGTAGCCTCGAATTTACGCTCGTCATTCGCGTAAAACGTGCATAAATCATCGTAAATGCACGGATCCACACCACTTTGAGTAACGGGCGTGACGCCACTCGATTGGCCATTGTCAAGAATCTGGAGCGACACCATGCGCCAGGTTTTCTTTTCAGTGCCGGTGAGCAATTGACTATAGGTGGTTGGGGTTGGCTCGATCTTTTCGGAGCAACCACCAAAGAGTCCGCCAAATAGGGCGGGAATCAGCAGAAAGCGTAGCACGGTTCGCATCATTGCGGTATGTATGTCTGGGTAAAGAAGTACGTCGTGTCGCGGTACGTGATCACGGTATCGCGTCTGAAGCCAAGTCTGATTTTAGCCTGAAGATTCAGCGTTATCTGCCGGTTTCGGGGGTTCCAGGCACCATTCCCCTGTAAGGTGTCGCTCGACCCGAATTCAGCATTCGACTGCGGAGCCACCGTGAGCGTGTTGTCGCCATTATCAATGAACGTGAGCGTTGGTTTGGTTGCCTGAAAACCGAACAGCGTTGAGTTTCCGAATAGTATAAAATTATCCAAACCGATGTTCCAGTTGGTCAGCGTATAGTCTTTGCAGTTCGTGCTGGTGATTTCCACGTCTCGAACCGAAACGTTCTGGTTGCGAACGCGGCCACTGCCGGTGTACAAACCCCCAAACAGGCACTCATCCTGAATGGTCAGCGACAGCTTTCGACCCACGGCGTTGTCCTTGCCAAACCCCACCTGCAGCGAACTGGGCTGAACACCCGTCAGCGTGAAAACAAGTGACTGTATCTCCAGAATGTTGTTGGCGTTGTTAATGAGCTGCACACTTATTTCGCCGAAGCTTTTGTTAGCCGGAATCACAACCGTGCCTTTGGTGCCTGCAATCGTGTAGTCTTTGCCTTCGCGGGCCGATCCACTCACGGCGTAATTGACGGTGATGGCCTGATTTTGAATCGGCCCCGCGTTGTGCACCCGAATGGCAATGGGCTGGGTATTGCTTTCTTTGACCGTCAGCGTCGAGTCGGTAAACCGCACGAAGTAGGGACCCGCAAACGTACGATCCAGATCCTGTTCTTCGCAACCAATTGCCGCCAGACCAAAGATGGCTGCGATCAGCAAACCGGCCCAGCCCGCCCGTGTTTTTTTATTGTCTATATCGTGTTTCATGTCCTGTTTTTGACGAAATCGGTTAAGAATTTCGCGGGTATTTAGCTCGGCTGGGTGGAGCGGTGTATCCTGGACGGCCACGTCCGGGCGTAATACTAATTTGCTCTCGCCCGGACGTGGCCGTCCAGGATACGCACCACTTACTAACTCACCAACTCCCTTCAATACCCTGGATTTTGCTGCCCTCTCAGCGTGGGGTTTTGCTGAATTTCGCTCTGCGGAATAGGCCATAGTTCATACCGGCTGTTCCAGTTGGACGAGAACGCCGATACCACTGCCTGCGCCCGGCCCGTTCTGACCAGATCGTACCAGCGGTGCCCTTCAAAAGCCAGTTCATAGACCCGTTCCCGCTCCACGGCCAGCAACATCTCAGCCTGAGCCGCAACGGCAATGGCTGGTGCTTTGGCACGGGTGCGCAGCACGTTCAGGTCAGCAACGGCCGGAGCGAGTTTACCCTGCTGCGCCCGCGCTTCGGCCCGGATCAGGTACATTTCGGCCAGCCGGATGAGCACGATGTTGTTGTTGTCTTCCGACGCCGTTCCGTACTTACGCACCGTCCAGCCATTGTCGCTGCCGCGCAGGTTCTGGGTGCTGAAACCAATCGTTTCCCGGCGCGTACCAGCCTCCGCCGAGATCAACGAAACGACCAACTGATTTGACGGAATTAACTCCCGCCGTGCAGATAGGATGTTGTTCAATCCGAACGAACTGGTCCCCGGATCGTCGGACAGATTGTAGCCCACTTCCAAAATTGCTTCACTTGTGAAATCCTGCGTCACCAGGTCTACGTAGTTAGGCTCCAAACTGTAAACACCGGAATTGATTACCAGCGTGGTTAATTCTTCGGCCTTCGCCCAGTTTTTCTGGTACAGGTAGTAGCGGGCCATTGCCGCCCGGCAGTTTACTTTATTGAGATACGTAGCGTTAGTCGTGACGTTGGTCGAGCCGGCCGCTACGCTGGGCAAGTCGGTCAGGGCCGCTTCATAATCGGCCAGTACCGACGCCAGAATCGTAGCTTTTGCCGTGCGGCCAATAACCCGGTTGCCGACCTGGTCGGTCGTGGTCACCTCCGGAATGTCGCCGTAGGTGTTGGTACCGATGAAGTTAGCGTAGCCGCGCAAAAACCGGGCTTCAGCGACCACCTGCTTCCGCGTGGCTTCGGGTACACCCGTTACGTTGGGCAGGTTTTCGAGCATGAAATTAGCCACGTAAATGGTCCGGTACAGGCCGTTCCATAATGCGTTAACGGCCCCGTTAGCCGCCGTAATTTGTTTGGTACTCAGTTCGCGGTAGTCGTTGAACGTCCCATTGAACAGGACGTAATCAGCGGTGAAATCCCCGGCAATAATCGTTGGCGCAGCCGTTCCGCGCAGGGCGTTATACATCCCTAATCGAACGGGCTGAACGTCGGCAACTTCGTTGAGCACCAGCTCATCGACCAGCAGATTAACGGGCTTTGGTTCCAGTATCTCCTGGCAGGCTCCGGCTCCCAACAAAATGAATAACAGGCTATATCGAATAAAACGAATCATAAAATGAGAGTATTCAGTCAACAAAATGAGATGAAGATCAGAAGTTTACTGACAGCCCCACAATCACGGTTTTGACCTGGGGGAAGGTAAAAAAGTCAATACCCTGGGATACCGTTGAGCCGTCGAGCGTACTGACTTCCGGGTCGGGACCGGAGTAACGCGTCAGGGTCCAGAGATTGGTGCCCGACGCGTAGACCCGCACGTTCGTCAATTTATAACGCGAAATCCACTGTTTAGGCAAGTTGTAACCAAGGGCTACGTTTTTCAGCCGGACGTAAGAACCGTCCTCCAGATACCGGCTGCTCAGGTAATTGTTATACGTGTTCTGGTACACGTACTTCGGTACGCTGGTGATATCGCCCTCTTTCTGCCACCGCTGAAGCGCCTTCCGCGACTGATTGCTCTCCAGGTCGTCGCCTGTATTCACCAACGTTTGGTTCGTGAGGTTCAGGATGCTGTTGCCGTAGGTGAACTGGAAGAAACCGCTCAGTTCGATGCCTTTCCAGCTAACCCGGTTGGTGAAGCCGCCAGCCAGCTTGGGCTGCGCATTGCCCGTTACCTGCCCGTCGTCGGGGGTGATGCGGCCGTCGCCGTTCTTATCATCGTAGATGGCATCGCCGGTGGCGGGGTCAACGCCGAGGAATTTCAACCCCCAGAACGTGCCCAGCGGCTGACCGGGCAGAATGACGTTCGTTCGCGCAACACCATTACCGGTATAGCCCCGAAAAATCGGTTCGCTGCCCGTCAGTTCCACCACTTTGTTCTCATTCCGCGACAGGTTCAGGTCGGTGCTCCAGCGAATGCCGCCCGGCCCCTGGTCGATGTTCACCGTGTTGATCGTCAGTTCGACGCCCCGGTTCGATACCTTGCCAATGTTACCCTGCACACTGCTGAAACCCGTCGTTTGTGGGATGGGCTGCGCAAACAGGAGCTTGTCGGTCAGGTTACTGTAGGCGTCGGCGGTTAGCGTGAGCCGACCGCTAAAAAACGACGCGTCCAAACCAACGTTCGCTTCGCGGGTGCGTTCCCACTGCAATAGTGGGTTGGTCAGAGCCGCTGGCCCCACACCCGTTGAACCGCTATAGGTTACCGACGACCAGGTACCCAAATACTGAAAATCGCCGATGCGTTCATTCCCCGTGAAACCGAAACTGGTCCGCAGTTTCAAATCGCTCAGGAAGGTGAATCGCTGCATGAACGGCTCGGCCGAAATGCGCCACGCCAGCGACCCCGACGGGAACAGCCCAAACTGGCGGCTCTGCCCAAACCGCGACGAACCGTCATAACGGGCCGTGAGGGTGGCTAAGTACCGCTCATCGTAATTGTACCGAACCTCGCCCAGTGTAGAAACCAATCCACTATTCACCCGGAATGATTCACCCTGGTCAACGACCCCGGCGGAGGTGATGTAGGTAAAATCATCGCTCGGGAAAAGCCGTCCCTGTAGGTTTCCGTATACTTCCTCCCGTTGCAGCACCTCGAACCCGGCCATCGCGTTGACTTTGTGCTTACTGGCAACCTGGAAATTATACGTCAGTGTACTGGTATTGATCAGCGTCGAGTAAGTCGAGTTACTAAAATCTCCGTAACCCTGTCCACCCACGCTGGGTAGAAAACCACCGATGGCCGTTGTCGACGGTTCAAAGTTGTCTTCGGTGATGTTGTTGTAGTCGACGCTAACCTTGGAACGAAACCGTAGGTTCGGGATAAATTCGTACTCGGCATACAGCCCGCCGAGGAGTTTGGCGGTGTAACTTTCAAACCGGGGCAGCACGGCCTGACCAACCGGGTTGAAATTAGGAAAACCGGCGTAGTTGGGATCGCTGGGGCCGTAGAGCCGACCAAATTCGTCGTAGGGCGAATGGTAGGGCAGGCTTTTGATCGCTGCGGAGTACACGCCGTCCAAAAAGTTATCGCCTTTGACGCGCTTGTTCTTGGCCCGAGACAACGTAATGTTCATGCCGAACGAGAGTTGCGACGTCGCCTTGTGATCGAACCGGAACTGACCCGTGTAGCGACCGAATTGGTTGTTCAGTTGCACCCCCTCCTCGTTTCGGTAGCTGCCGCTGAGGTAGAACTGCGTCTTGTCGTTGCCCCCCTGACTCGAAAGCTGATACTGCTGAAAGATGGCCCGCCGGGTTATCGCGTCAACCCAATCGGTATTGATGCCGTCGTTCACGCCTTTGATCAAACCCAGCTTGTCAGGGTCCTGCCCGGCATTGGTGACGGACTCCCGTTGTAAATCGAGCAGTTCTGATGCGTTAAGCAGATCGGGCCGACGAACCATGTCGATCATGCCGCGCTGAACGTCGGCGGTGAACGTCGTTTTCTGGCCAGACCGGCCTTTCTTGGTCGTAATTAGCACGACACCATTAGCCGCCCGCGACCCGTAGATTGCTTTCGCCGATGCGTCTTTCAGTACGTCGATACTTTCAATGTCGCTGGGGTTGAACAGGGCCAGCGCGTTGTCCTGCTGCCCGCCAAACTCCCGATTTGTCAGTCCACCGTCTTCCACCGGAACGCCATCGACCACGAACAGCGGGCGGTTGGAGGCCGAAATGGAGGTGCTGCCCCGCACCCGAACGTTGATTCCCCCACCCGGCGTACCCGATGACTGCGTTACATTTACTCCGGCAGCCTGCCCCTGAAGGGCCTGGTCGAAGCTGGTAACGGGAATGTTCTTGAATTTTTCGGGAGAGACCGATGTGATAGCGCCGGTAATGTCTTTGCGCTGGGTAGTATTGTAGCCCGTCACGACTACCTGAGTCAATTCATTGATCGCTTCCACCATTTGCACGTTGATGACGGTGCGGTTGCCGACGGCTACCTCCTGCGTCACGATACCGATGGAGGTGAGCAGCAACGTAGCTGACCCGGCCGGAATGGTCAGGCTGTAGTTTCCGTTGGCGTCGGTGCTAATCCCGTTGGTGGTGCCTTTAACCAGCACGTTAACGCCGGGCAGCGGCTGACCGTCGCCTGCGGACGTCACCCGCCCGGAGATGCGAATGCCCTGCGCCATCAGGTTGCCCGACAGCAGTAAACACAAGACTCCGAAAATGATAGTACCGTAGTATTTCCTCATAGAGTGGGTGAAAATGTCGCTCTTAGTAGCAAAGTGATGCCCGACGATATACGAAACGTGTTGCCGGGTGGTTTTCGTACTGCATCCAGGTTCGTAAACAGGCAGTCAATTTTATTACTAACGATGGCGAGTTGATTATTCTGTCTTTTAGCCAAACAATATTCAGAAAAATACGGAATAATCAGTTGTCAAAGACCAGAAATTTTGTGTTTCCAAATCATCACCGCGTTTGTTACGTACTTGTGACTTTGTATTTCTCAACCTGATTGTCCCTTTATGCCATGCGCTATGTTCTCGGTCTGTGTCAACTGTTCCTGCTGATTACATCAGCAGTAGTGAACCACGCGCTTTTCCGTCCAGTACCATCGCCCGGCCTAACGGTGCATGTTTTCCTGAGTACCGAATGCCCGATTAGTCAACAGTACACCCGGCAACTCACCGACCTACAGCGGCAGTACGATTCGTCAGGGGTCCGGTTTCAGGCTTGGTTTCCCCTGCGCACCGACTCGCCCCGTACCATTCGCCGGTTTCAGACCGAATACAGGCTGTCGTTAGCCGGGAAACCTGATCCCGGTGCGCGACTCGCCCGGCAGTTGCGGGTACGCGTTACGCCCGAAGTGGTAGTGATGGACTCTACGGGCAAAATTCAGTATCAGGGAGCGATCGACGACTGGTATGTGGCCTTGGGCAAACACCGGTCCGAAGCTATGCAACACTATCTTCGTGATGCCCTCGATGCGGTGCTGGCTGGGAAAGACGTGGTAGTTGCCAGAACAGACGCGGTGGGGTGTTTGGTGGAGTAGGTTGTATCCTGGTGGTACGGCATACCGACGGCCACGTCCGGACGAGAAGAAATCTGTTTTACGCCCGGACGTGGCCGTTGGTATGCCGTACCACCAGGATACACAACCAGGATACTCCCCTTACTTCACGTAATAAAAGACCAGATTCAACATCTCATCGGTGGAGTTCCAGCCGTAACTGATGGTTCGGGCGGGGCGGTTCGGGTTGAGCGGGTTTTGGTCGGTGTTGTCGTAATGCGCTTCGGCAAGGATGGTTGATCCTTTGGGCAGCACAAGCATATCCCGAAAAAAATAAGTCAGTTGCCAGTTGTAGTCCCAGTCAGTAACATTAATCAAATTGATGGCGTCACCGTCGGGTGTAATGGCAAACGCCTTCACCGACCGGCCCAGCTTATGCATGTGGGGCAGCACCGACAACAGCCGAATGGTGTCGGGCAACGGGCCGTAATTCATGAAAAATGTCGGCTTGGTGTTGGCCGAGAGCAGGAATGGTTGATTGGTCACGCTGTTTTCGGTGAGCGACAACGTTTGTACAACACGCTCGACGGGTGTCCGGGCCAAGTACAGTCGTACTTCCGATTGGTCAATATCCGCTTTGGCCGATGGAGCGTAGTGAATGTTCAGGAGTAAATCGCTGCCCGCCCGGATGCGCTTGGCCGAACCGGGTGGGAACGTAACCCGGTCGTTGCCTGGCACCCAGCCGTATAAAAACTCGTCGGCTAAGGGCGTTCGCTGAAAATCGCGCAGGTGCGGATCGTCTTCGGCAATCCCGTCGATTGCGGCCATCGTCCCCGTCGAATCGACCATTAAGCGGCTATGGTGCAGTAGTTTTCGGTTGCCCGGCACAAACTCGATGGCTTCGACCCAGATATCTTCTTTCAAGTTCATCGGCACGTGAAAGTACCGGAAATCTTCGCGCCCATCGCCTTTGATGAGGTACGGTTTCATGCGAAGCACAAGGTCGGGAAGGAGGAATTGATCAATGGAATTTTGGCTCGTAGTTATTTCCTTCGCCCGGTTACCCTGTCGTTTCTTGCCTTCAGGCATTCCTTCCTTTACCCACGCCTGAATGGTGTTGATTTCGGTGTTGGACAAACCGCGTTCGTTGGCGTAATGCTGGAACTGCCGGTCGGCCGGGAAGGGCGGCATGTACCGGCTCTGTGTCACCTTCGCAATGAACTTGCCGCGCTTGGCCACATCTTCGTAGGTGAGCAAATTGAATGGTCCCACTCCGCCGGGGTGATGGCAGGGCGCAGCACAGTTGCGAACAATAATTGGTTGAATATCGACGCTGAAAGTGGGCGTTTGTGCTCGGACTAAGCCGCCAATGGTGAGCAACAGGATGAAGAAGACGGTGCGCATCGTTCCGAAGATACATAAAAAAACAGCAGGTCCGTTTCGGAACCTGCTGTTTTATAAAACAAACAGATCAATTACCGCACCGTCCAGGTTAGGTTACAATTGGCCGATGCCTGATTGTACTGAGTCGGATCGCTACAGATGCTTTCGGGGTTCCAGGCGTTGAACACTAAGCCATCGCTCGTAGTGAGCCTCCAGGTTATCACAAAGCGGTCAGCCGCTACCGGCAGACCGTCGATGCGCGTGGCTCCGGCCAGTTCAGCACCCGCCGGACGAGGCCGCTTCGGGTTATTGAATACCGATACTGCATTCGTTCCGTCGTATTTTATCGTAGCCGTCCCAAATAGTTTGGTAATATCAGCGGGAGTGACGCTGAACGTGTTCCACTGCCGGTTAGCCGCCGACGGTTCAAATGTTGTCAGCAGTTTGCCCCCGCCACCGAGCGAAGCTGTTTTTGGGTTGCCGTTCGCATCGTTATACGACTCGATCATATCCAGAAACACCTCAATTTTGCTAACAGTTAATTTATTGTCCAGCGAAACCCAGCGGAGCTTAAAGTTCATTTTGGCCGCAGCCTGTCCCGTAACGGGAAAGTTGGCGGCATTGGCCAGGGTATTGGGGCGGGTGTTAGCTCCCTCCTTCGGCTCTGGAACGTCGGCAAATATGCCAAACCCATGAACGCCCGGATCCCAGCCCGGCACGGGGTTTAGAGCCTCATCGCGGCAGCTCAGCAAAGCCACCATACCAAACGAAAGCGCGTATGTCAGTATTTTTTTCATTGTCAGTTATATCGGTTGGTCGACACGATGGATGCTACCAGTTCCTTTGTTCTACACTTCAGAACTAATAACGTCCATCGCATCTGATGTTCAGTTTAAAATTCCCACTTCACTTTGGTTTTGTCCCAGAACACCGGGTCACGGTCGAAAATAACATCCGCGATGTACTTAGCCGCGTTGGGGTTCAGGTTGCCTTCCTGAGTTGGATACGGCAGGCGCAGGGCAATCTGACGGCTTGGTTTTAGGAGGGGAGCCTGAATGCCCACCGAAAACTGCCGGAACTGACCCTGTACGGGATAACCCGTCCGGCGCAGCAGGTTCCAGATTTCCGCCCCCTGACCCCACGACGAGAACCAGATTTGCTTGGCTACGACGTTGAGTTTCGCCTGGTTGGTTGGCGCAGCATCATACAGCTTCAGCCACTCGCTCACGTAGGCGGTGATCGACGCGGTCGTGGGCTGAACGGTCCTTGAATCGGCGGTCGTCGCGTACTTGTACACGAACGCAATTTGCTCCCGCATCGCCGTTTCAAACAGCACTTTGGCATCGCCCGGTACGCCAGTTGCGTCTAAGATTGCTTCAACCTGGTAAAACTTCACGTTCCAACTGGTCAACAGCGGCCAGATACCATTGCCACCGGGGTTGTTGCCCGTTAAGGCCCTGGCCGGTATTTCGCGGCCCGAGTAATAACCCCCGGCGGGGTAGGCTCCCGGAGCCGCCCGGAGCGGACCGTCGGCGGGTGCGCCCGAGAAGTCGACACGGTCGCGGCCAAAGAAACCGGCTAAGTACAACAGGTCGGCGGCTGTCGGCTCCTGCTTGTCCTCGTAGAACACCCGCTTGTACTCGGTTAAAAACGCCGGGCGCTGGGGCAGGTAGGTGCCGCCAAACGGAAGGGTGCCCCGGTCGGTGGGGTTGGTTGGGTCCAGAATCCGCGTGGCCTGCCGGAAGAAATACACCGGCAAACGCGGATCTTTGTTCAGGATCATCTCGCCCATCAACTGGTGGTTGATGTAAAAGGGGTCACCCGTTCCGGTGTAGGGCCCCGTGAACCAGGGATGCCGATCTTCGGCGGGAGACGCCTGCGTTGAATACTGATAGACGAAATCCTGAGCCGTCGTGGTAATAAAACCGCCGTCGGCAAATGCTTTCACCAGATCGGCGTTGCCCGTAGCCCGTCCTTTGCGCGAATTGAACAACAACCGCAGTTTCACGGTCTTGGCCAAACGGGTCCAGGTAACGGCGTTGCCGCCCCCGATGAAATCGCCCGAAACCGCTACCGGCTGCGCTTTCGCCAATTCGACAACGGCCTGATCGCAGAGTTTGAGCAGGTCTTCGTAGATCTCTGAATCCTTGTCGAACGCCGGGGCTTTGTCGGAACCGGCTACGTTTCCTTTCCAGGCCTGCGAATACGGAATATCACCGAACTGATCGACCATGTTACCAACAGCATATGCCTTCAATACCAGTGCAATACCCCGGTACCGCGGATTTTGGCCATCTTCAGTTGATTTAAGCAACTCTTCTACATTCTGCATGTTGCGGTAGAAGTTGTTCCACACGCCGTTATACGAATTGTTGGTGAGGTTGTAGTAATCCGCATTACCATTGCCAAACCCCATCCCGGCAAATGCCATCGCATCATTGTTGACGGTTTCGATGACTGGATTAACTTCGTCAGCCCCTGTTCCCTTTGTGGCGATGCCAATGGCTGCCAGTTCGGCGGCCGGTAACAGTAACCGAAGCGCAGCCAAAGCCGGCCGGTTGGGATCGGCGTTGATGTTGAGTTCGGTCATCTGGCACGCATTCAGCAGCCAGATGCAACCCACTACCAACCCGGTTTTAATAAAAGTTGTGTATTTATTCATTGGTTGAAAGTCGTTTTGTCAATTGAGTCGATAACCCGGTTATTAGAACGTAGCCGTCACATTCAAACCAAACCGCCGGGTCGAAGGAGCCGCGCCAAGGTCGAAACCCTGAATGTTCAGATCGGGGTAGCTCGACAGCACTTCGGGGTCAAAATTAAGACCCTCCAGCATGTTGGGCGCGTAGAACCACAGGTTCCGGCCCGATGCCGACACCCGCAGGCTGCCAAAGAACTTGGTATACTTGTTCAGGAAGGCTTTCGGCACGGTGTAGCTCAGCGACACTTCCCGCAGACGAACCACCGTAGCGTCGTACACGTTGGTTTCGTCGGCTCCGTACGCACCAAATCCACTCGTGAAGTGATACTGGAACGCCGTCATCGGAATGGTGTTCCTGATCTCCTTACCGGCTTCGTCTAAGAGTGGCTTATACGTAGCTGGATCGCCCAGTACGCCCGGAATGACGCGCATGCCTTCGCGATCTTCTGAATTCTTCAACTGACCGCGCAGCAGTAACGAAGCCGCCGTTGACGAGAAGATCTTGCCACCCTGCCGGTAGTCGATCAGTGCCTGTAGGTTAAAGCCTCTCCAGGTAAACGTGTTTGTCCAGCCCAGCGTAAAGTCAGCCATCGGATTCCCAATCAACTGCGATTGGGGAGACGTGAAGGGCAGTCCCGTGTTGGGGTTGATAAGCAGTTTTCCCTCCGCGCTTCGGGCGTTCACCGTTCCGTAAATCATCCCGAACGGGTTGCCTACCCGGTGCATGGTCCCTAATGCCGACAGGCCCGTGCCACCGAGGAAGATCTCGTTCGACGGACCGGCATCAACCACGTTCGAGCGTAAGCGGGTGAAAGCGGCTGTTGAGGCCCATTCAAACCCATTGTTCAGCCGGACGGGGATGATTGTCAGAGCCAACTCGATGCCTTTGTTGTCGATCCGACCGGCGTTGATGAACTCATTAAAGAAACCCGTCGACGCGGGTACCCGGCGCGGCACGATCAGGTCAGTCGATTTCCGGTCGAAGTAAGCAAAATCAACGTTGATGCGGTTGTTGAAGAACTGCAGTTCCGTACCAACCTCCACTTCCGAGGTAAACTCCGGCTTCAGATTCGCGTTGTTGAGAGTCTGGGGTAGCACCGCAATCGAGTTGGGATTGGCGTTCACGAATGCCCGGTCTAAGTTGAAGACCGTGGCCACACTGTACGGATCCGCATCTTTACCCACCGTGGCGTAGTTGGCCCGAATTTTACCAAAATTCAGGATGTTTTTGGGCATATTCAACGCGTCGGTGAAGACGAGCGACCCCGACACCGCCGGGTAATAATAGCTGTTGTTGCTGGTTGGCAACGTCGATGAGTGGTCGTTTCGAACACTGGCCGTCACAAACGCGTAATTGTTGTAGGACAGCGAGAGTTCGCCGAAGATGCCGTACAGCCGCCGTTTCTCGTTGTACTCCCGTGCTGTTTGCGTCAGGGTACTTCCTACGTTGGTTATGTTGGGGTCGATGATTTGCTCACCCAGCATGTCGGCCCGGCTGTAACGCCGTTCGTTGGCGTTGACGCCCAACAGCAACTTAACGCCAAAGCGCTCCGAGAAATCTTTCGATATCGTGGCTAAAAACGTCAGGTCGGTTTCATTCCGGCTCAACTCCGTTCGCGACGCCCGGCCCAGCGGATACACTGTGCCACCGGGACGGATGTTGTTCCGGCGGGTTTCGTTGTAGGCGTTCACCCCGCCCCGGGCCGTCAGGTTCAGCCACGGCGTTACGTCGTACGTAAGTGCCATGTTGCCAAAAATGCGGTTCACGTTCGAGTTGTAGATGTTGTACTTGGCAATCCAGAGCGGGTTATCTAATGCCCGGTAAAACACGTTCGATCCATCAACGGGATTCTCGAACGGATAGCCATTGAGGTTGTAGTTACGGGGCAGGTAGAACAGGCGGTCATAAATCGACGCGCTCGACCCGGAGCTGTAATCGGTGAAATACGACGCACCCGACTGCGGGCTTTGCTGCTGCGTGTTGACGTAGTTTACGTTACCCGATATACCCAGCCCATTCACCAACGTAGCATTGCCACCGAAGTTGATCGACGTCCGCTTGGTGTTCGAGTTGGGAATGATACCCTGGTTGGTGGTCCGGGAGATACCCGCGTTGAGCGAGGTTTTGTCGCCCGTCGAGGAGATGTTGACCCCGTTTTCGATAACGCTGCCCTGCTTGAAGAAGCCACCAATGATATCGTAGGGAACGAGCGGGTCGGCAATGGCTTTACCGCTGGCATCCAGGAACTGCGGGAAGATCGACAGGTAACGGGCGGCCGTGTAAGGGACCCCAACGAGGGGATGCGGTATAGTGCCCTCAGGGTAACCTTCTACAATCGTTTTGGTGTAGCGGTTAAAGCCCAATTGCGCGTTTACGCGGTCAACTTCCGCCGGAAACACCGTTCCCCAGTTACCAATGAAACCACCGTTGTACTGCTGGTTGGACCCCTGCGTATAGGTATCCTGATAATCGGGAATGGTCGAAATTTTTTCGGTCGAATACGAACCGTTGTAGGTCACTTCCAGGCCCTTCCGGGCTGTTTTACTGCCCGACTTGGTCGTGATGACGATAACCCCGTTGGCCGCCCGCGAACCATACAGCGCCGAAGCAGCCGCCCCTTTCAGAATAGTCATGGCTTCAATGTTGTTGGGGTCGATGTCATAAGCCCGGTTCGACACAACCGAGTTGCTGGCGTAGCCGTTCTGGGTGTCGCCGGGGAAGTTGCCGTTCGAGGAGTTGTCGAACGGAATACCATCGACCACAAACAGCGGCTGGTTGTTGCCCGTGAACGAGTTATTGCCCCGGATGTTGATCTTGGTTGCCTGACCCGGCGCACCCCCACCCGAAACGATGTTCACACCCGGCACTTTACCCGATAAGGCCCGCAGCGGGTCCGGCTCAGAGCGCTGCTGGAGCAAATCGCCTTTCACGTTCGAGACGGCGTAGGCAAGTGCTCGTTTCTCGCGCTGAATACCGACAGCCGTCACCACCACCTCACCAAGTTGTTTGGAGTCATTAGCCAGTTTGATGTCGACAACCGACCGGTTCCCAATTTCGACTTCCTGCGAGGCCGATCCGACGAAGCTAAACACTAACCGGCCACCCTTGTCGGGAGCCGTGATGGAATAGGCACCGTTGGCATCGGTGTTAGCGCCCCGAGTTGTGCCTTTAATCACGACCGACACACCCGGCATCGGTGTTCCGTCTTCAGAGGCCAGCACCCTACCCGAAATTGTTCGCTCCTGAGCCCACGCGGGAACACAGAGTGAGCACACAAGGAGCATACTCACCAGTAGAATTCTACTCATAGTAAGATTACGTTTAGATTAAGATTACATTACTATCTGCAAAACTAATCAAACCGAAAAACCTTACAAACTTTTTGTCATAATTATAAGTTGCCTACTATTATTATAGGCTTGCTGAGTATGGCAGAATAATATTTTGTTAAATGAGCATTGGTAGTTTACTGTAGAAATCAGGCAGCAAGTAAAACTGCCATTTTCAAAATTTAAGTGATCTAAGTATATCCTGAAATAAGTTCACTAATAATTTGAATAGTTCAAACGGTGATTTTCAGAACTCCAGCGTACACGGGCGGTTCCAGGCTCAGATTATTATGTGTTCAAAACGGAATTGTGCCGTGCAAAGCAGGCTGGCACCGGGTTCTGTAAGATCAACTTGCGGGGCCAGTCTCCGTTCAGTCCATTTCAACAATGGGTTGGGCCAAGCTTTTCTCAATCTGAACGGCCATTGATCGGGTATGCTGGTAACCAATGCGGAACAGTTCGCGTGCCTTGCTGATGTCCATTGTGCCGTACTGCGCCAATTGAGGAGGTTCGATGAGTACGGTGCATTTTGCAAAACGCTCCTTTGTTTTGCTTTGAACGGCCAGCACCAAACTCCGCTCGATAACGCCCCGCATGGACGTAACAGGCTTGCGCGGGCCCAGCACATTGCAGTGGGAACCGATGATGGCATCCACCTTATTTTCAATAATTTCAACGGGTAAGTTATTCAACACGCCCCCGTCCACAAACTGGCGTTTGTTGATAAGCATCGGCTCAAACATGCCGGGCAGGCAGCAGGAGGCCAGTACGGGCCGAATGAGTTCGCCCTGTTCAAAAACGACCTGTTCGCCATCGTTCAGGTCCACGGCCAGCACGTGTAGCGGTATTTGTAAGCCCTCGAACGAGTCGTGCGGTATGTATTTCTTGTATAAATCGACGGCTGTATCAATGCGTAGCAGACCCATTCGGTTCCACGCGGGGCGCAGATGCCGCACAAAGGAGGACGACTCAATAATTTTCAGGCTTTCGTCGGGCGAGTAGCCCTGGGCAATCAGCGCGCCCGTTATGGCGCCCGCACTCGTACCCGCGATCTGATCGAACTGGATACCAATCTCCTGCAACGCTTTTATAACACCTAAGTGCGCAATACCCCGCGCTCCGCCCCCCGATAAGACCAATCCAATTTTCATATTCGCCCTGTGTAAATGCTCTGATTAATAACGGCAGGGCACGAAATTTGGTTTGGCGGTAGGGTGTATCCTGGTGGTGGGGCATACCGACGGCCACTCATCACCCACGCTACAGCAGCTCCGCCAGTGTTCCCTTTTCCCTGACCCGGATGCCTTTCTCGGTTCGTTCCACAGTAGCCGCTTCGCAGGTAGGGTCGTGATCGAAGAGGAGAAGCCAGTTTTCGTCAACGGCTCGGTTGAGCAGGTCCGTCTTCTCATCCATCGTTACCAGCGGCCGAACGTCGTAGCCCATCACATACGGAACCGGTATGTGCGACGCCGACGGAATCAGATCGGCACAAAATACAGCCGTGCGCGGCTGATGGCCGTTACCATCGCCCAGCCGAAACAAGGGTAGTGTCATTTTTTCGGTATGTCCATCCAGGTACAGCAACTCGACGCCCGGTAAGTTCAGGCCATCGCGGTCGGTAAAGCGCAGTTGACCGTTCTCATGCAGCGGCATAAAGTTGTCGCGTAGATAAGTGGCCCGTTCGCGGGGGTTAGGGTTGGTAGCCCAGTCCCATTGTCCACTATGGCTCCAGTAGGTTGCCTGCGGAAACGTTGCTTCGAGCTTCGTACGCCCGGCATCGGCCCAGCGCACGGCACCGCCCGCGTGGTCGAAGTGCAGATGGGTAAGCAGCACATCAGTTACGTCGTTGACTGAATAACCAGCCTGTTCAACGGCATTCGTCAGGGTTTTGCCGTTGGGCAGGTCGTAGAAACCAAAGAACTTAGCATCCTGTTTATCGCCCGCACCCGTATCGACCAGCATTAGCCGGGACCGTCCATAGGCGTCGCGGGTTTCAACGAGTAGATTGCGCAAGGCCCAGTCGCAGCGGTTGCGGTCGTCGGCGGGGTTGGTGCGTTGCCAAAGGGTTTTCGGCACTACGCCGAACATGGCCCCACCGTCGAGTTTAAAGGGACCGGTATCGAGGGTTTGGATGGTCATGGAGTACAGTGGAAAGTTATTCGGCAAAGGTAAAGCCCTTACCGAATAACTCAGACGGTTCGCCAAAGGGCAATAAGTGCGGTCAATACGGTTAGACTAATTAACAACTGCCATGTTTGCTTCGCGACGATCTTCTCCCGATGCGCGGCTGTGATGCTGGCAATGATAACTAAGAGCAGACTTTTCGGAACAACTTTCCAGTAGTTTATAGCTGGATACCGAATGGCAACTAATCCGATGCCGGTTATCAGTAAGGTTATTCCGCAGTAAAGCATTACGTTGCTGGTGCGTTTAACGGGCCGTTCCCACTGACGCAGTAGCGCAGCCAGATACACCAGAAAGGCGATGTAGTGGGTGTACAGAATCGCATTAAGCAGTAGCAGCATGACGCGGGGCAGTTTGAGGACGAACCAGAAAGTACCCAAATACCCACGAGACGACCACCGTTATTCCGTGTATCCATTCGGCTCCGGGAACAGCGTTTGGCGCAATCAGCACAACCAGCATATCCACGAGCGGAATCAACGATCCAATCAGTACCACTACAGCCAGCGGTTTTCGCCAGTTGGCAAGTGTGAAACTGGTCAGGATTAAGCCGGAGAAAAGATCGCGAATCCCTTTGATGTAATGAAACGAATTCGTTGGCTGGCCGTAGACTAATCCGAAACCACGCTCGGCCACTTCGGGCGCCAGCAGAAAGCGAGCACCAATAAAGATCAGTCCGAAGCCGAACAGACACCCTACAATTTTGGCCCACAAGGGCAGTTTTTTCGTTTGCATTGTCGTATTTGTTTAATTGACAATGCAAAGGTCAGTCTTCGCCCGAACGACCACATTCACGTAGGTGAAGAACGCTCAATAGCGTTTGCCCGCGCGTTGCGCTCTAATGCGGCTCAACGACTGCGGTTTGATGCCGACGTAAGAGGCCACCACGTACTGCGGTACCCGATCAGCAACGCCTGGAAACAGGCGCAGGAAATTATCGTAGCGTTCGTCGGCGGTTTCGCGGTAAAACGAGGTCAGTTTCTGAAGCGTTACGACGAAGAGTTGTTCGGCCACTAACCGCCCAAATTGCTGTCCGTGTTCCAGCGTTTCGTAGAGTTTTTGCAAATTGTCGTAGCTAATGCGCAGCAGGGTAGTCGCTTCGAGGGCCTGAATGAAGCGGGTAGATGGCGTTTGGGTCAGAAAGCTCTCGTAATTACAAACGAACGTCTGTTCGGTCGAGAAGTCATAGGTGTGTTCCTCACCGTCGTCGAGTACGTAGTAACGCAGCAATCCTCCGGTCACGAAACCCACGTAACGACACACCTCACCGTCTTGCAGAAAGAAGTCATTCGCCCCAATGGTATGCCGCTCAAACAGGTGCTCAATGATTTGCTCTTCGTCGGTCGAGAGGGGGATGAACTGCCGAATGGTATTTAGCAATGGGGCGATGGTCATACTACTCGTCTTACTAAAAATAGGGTTGGTTATCGGCACGACCATCCTAAACATTATGTTGAATGGGTATGCGGTGAAGCCGAAATATAATAGGCCCCCAGCCGGAAAATGTTATAAAAAACGGATAACTTATTGCCTGATTTACTCGTAACAATCAATAAACCTATTCCTGTACTCCCCATGAAACGAATCGTCCATAAACACCCGCTGGCCATCCGCTGGTTTCACTGGATCAACTTTCCGGTGTTGCTCATTATGATCTGGAGCGGGATGCTCATCTATTGGGCCTACGACCCCTATAAAATCACCATTGGTGACTGGACGCTCGTGTCGTTCTTCCCCGACTGGTTCTACAAAGCGCTGGGGTGGTCGCGTCGGCTGGCGGAGGGTATGGCGTGGCACTTTGCGTTCATGTGGCTGTTTCTGCTCAATGGTCTGCTCTACGTTGGCTACACGTTCGTTTCGGGCGAGTGGCGGCATTTGGTACCCGACCGGAAGTCGTTTCGCGAGGCCATTGAGGTGACGCTTTATGACCTTGGTCTGCGCAAAACTCAGCCGTCATTTATCAAGTACAACGGAGCGCAGAAGATTGCGTATTTCTCGATTATGCTAATGGGCGTTGGCTCGGCGCTGACGGGTTACGCCATCTATAAACCAACGCAGTTTTACTGGCTGACGGCCCTGACGGGCGGCTACGAAACGGCCCGGCTCCTTCATTTCGCGCTGACTATTGGCTACGTGTTGTTCTTTTTGATTCATATTGCGCAGGTCGTCCGGGCTGGATGGCATAACTTTCAGAGTATGATTACGGGCTTCGAAGTGCTTAAACCCAACGCCCCCAACCGTCCAGTCATGACTAATTCCACACCTGATCCCGACCCGACTCATACGCCGGTCCAACCCGGTCCAACCCCTGCTCTGTCATGAATCCAACTAACCAACCAAGCAACGAGCCGCACCTGCCCGAAAGGGACGTTGCTGAATCGGCCGTGCGTCGGCGAATGATTAAATCGTTTGGCTGGTTTGCGCTGGCTTCAGCGGTGCCGTTTGGCGTGTATTCCTGGATCAAATCCAGCCCGAAATTGTTGGGAGCCAAAAAACCGCTGCGCCGGGTGCTCGACGCCAACGAAAGCATCTCCCGCACGTATTTCAGCAATGCCAATTTAGTGAAGACGTTCCCAGCCGAGGCCGCCGTGAAAAACGCCCGCGTCAATGGGTTCGACGGTATGCGTGCTCCCCTGCCCGCCGACTGGAAACTACAGATAGATCGTGCCGATAATGGACCGCTCTTACTGACGATGGATGATATACGAGCCTTACCAAAGCACGAACTGATTTACGATTTCAAGTGTGTGGAAGGCTGGAGCCAGATTCAGCACTGGGGCGGAGCGAGACTGTCGGACTTTTTGGTGAAATACAAACTTGGTTCGCACAGTGGTAACGCGCCCGATCCCGACAACCCGGACGATCTGTTCAAACACGTCGGTATGGAAACGCCCGACAAAGGTTATTACGTCGGCATCGATATGGAAAGCGCGATGCACCCGCAAACGCTGCTGGCCTACGAACTTAACGGACAGCCGATCAATAATCAGCATGGTGCACCCGTTCGGCTGATTATTCCGGTCAAGTACGGCGTCAAAAACCTCAAACGCATCGGCCGGATTTTCTTCTCAGACACCCGTCCCCGCGATTTCTGGACCGAACGGGGCTATGATTATTACGTAGGGCTGTAACGATTACGCCCAAACTTCATCAACAAACACACATGAATTACTTGCTGATTTTTCTGTTCGTTTCCGGTTTGGCCGCATCGTCGACTATAAAAGAACCGGTCAAACCGGCCACTCAGCCCGTTGTGGTGCTGGAACTTTTTACCTCGCAGGGTTGCTCCAGTTGCCCGCCCGCCGACCGCACGTTGCAGGAGTTAACTGAGAAAGCCGCCCGCGCTGGGCAGGCCGTGTATGGGCTATCGTTTCACGTCGATTACTGGAACCGGCTCGGTTGGCAGGACCCCTTCAGCAATAAACTTTTCACCGACCGGCAGCGATTGTACGACCGCGCTCTGAACAGCCAGACCTATACGCCCCAACTCATCATCAACGGGCGTCAGGACGTGATTGGCGGCCAACGAGCAAAGATTGAGCAGGCAATTCAGACGATTCAGAAGCAACCCGCATCGTCATTTATTGGCGTCGACGGCAGCGTTATTCGCGATGCAAAGCAAGTGACTGTCAACTACGAGTTATCGGCGGCAGGGACGTACCGGGTGAACGTGGCGCTGGTGCAGAAAGAAGCCCGCACCGTTGTCGGAAACGGCGAAAACGGCGGCCGGACGCTCGTGAACACCAACGTCGTGCGCCAGTTCGAAACGGTTGAACAGTCCGGCACGTCAGGTAGTTTAGTTTTACCGTTTCCCAGCGGTTTGAAACCTAACCAAACGTCGGTGCTGGTTTATGTTCAACGGGTTGATACTGGGCAGGTGGTGGGGGCGAAAATGTTGTGAGGGATATTTACAAATAACAAACTCAACTACCCCCTTGAATGAATGCCAATTTCGACCTGAGCTTTGTTCTCAACCGGATTGAAGATGCGATTCGCCCGTACCCAAAAGCGGCTATGTTTGAATTAGCGGAGCGGGGTTACGGCAGCCTGTTCGAGCAACTCATCTCGTGCATCGTCTCGATCCGAACACTCGATGAAACGACCATTCCCGTTTCGCTGCGCTTGTTTGAGGCCGCCCGGACGCCAGAACAACTCCTCGCACTCGACATTCCAACGTTGACGCAATTACTGTACGGAACGACGTATCCCGACCAGAAAGCCTACACCATGCGGGGTATTGCCGACCGGATCGTGAACGAGTTTGGGGGCGAACTACCCGCCGATTTTGTTACGCTTACGTCGCTGAAAGGCGTGGGACCGAAGTGCGCCAATTTAGCCCTTGGCGTGGCAACGGGGCAGGCCGCCATCAGCGTCGACATTCACGTGCACCGGGTGGTGAACCGCTGGGGCTACGTGCAGACGAAGCAACCCGAACAAACGCTAAAAGTATTAGAAACGCAGGTGCCACGCGAACAGTGGGTCAACATTAACCGGTTACTAATGCCTTTTGGCAAACATATTTGCACAGGTACACTGCCACATTGTTCAACGTGTCCCGTGCTGGATTTCTGCGAACAGGTAGGGGTAGAGCGGCACCGGTGAAGATAGGTAGGTTAGTGTTTGAGTGCATGTGTTTTGGTGCGCTGGCAACTCAAAACACATTACTCTTTTTCACCTGCCAATGTCGTCATAGCCTGCTTCAGACTGACTAATGTAGTGCGGCAGGCTTCATCAATTTGTCGATAAACGTCCGCCTGATTAGCCGCGATCTGCTTGATTATGCCACTATTCTTGACCGAGTCGGCCGCTGCCTGTTCCATCTCGTCGGCTGAGGAACTAACGGGACGAACGGGTTGAATAAGACCACCTTGTTCGGCAACTAAATCCGTGATCGTCGCCCGGTAACGCCCGATCCTCGCTTCAATGGTAAGCGTGTAGCGGACGGTTTGATTATCAATGGAATACAATGATCGGACAAACACAATACCGTGTTGTTGGTCGTAATGCAGTTCTGCTTCGTTCGCCAATGGGTAGCGTTGTCCGGCCCACGTGCGTATTTGGTCGAATATAGGCCGGGCTGGTCCTTTGCCATCGCCGATGCGCACGATTTCCTGATACTGCACCTGCCCCGCTTCGCTCGTTGGGAGTTTAACCTGGGCCAAGGCTACAGCCGGAATCAACAGGAAAAATAAGAGTGACGCTTTCATTCTGGTAGTGGTCCCAGCGGGCTGCGGGAGTCTATGGTTACGAGAAAACCTTATTTTCAAGGCGTTGAACCCGCTTGCGCGGGTCGATAAGCTCGTCAAGTTTATCTGCCATTTTCATTACCGATACCCGGAGTTCGCCAATAGCCGCCGTGTTTTGCTCCGTTCGCTTCTCCAGCCGGTCCAGCCAGATGTTGGTTTCGCGCTGTTCCTTGCGCATACCAATCTGCTCTTGAATCGCTCCGTCCAGCCGCGCGTTCGTGCCAATCTGCTCCTGACGCATACCCTGCACTTCAATCAGCAGTTCGGCCACAATTTCAATCCATCGATTTTGCTCGCTGGGGTTCATAAAGGCTTGTTTCTAAGTGGTCGCGACGGGAATCGAACCCATATCTAACGTTTAGGAAACGTCTATTCTATCCGTTGAACTACGCAACCAAAAATCAAAAACCTGCCAGATCTTAAACCCGGCAGGTTTGAATGCAAAATTGCCGAAAATCCGTCAACTCGCCAAACCGTCGCCATACTCCTCAGCCGATTCAGACAGCGGTACGTTTACCCAGTTGGGATAAATGTAGTAGTGCTTCTCTTTCACCAAAGAGTACAGCAACTCGCGCAGTTCGATCACGTTCTCGCCGGTTTGAGCCGAGATAAATACGACGTGGTCAGCTTTTTGGGCGAGGTATGTTTTTCTGAGGTATTCCAACGCCGTCTTTTTCTGAACCGCCACCGGAATTTCTACCTCCTGCTGCAAAACACCATCGTCCGAAAATTCATCATCTTCCTCGTCGGCGGGCGTTGCTTTCTCCAACCATTCATTCTTAGGTGCAAACTGGTCCATCTTGTTGAACACCAGCACCATCGGTTTGTCGGCGGCTTTAATATCGGCCAGCGTGGCGTTGACAACCTCAATCTGCTCCTCGAACAGCGGGTGCGATACGTCCACAACGTGAACCAGAATATCGGCCTCCCGCACTTCGTCGAGCGTGGATTTAAAAGCTTCAATAAGCATGGTTGGCAGCTTACGGATAAACCCAACGGTATCGGTCAATAGGAATGGGATATTGCCCAGCGTCACCTTGCGCACCGTCGAATCGACCGTAGCGAAGAGTTTATTTTCGGCAAACACATCGGCTTTTGCCATCGTCCGCATCAGCGTCGACTTGCCCACGTTGGTGTAGCCCACGAGCGCCACCCGCACGAGCCGGTCGCGTTCTTTCCGGCGCGTCTGGCTCTGCCGGTCGATCTTTTCGAGCTTCTCCTTCAAAAAAGCAATCCGGTCTTTCACAATCCGGCGGTCGGTTTCGAGTTCTTTCTCACCCGGTCCCCGCATACCCACGCCCCCTTTTTGGCTGGTTAAGTGACTCCACATCCGAGTCAGCCGGGGATACATGTACTGATACTGAGCCAGTTCGACCTGCACCCGTGACTGCGCCGTTTGTGCCCGCATCGAGAAAATATTCAGGATCAGCAGACTGCGGTCAAGCACTTTCACATCTTTGAAGGCATCCTCCAAATTCCGCACCTGCGACGGAGTCAGATCATCGTCAAAAATGATGATGTCGACCGGATTGGCCAGAACGTAGGTTTGAATCTCTTCCAGTTTACCTTTTCCCACGAAGGTGCGGGTGTCGGGCCGGTCGAGTTTCTGCGTGAACGCCTTCTTAGTGACGACGCCCGATGTTTCGGCCAGAAACGCCAGTTCGTCTAAGTATTCTTTGGTTTGTTCGGCGGTTTGTTTCTGCGTTATCAGCGCGACCAGAACAGCAGTTTCTGATGGTGTATGTGTATCGTTCATATAGTTTCTTTAAGGTGGTTATTGGGTTTCAAGCCTTAAGCCAGTTGTTGCTGACTGTTCCCTAAAAATGTAAACTTCAGGCCCCGGAAGAGTATAACGGGCCGGTTTTGGTAAAAGTTTCGGCGGTTTATTCAGCCATAACGACCCCTTTCCGCCTAAACCTGAACCGTTTTCCAATGGCCGCGCCGGAACACCCAGATTGAGATAACGGCTAGGAGCGTTTCGCTGATTGCTACCGACCAGAATACGCCCGACGGCCCCCAGTTCAACGAGTGGGCCAGGGTGTAGGCCAGCGGAATTTCGAGCATCCAGAAACACACGATGTTAATGAGCGTCGGCGTTCGGGTGTCGCCCGCGCCGTTGAACGCCTGGCTAACGACCATGCCATACGCGAACGCCACGTAGCCGATGCAGAATACTCGCAGACACTGTACCGCCACGGCTACCACGCCCGGTGTGCGGTCGAACAGGCCAACGATTTCGTGCGCACCGGTGTAAAACAGTATGCCAACCAGCAACAGGAAAACCATGTTGCACAAAGCCGCCCGCCAAACCGATGTTTCGGCCCGTTCTGGCTGACCCGCCCCCAGATTCTGACCTACCAGTGTGGCGGCTGCGTTGGCCATTCCCCACGAAGGCAGGATAGTGAAGATCAGAATTCGGATGGCAATCGTGTAGCCCGCCACAACCTCACTGCCAAAGGTGGACACGACCCGCGTCAGAAACACCCAACTGGCCGACCCGATCAGAAACTGCCCTGTGCCGCCAGCCGCTACCGTCAACAGATTGCGGATAATGCCGGAGTCAGGCGTTAAGTCAGCCCGGCGAATCTGCATGGCCCCGCTCCGGCGCGTCAGGGCGTAGAGTTGATACAAAACGCCAATGGTTCGGCCAGTTGTCGTGGCCACGGCTGACCCCAGCACACCCAGCGCAGGAATTGGCCCCAGTCCGAAGATGAACACCGGACATAGCACGATGTTGACGCCGTTGGCTAACCACAGCGACCGCATGGCCACCGATGCATCGCCCGACCCGCGCAAACAGCCGCTCAGCGTGTGAAGTAAAACAATGGCTGGTGCGCTGGCGAAAATCATCCGGGTAAAGCCAGAACCGTTAGCGACTAACTGCGCGTTGCCGCCCATCAGCCGCAGAATCGACTCGGCGAAGAGTACTCCCGGCAAACCCATTACCAGCGCCACTACAACCGATACGAGAATGGCTTGTCCGGCCGTTGTACCCGCTTTGCGCGCATTCGTTTCACCGATGCGCCGGGATACCAGCGCCGTGGCAGCCGTGCTGAGTCCAATGGCTACCGAGTAAACCAGCGTCAGCACCGACTCTGTCAGGCCCACTATGGCTACCGCTTCAGAACCAATTTTAGCTACGAAAAATATGTCGACAACGGCGAATAAGGACTCCATAACCATTTCGAGGATCATGGGTACGGACAACATGAAAATGGCCCGGTTGATACTGCCGGACGTGAAATTGGTCTCCGAACCGCGCAATGCGGCCAGAAATAACCGAAAGAATCTGGTCATTGAATGAAAAGACTAAACCACAACCCGATAAGAGTCGGTAGTGGACCGATGAAGAAAGGAAAGCGTGACCACCCGGACGGGCGGCAGAAACTGGAGGAGAAGAAAGCCCACGGAGGGCTTTAGCAGGGGAGCTTCATCGGCGTATAGCGCTTTGAGACTGCAAACGTATTAAAAAGCGTTGTAAACCACCAAACTGTATTGAGTAAACGGTCAGCTTATTGGCGTTTATGGCCTGTGTACGTGTTCAGTCGCCATTTGTTAGAGAACGAGCATAAGGAATTTATCAGCCCACAACTGAAGTTGTGGGATCAATTATGAATGTTCAGCCTGTTTCACTCAACGATATTGTCGATTTCTTACGGAACGAGTTCGCTGTTGACCGCTACCCGGACAGTGAGCAGGGGGGCGTTTATAAAGCGTCCGGGCGACCCGTTCGGCGGTTTGGTCTGGCGCTGGAGCCGTTTCCTCAATTGCTGACCTGGGTCATTGATAATCAGTTTGATGCGTTGTGGCTGCACCGCCCGTGGCAACTCGACCCGACCACGTTGCCACCCGACATCGGCGTTATCTACAATCATTTACCGTTCGATGAGCACCTGACAATGAGCTACAACCCCCGGCTGGCTACCCAACTCGGAGCTAATGGTTCACTCGAACCGCTGGGTTATAAACAGGCCACCCGCGCAACCGGCGAACTGCTGCTCCAACGACCCATTGGAATGCTGGTCGAGGCCGAGGACCAGCATGTGCAGGACTGGATTCGCCAAACGCAACTGCTATTCGGTGGCTGTGACCGGGCCGAATCGGGCCGACAAACGACGGTCGGGTGCGTTGCGGTGGTAGGCGCGATGAACGATGCGCTCATCCACGAAGCAGCCGGGCGTGGCGCGGGCCTGTACCTAACCGGTCAATACCGACCGTCGGCGCAGGAAGCGGTCGACGAAACGGGCATCGCCGTAGTTGCCGTGGGGCATCGCCGGAGCGAGGAGTGGGGCTTGCGGACACTAACCAATATACTGCACGAACGCTGGCCGGATCTGTTTTTAATGGCTTCGGCGTGATTATGCGTCCGCCAGCAACTGTTCAATTTCGAGTTTTAAGCCAGGCAAACTTCTTATAACGACGCTCCAGACAATGACATCATCCACTGCATCGTAAGCATGAATTACGCGATTCCGTAGATCAACGATACGCCGGGCATTGAATATAGCAATAGTGCTGTCAACTTTCAGAATTCGATTTATGGCTTCGCCAATGATCTCCAACTCGCGTTCGACAGCCCGCCGGATAGTAATGTTTGCCTGGTAGACTACGAAATCACGTTCGCCGTTGAGGTGAATGTCTATATTTTCAATTGCGCCAGCTATATCAGATAGCCATTTACGGACTTCCTCACTCATAAATAGCCGTTTTTGTCTTATTTACTGTGGCAATAAAGTGAGGGTTCTGTAATGACCGTTCCGTTACCAAATCGACTGGTCGTTTTAGTACAGACTCCAATGCATCAGCGATGACAAAATAATTTTCGCCGTAACGTACTGGATCCAACGATTCATCGAAGGCGATGAGCAAATCAATATCACTGTCTTCGTTAAAGCGGTCCGTACAAACGGAACCAAATGCATACGCCCGTTTCACGCCGTTCTCCCGCAGAATACGGGTAACAGTCGGCAACGCATTAGCCAATACGGGGTTTATCATATTAATTGTCGTTTCGTCGCAAGTATAGCTAAAAGTCTTAAAACACCAGCTTAAACGTGCTGCCCTGACCCGGCGTGGACTCGGCGGTGAGCTGGCCCCCGTGGAGTTGCATGATCTGGCGCGATAAACTCAGCCCAATTCCTGAACCGGTTTTCTTCGTAGTGTAGAACGGAATAAAAATCTGCTCTAAGGCTTCCGGCTCAATGCCCGGCCCATTGTCCGACACGCGGATGACAACGTGCGGACCGTCGGGGGCGGCTTCGAGCCGCACAGCCGGGGTTGCGGTATTATCCAAACTCTCCACGGCGTTTTTGACTAAGTTTAGGAGCACCATTTCAATCTGACCTGTATCGGCGCGGATGGTTAAATTCGGCGACGCAGTCGTGATGGTTATGCGGCTTTTGTGTGCGTCGGGCTGGGCGAGCTGGGCGACGTTTCGCAGCAGATTCTCGACCGATACATCGCCAAAAACGGGTTGCGGAATCGTGGTAAAGTGGCGGTACGCATCCACGAACTGCATGACGCCCGCGCCCCGCTGCTCAATGGTGGTCAGGGCGTCGCGCAGGTCGTTGACGGATTCGGTCAGTTGGGGGTCGTGGGCAACGGGTTTGGCCAGATCCGTCTCCACAATATCGCGCATGGTACCCGCCAGCGACACAATCGGCGTAATGGAGTTCATGATCTCGTGGCGCAGCACTTTGGTCAGATTCTGCCAGGCGTCCAGTTCGCGCTGCTGCAACTCAGAGCGGATGTTTTGCAGCGACGCCACCGTAACCAGCCGTCCCCGCAGCCGCACGGCCGTGCACCGAACCGACAATTCGCCGTCTGTACCGGTTTGATACGCAACCGGGGCCGACGCACTGGTGGCCGACCGGAGCAGCCCGGCCAGGTCGGGGTGGGTGGCGTTCAGGTCGGTGAGGGTGCGGAGCCGGTAGATCCCCAGCAACCGCAACGCCGTTTGATTGACCAACTCGACCTGCCCGGCTGCGTCGAACGTGAGCAGGCCAACGCTGACGTGCTGAACGATGGTGTTGACGTAGTGGAGGTTGGCTTCTTTTTCGGCCCGCGCCACCCGAAACGCATCCAGCACCTCGTTAAACTGATCGTTCAGGTCGCGAAAGGACGGCCCCATGTTGCTGTCGGCGCGAAAAGCGACCGTAAAATCCGAGTACCGCACCGATTCCAGAAAACGGGTCAGTTTGCGGTTCAGCCCCGTGACGTACTGGTACAGGTTAATGGATAATGAAAAATGGATAATGAATAATGGGAACAGCCAGAATAGGTTTGTTTGGCGCATGTATAGTGTCACTATCGCACCCGTCAGGACAACGATGGTGACAATACGCCAGCCAAGGCCGAAGGCGAAACGAGTCATGCGTTCGTCATAGTTCTTAGGCAATCCAACTGAACGGGTATTCGAGCACGGGTACTTTGGTGCGCTCGGCCACCCGGCGCAGGCGGTTCGGCAGCGCCATGAGGTAGTCGCGGGCGCGTTGCCCGGCGTCGTTCAGATCGGTCAGAGCCGCAATGTTCCAGTCGGTCAGCAGCGCGTCGGCAATGTCGATATAATCCTGCGTTGTGTAAACGCCCATGCGCTGGGCTGCGTCGGAGAAGTGGCTGAACGTTTGCCCGATTTTAACGCCCGTTTCGCGCAGGAAGTGAGCGGGCATCACAATTTTCTTGCGCATCATATCCTCGAACGCCAGCATCATTTCCGACGGGTCGACCTCGAAAATCTGGTTCACAAACGCTTTATACGCTTTGGCGTGGCGCATCTCATCGGATGCGATGACCCCGCATATCTTCGACAGTTGCGTACATCCGGCCTGTTTGGCTAATGTGGCCGTCCGGCGGTGCGAGACGTTGGTTGCTAATTCCTGAAACGAGGTGTACACAAAATTGCGGTAGGGATCTCGGCCCGTGCCAATATCGAATCCATCGGCAATGAGGTACTGCGTCGATACTTCCATGGCCCGCATGTTCACCCGCCCCGACAGGTACAGGAACTTGTTGAGCAGGTCGCCGTGGCGGTTTTCTTCGGCCGTCCAGCCCCGAATCCAGCGGCTCCAGCCATTCGCTTCACCCTGATCGACGCCCTCCATATCCATCAGCCACGATTCGTAGGTGGGGAGGGCCTCCTCGGTAATGGTGTCGCCAATGAGCACGGCTACGTAGTCGTAGGGCAGTTCGCGGGTACTTTCGCGCAGCAGCCTGACCTCATCCAAGAAGTTTTCCTGCGTAGGATCGGGCAGAAAGTCGGTTGGTTGCCAGTTGGTTTCGACGGGTTTGAGGTAGTCACCCATCAACGTATCTATTTTTTCGCCGACGAAACGCATTACGTCCAAACGGCTGCCTGATAAGCTCATGTTAAAATCAATAAAGAGTAAATAGTTGATCTAATCATTGACAAGGTACGGTTAAAACAAAGGGCAGATTTAGCGAGGTTTACCTTTTTCTGCCGAACAAAAAGCCACTGATTGCTACTTTTGACCCAAAATTAATGGCTGCGGTGTTGGAACAGCTTATATGAAAAAACTACTCAATTACGTCCTGAGCGGTGTTTACCTGCTTTACTTTAGTCTGGTATTGCTGGTGTTTCATGTCTTTCAGGTTGGCGCCTTTCATTTGTTTGGTAAAGACGCCCACAAGAAAACGGTAGATGTAATGAACGCGTTCATTGCCTACGGCTGGTATTTGACCGGAAGCCGGATTGCCTACCGGCCGCTGACCGACCTGCCCACCGACCGACCGATTATCTTCGTAGCTAACCACCAAAGCATGTTCGACATATCACCGATTATCTGGTTTTTACGTCGGCACACCCCCATTTTCGTCTCCAAAATTGAACTCTCGCACGGCATTCCCGGCATTTCCTATAACCTGCGCAAAAGCGGGGCTGCCCTCATCGACCGCAACGATGCCAAGCAGGCCATTTCCGAAATTGCCCGCCTGGGGAAACACATTCAGCAGAAGAAACACGCAGCCGTGATTTTTCCGGAGGGAACGCGGTCGGCGACGGGGCAGATGCGACCGTTTGCCACGGGGGGCTTAGCGGTACTGCTCAAACGGGCACCGGATGCGCTCGTTGTGCCGGTGGTAATTCGGGGCACGGGCCGCTTCAACCCCAAAGGGCTGTTTCCGCTGCGGTCATTTTCGTCAATGTCGTGGACGGTATTGCCCGGCATCGAACCGGCCGGTCAAACGCCCGAAATTGTCGTACAACTGGCGCAGGAAGCCATTGCCGAAGAGTTAGGAAAGGTAGCGTGACGCAGCTCCGTTCAATCCAGGCGAAATACTCGTTCCAAGGGTGTGACCATTGGTGAGAAGTCAGGGTTGGTTTCCATCAGGTCGGCCATGTACGCCCACCAGCGCTGCATCAGAGGCAACATCGGTAACGCATCGGCGGTGTGGCTTGCCAGTCGCTTCTGCACGGCAAATAATGTTCCGGTGGACCGGTCGAGGTAAATAGAGTAGTCGCGAATGCCCGCTTCGGTCAGGGTCGCCGACAGCTCAGGCCAAATTTCATCGTGCCGACGTTCGTATTCAGTCTCTGTGCCCGGCTTAAGCTTCATTATAAACGCAATTTCTTCCATCGTGTCGGTCTTAATCAGCCTGTCAGACGCTTATGAGTGTCAGAACAAAGGCAATGCAGTTGATGAATGGACTCACAGCCCGAACTTTTCCAATCGCCGGTACAGTGCCTGCCGCGACAGGCCCAGCTCCCGCGCCACATCGGTGATGCTGCCCCGGTATTTCTGCATCGTTTGCTGAATTAACTGCCGTTCCATATCCTCTAATTGCAGCGTCTCGTTCACCGGCGACGACGTTGCCGAAGCATCCTTCCGGAATACAAAGTCGCCCGGCTCCAGCGTCTTTCCCTGCCCCAGAATAACGGCCCGCTCCACGGCGTGCTGCAACTCCCGAACGTTGCCCGGCCAGCGGTATTGCTTCATTTCGGCCAGGAGCGCGGTACTGATTGACGCCACCGGCCGGTTGTACTGTTTGGCGTACTTCTTCGCAAAATGCTCGGCCAGCGGTCCAACATCGGCCGGGCGCTCACGCAGGGGGGGCAGGGTCAGTTCGATGGTGTTGATGCGGTAGAGCAAATCCTGCCGGAATCCTGCTGACCCTCCGGCCCGTTCAGTCAGGTCGGCGTTGGTGGCGCAGATGAGCCGCACGTCTACCGGCCGGGCTTTGTTGCTGCCTACACGCGTCACCTGCCGCTGCTGCAAAACGGTGAGGAGCTTGGCCTGCTGGGCGGGCGTCAGATTGCCAATTTCGTCTAAGAATATGGTGCCGCCGGTTGCTTCTTCAAACCGCCCGGCGCGGTCGTCGCGGGCGTCGGTGAAGGCCCCCTTAACGTGGCCAAAGAGTTCGCTCTCGAACAGGCTTTCAGTCAGTGCGCCCACGTCCACGCTCACAAAAGGTCCCGTGTGTCGGGCCGACTGCTCGTGAATGACCCGCGCAATAAGGTCCTTACCCGTGCCGTTCTCACCCAGAATCAGCACGTTGGCATCCGTTGGGGCCACGCGCTCCACCGTATCCAGAATGGGGCGCATGGCCGAGCCAATGATGTTGGTCTGTTTCGCTCCGCCAACGCCGTTGCGGGTTGTTTGTTTACCGGTTTCAGTGGTTGGCGCACTACCGCCCCCCTTATTGATAGCGCCCCGGATGGTCTCCAGAAACTTGTCGTTCTGCCACGGTTTCAGCACAAAATCGGCCGCACCGGCTTTAATGGCACGAACGGCCATTTCAACGTCACCATAGGCCGTGAAGAGCACAACCCGTGCGTTGGGGTCAATGTCTAAAACGCGGTCGAGCCAAGCGAATCCTTCGCGTCCGCTGCTCACATCGCGCTGAAAATTCATGTCCAGCACAATAGCGTCGTAGCGGTTATTATTGAGCAGAAACGGCAGTTTTTCGGGGTTTTTCTCGATGTCTACCGTACCAACGTGCCGCTTGAGCAGCAGCCGGGCCGCCAGTAATACGTCGGGGTCGTCGTCGACAATGAGAAGTTTGGCATCTTGCATAGGTCAAAGATAATTGGGTGAGGTGGAATGTTGCACGCTCTTCCATCGACAACGGCATATTGGGGTTTTCCTGCGTACTTTGACGGTATTAATAAGTAGGTCCTTTTTACAGATGTCCGGTTCTGAACAACGCATTATTCCGTCACCTCTTCCCAATCGCTGGTTCTATGCGCTGGCCACTGCCGGTGTCCTACTGAACGCCACCGGCCTGTTTCCTCCAATCCTGGAACCCGATGGTGCACTGTATGCCAACATTGCCAAAGGAATGGCGCAGTCGGGCGATTTTGTCAACCTCTACGCCGTTGGCACCGACTGGCTCGACAAACCGCACTTTCCATTTTGGGTGATGGCTGTGAGTTTTCGGATTTTCGGCATCAACACGTTTGCTTACAAATTCCCCGCGCTACTGTTTTTTCTGGCGGGCGTGGTTTATACCTACCGATTTGCCCGGCTGCTATACCCCAAACTCGTTGCCCAGGTAGCCGCACTGGTGTTGTTGACGGCTTTTCATGGTGTGCTCTCCAATGTCGACGTACGGGCTGAGCCGTACCTGATGGGGTTGATTATGGGGGCGGTGTATCATTTTTGGCAACTTACCCCACGGCAGCAGCCGACCGTTCCATCCCTCCCCGTGAGGGAGGGGCTAAAACATCCGGGTTCTTTCAGCCCCTCGCTCACGGGGAGGGGTTGGGGCAATCTCCTCCTCGGCTCCCTTCTGACGGGTTGCGCCCTGATGACCAAAGGTGTGTTCGTGCTGGTGCCGATTGGGGCGGGGCTGGTGGTTCATTGGTTGCTGACGGGGCAGTGGCGCGAACTGTTGCAGCCGCGCTGGTACGTGGCTATTGGGCTGTCGCTGCTGTTCACGCTGCCCGAGATCTATTGCCTGTATCAGCAGTTTGATGGGCACCCGGAAAAGATTGTTTTTGGAGCAAGAAATGTATCCGGCATCCGCTTTTTTTTGTGGGACAGCCAGTTTGGTCGGTTTTTCAATACGGGGCCGATCAAAGGAAGGGGCGACAAATTTTTCTTCGTTCACACGCTGCTGTGGGCGTTTCTGCCGTGGTCGCTGCCGCTTTACGTCGGCGTGGGCAAGATGCTGGCCGATCTGATTAAACGACGCATGGCTCAGCCCGAATATGTATCGCTGGGGTCGGGGCTGGCAACGTTCGTGTTGTTTTCGCTGTCGGGCTTTCAGTTACCGCACTACATGAACATCGTGTTTCCATTCTTCGCTATTCTGACGGCGCAGTTCTTGGTCAGCCTGACGCCGACTGCGCTGCGCCGGTGGACCATTGGGCAGACTATTCTTGGTTGGCTATTAATCGTCTGCGCTATTGGTTTGGTTGTGCTTGTCGAACCTGCCCGGATGACTGTTTCGCTCGTGTGGATCAGCACGCTTGTCGCAGCTACGTCTTTTCTGTTCCGGCGGACGGTTTTGCTCTCGCTGCTGGGCCGGATGGTGGGTGTCCTGCTGCTACTGGCGTGTGTCCTGAATCTGCTCATCTACCCAACAATTATGCCGTATCAGGCAGGCATGACGGCCGCCCGGTATGTGAACGATCAGCCCGGTACGGCGCTGCGTCCTACGCTGTTATACATGCCCGGCACGGGTGTTGGCGGAGGCAGTTTCTGGTCGTATGAGTTTTACGCCAGCGGCCCAACTCAGTACGTTCGCTCCGACTCGGCCCTGCGGGTTCATGTACAACGCGGCCCGCAGCGGGTATTTACCAGCGCCGAGTTTGCTGACTCGCTGGCGACGCGGGGGCTTAGCGTTCAACGGGTGGCGGTGTTTCCGTACTACCACGTCAGCAAACTGACGTATGCGTTTCTGAATAGCGACACGCGGGCCGGAACGCTGTTGCCGTATGTGGTGGTGTCAGTTAGTGAACGAGTAGCTGAGCACTAAAAGCGGACAGATTTTGTCCGAAAGCGGACAACTTATAAGATGCAGATGATAGCTAAATCATTCATTATCAGTACAGAAATAAATATGGCACGGCATTAGCTTTACCCCTACCGACGAATGAGCCAGACGCCACATTGGCTCACTCATTCTTTCACTCTTTTGCTCTTTATCTGAACATGGATCGCGCCTTACCCAAACGTTTCTGGACCAACCAGCGCCTTGCGCTCTCCGGCGGCAGTGTACTGCTAACTGGCCTGCTGGCTTACACAATTTTCTTTGCCGACCGACGCTCGAAACTAAACGTCGAAAAAGATAAGATCACCGTATCTAACGTATCGACGGGACCGTTCGAAGATTTCATTGCCGTTACGGGGGTGGTGCAACCACTCAAAACCATCCGGCTCGATGCCATCGCGGGCGGTTATGTCACCCAAAAGCTGGTGGAAGGCGGCACGACCGTGAAGCAGGGTGATGTGCTGCTGCGACTGGAAAATCAGAACCTGCGGCTTAATTTCCTACAGTCCGAAACGGAAGCGAACCGGCTCGTAAATGATTTGCAGAATACCCGGCAGCGCTTGCGCGTGGAACGATACTCGCTCCGCAAGACACTGTCCGACCTCGATTTTCAGATCAATCAGACTAAAGATGTATTTGATCGGCAGTCCAGGCTATTCAAAGACAAGGTGATTTCGGAGCAGGATTATATGAAAGCCAAGCTGGATTATGAGCGGTTAGTGGAGCAGCGCATAATCGAAGCCGAGTCGCAGAAGTACCAGGAACAGAACTCCAAAACGCAGATTCAGATGCTGGAGGGCACCCTCGCCCGGACGCAGAAGAACGTATCGCTCTGGCAGCAAACGTTGAACAACTTAGTCGTGAAAGCGCCGGTTTCGGGGCAGTTGTCGAGTATCGACGTGGAAGTGGGTTCCAACATCAACCAGGGTCAGAACATTGGGCAGATCGACGATTTGAACGGCTTCAAAATGCGCGTGGGTGTCGATGAACATTACATTAGCCGCGTGTTTCCGGGGCTGAAAGGGTCATTTGAATTCAACGGTAAAACGCACGAACTGGAAATCAAGCGCGTCTACCCCGAAGTACGCAGTGGCCGGTTTGAAGTTGATATGACGTTCCCCGCTAAAACACCCGACGGCATCAAGCGCGGACAATCGTCGCCAATTCAGTTGGAGCTTGGCAAAGCGGCCAAAGCCACGCTGCTGCCCGTGGGTGGCTTCTTCTCCGACACGGGCGGCAACTGGGTCTACGTAGTGGATAAGTCGTCGGGCAAGCGGGCCGTAAAACGCAGCATTACGCTGGGCCGCAAGAACCCCGAATTCTACGAGGTACTGGAAGGTTTGCAACCCGGCGAACAGGTGATTACGAGCAGCTACGAGAATTTTGGTGATAACGAAGTTTTAGAATTTTAACCGAACAATAGACCGCAGATTATTATGATTTTTAAGATTTAAAAAGATCAATTTTTGTCTTAAGAATCATAATGATCTGCGGTCCATAATCAATTATGATCCAAACCATTAACCTCCAGAAACTCTTCGCTACGGAAGAGGTAGAAACCACCGCCCTGAACGGCATCAATATGGATGTCAAAGACGGCGAATTCGTGGCCATTATGGGCCCATCGGGCTGCGGTAAATCGACGCTGCTCAACATCCTCGGCCTGCTCGACAATCCCAGTGAGGGCGAGTACAATTTCTACGGCACTGAGGTTGCCAAAATGACCGAACGGCAGCGGGCGCAGCTTCGCAAAGGCTCTATTGGCTTCGTGTTTCAGAGCTTCAACCTGATCGACGAACTGACGGTGTATGAGAACGTGGAACTGCCGTTGCTGTACCTGAAAACGCCCGCTGAGGAACGTAAAACGCGCGTTGAAACCGCCTTAGAGCGTATGGCCATCATGCACCGGCGTAATCACTTCCCGCAGCAACTGTCGGGCGGTCAGCAGCAACGCACGGCCATTGCGCGGGCGGTGGTGGCCAAACCCAAGCTGATTCTGGCCGATGAACCGACGGGTAACCTTGACTCAAAAAATGGGGAGGAAGTAATGAAACTCTTAGGTGAGCTGAACGACGAAGGCACGACGATCATCATGGTCACGCACTCCCCGTATGACGCCGGTTTTGCCCACCGGATCGTGAACCTATTTGACGGCAAAGTAGTGACTGAGAACTTTCATGTCTGACCGGAACGTCTGAACTGCCGGATTAAGCTACCGAATGAATTCGGAAATAGCGGCTGGTAATGTCACACAATTGAAAGCAAATTAGTAACAAGTTACGTCAGATGAACAGGCATAATTTACGTCTTGTATTTGTCCTTCTTTTACTATCTGCTGCTGCCAATGTACACGGACAGATAAAATTACACACCGAAGATTTACCCCGTTTTTATGCGGCATTCGACAGTGTAATGACAACTACCGACACCATAAAACAGGCTGATTTCATTCAACGGCTTTACGTTGACAAAGCCAGTTCGGGACTGAAGGAGTTCATGGATTTGAGGGGTGGAAATACTCAAAAATGGAGGAAGTACATTGAGAGCAATAAAGAAGATTTGGCAAAAAAAAGACCGCAGATACTCTCTGTCCTCGATCAGGAATCTGAGATTTTAAAGAAGGTTGCTCTCTTCAAAAGATACTATCCTGACTTTCGCGACGGCGATATATACTTCTGCGTCGGAATTGGTAATTCAGGCGGTACGATACGCGATCATACCGTTTACATAGGCACCGAAGTAGCCGCGAGTGCCAGGCCTAACTGGTCGGTTTATTTGGTGCTTCATGAGTTTACACACACGCAGCAATACGATCAGCGAAATTTTGCCAAGCTAACAGGTGATACAACACTCATGAAGAAGTACGAGGCCACGCACAAAAATCTGCTCGGTCCGTGTCTCATGGAAGGTATGGCAGATTTCGTAGCGGAGTTACTGTTGGGGCAACGGTTAGACCAGCTTACGCCCGACGGCTACATAGCATTTGGCTTAAAACATGAGCAACAAATTTGGACGGAGTTTAAGGAAGAGATGAATCAGGAGTTTAATGGAGACCGAGGTTGGCTATACAAGGTGCGAAAAATTGACGGAGAGTCGAGCCGGGATTTAGGCTATTTTGTAGGGTACCAAATCTGTAAGAGCTATTATGAAAAGGCCAGGAACAAAAAGAAAGCGTTGAATCACATGATTGGTCTAAACCTGGCCGACGAAAACGCCGAAAAGTTTCTGCATGATTCTGGCTACGACGGACCCAAAAGATAAGCCCCTAAGCCGGGTAAGCTAACTCATAGGTCATTCAACCGAAAATCAGACAAGCCATGTTCCGCAACTACCTCAAAATCGCCGTTAGGAGTCTGTTGAAGCACAAACTCTATTCGAGCATCAACATTTTCGGGCTGGCGCTGGGCATGGCGTGCGCGCTGCTCGTTGGCCTGTGGGTGCGCGACGAGATGAGTTACGACCGCTTCCTGCCTGATGCGGAAAACGTGTATTTCGTGCGGGTCAATTACACCAATTCCAACACCGGCGAGATCGGCACAAACTTCCCTACGCCCGGTCCCTTACAGGGAGCCATTGCCCAAAGTGTTCCGCAGGTAGTGGCAAGTACCAAAATGACCTGGGAAAACGAAACGCTCGTTAACGTAACCAACGGCCTGGTTGGCAGGAAGGCTGGTAAGGAACGTGGGCAGTTCGTCAGCGACCAGTTTTTCGACGTGTTCGACCTATCGGCTGTTTATGGCGACCCCAAAGCGGCTTTGGCACAAACCAATCAGATTGTAATTACCCGGAAACTGGCCGAAAAATACTTCCCGAACGGCTTGGCTTTAGGTGAACCCCTGCAACTTAACAACGATAAATTTTACATTGTCGGGGCCGTTATCGAAGACCTGCCAACCAATTCAACACTTCATTTCGACTGGCTTGTTAACTGGAAAGTACAGGAACAGGACTGGATGAAAACCTGGGGCAACAATTCGTTTAGAACGTTTGTGCGCCTAAAACCCAACACCACTCAGGCACAGGCCGAAACTGTAATGGCCGGTATTTATCCGCGTTATGCCGACAAAAATGGCGGAGCGGGTGTACCGATTCTGCAACCCATCACGGATATGCATCTGTACGGTGACTACAAGAACGGCAGACCCGTTGGCGGGCGCATCGAGTACGTGCGTATCTTCTCCATCGTGGCGCTATTCATTCTGCTCATTGCTTGTATCAACTTCATGAACTTAGCTACCGCCCGCTCGGCGACGCGGGCCAAAGAAGTGGGCGTTCGCAAGGTAGTCGGAGCCGGACGGTCGTCGCTGATTGGACAGTTTCTGAGCGAGTCGATACTGACGAGTTTGCTGGCTGTTGGGCTGGCATTGGGGCTGGTCTGGCTGGTGCTGTCTACTTTTAACGCCGTGTTTGAGAAGCAGTTGACACTCAATCTGGCAGAGCCAACAGGCTGGGGCATCATTGGGGTTCTGGTACTGGTTGCGGGCTTCCTGTCGGGCAGCTACCCAGCTTTGTTTTTGTCAGGTTTGCAGCCCATCAAGATTTTACGGGGTCGCCTTCAGTTTGGTTTTGGCCCGGCTTTGTTCCGAAAAACGCTGGTGGTGTTTCAGTTTGTACTGTCTGTATTCCTGATTGTGGGCATGCTGGCCGTTGGTCGGCAGATGAATTATCTGCGCACTAAAAACCTCGGTCTCGACCGAGAAAACGTGGTCTATATTCCGCTGGAAGGAGAGATTGCCCAATCCAAAAAAGTAGAAGCCTTCCGACAGGAAGTAATGCGACTGCCTTCGGTTGCATCAGCCACAACGACAAGTGACCTCCCTATCAATATTCAGGGCTCGTCGGGCGATTTGGAATGGCCCGGTAAAACGCCCGGTATGGAAACCAGCGTCGCGCCGATGGGAGTAGGCGGAGATTTCCTCAAAACAATGAACATCAAACTTCTCGCTGGTCGTGATTTCAGGACGAGTAGCTTGGCCGATTCTGCGAATTACATTATTAACGAGGCCACTGCTAAACTGATGAGTATGCCGGACCCGTTGGGTAAAGAAATTAAATTCTGGCGGGGCAAAGGACGCGTGGTGGGCCTAGTGAAAGATTTTCACCTCAAATCACTGCACGAGGCCATCAGTCCGCTGGTTCTGATGTATAGTCCGCAGGGAAATGAGTTGCTGCTTGTCAAAACCCGCACCGGACAAACCGGACAGGTCATCGCTGATTTAGAAAAACTCACGAAGCAGTTTAACCCCAACTACCCCTTCACCTACCATTTCCTGGACGAAGATTATGAAAAGTTGTACAATGCCGAGCAGCAGGTCAGCACCTTAGTCAACTACTTCGGCTTGCTGGCCATCCTGATTTCGTGTCTGGGTTTGTTCGGGTTAGCTGCCTTCACTGCTGAGCAACGGACCAAAGAGATTGGTGTTCGTAAAGTGCTGGGTGCGAGTGTGGCCAGTATTGTAACCCTGTTATCAACCGACTTTCTGCGGCTGGTTCTGATTGCGCTGGTGCTGGCTTCTCCGCTGGCCTGGTGGGCGGTCAGCAAATGGCTTGGCACGTTCGCTTACCAGACCGAACTGACTTGGTGGATCTTCGGTGTGGCGGGTTTACTGGCGGTAGCAATTGCCTTCCTCACGGTGAGCTATCAGAGCGTCAAAGCCGCCCTGATGAACCCGGTGACGAGTTTACGGAGCGAGTAGATCCTGCACGGCGGACCGGCAAGATTTTGCGGCTCTATAAGAGAAAGGCGTTTAGGTCAAGGTCTAATACATCCGAGAATGACGTGGGAGGGGTCAGGCCGCCGTCGCCAAAATGATACCGAAGCCACTTGGAGGTTTTGTAATTGTAGATAAATCCCTCACGAATGCCGTATAAATCGCCATCAATAAGCTGAATGACATTCTGTAGATCAGATTTTAATCCAGTCGTTTTACACACCTCAATGATGACCGGTGTTTCATCGGTTTCATTATCACGCAATAATACGTCGGGCAGGGGTTCTAATGAAATAGATTTCTCACGGTAGTACAATACATCTAAGCCAATAGTCAGTAACGAAATCACCCGCTGATGGTCAATGGGTGCCCAAATACCCTGGTCCTCGCCAACCGAAGGCGGCTGCGTAGCTGAAGGAAAATACATAATGACCCGTTTTTAACAAACGTAACGAAAATCACCATGTTCCGCAATTACCTCAAAATCGCCTGGCGCAACCTGCGCAAGAACCGCACCTACGCCCTCATCAACGTAACGGGGCTGGCTCTCGGCATGGGCTGCGCGCTGCTGATTTTTGCGCTCGTCCGCTACCACTTCGCCACCGATACCCACCATCGCAACTACGACCGGACCTACCGCATCGTCTCGAAATTCATCTCCTCCGAAGGTGATTTTCACACGCCCGGTGTGCCGTATCCGCTCGGAAAAGCGGTCCGCAACGATTTTCCGGATGTGGAGCAGCTTGCCATGATTGAGCAGTGGGAAGAACCAATGGTGTCGGTGCCCGTTACGGGCGGACCAGACAAGAAGTTTAAAGAAAATGAGGATGGCATCGGCGCATTTGTGGAGCCGTCGTATTTCCGCATCTTCGACTACGACTGGATCGCGGGCGGGCCAGCGGACCTGAGCCAGCCGAATACGGTAGTTATCAGTGCCGAAAACGCCCAGAAATACTTCGGTACGACCAATGGCGTAATTGGTAAAGCACTCAAAATCAACGGGCGCATCAACGCCCGCATCGTCGGCGTTTTCCAGGACTATCGGGACAATACCGATTTCCCTTACTCGGTGATGCCCTCCTACGCTACGCTGAAGGAGTACCGGGGTGGAACCGATGAAGATTTCGGTAACACCAACAGCAGTTCGCAATGCTTTGTGTTGCTCAACGACCGGTTTACGGCTGCCGACTGGGACCGGCAGATGCTGGGTTTTGTGAAAAAATATAACCCGAAAGAAGCCCAAAAAACCCGGTATCCAATGCAGCCCCTGGCCGATATTCACTTCTCGACCGATTACAACGGAGTGAGTAAAGGGTTGATCGTATCGCTGTTCATTATTGGCATTTTCCTGATCGTGACGGCCAGCATCAACTTTGTCAACTTAGCCACGGCGCAGGCCCTGACCCGGTCGCGGGAGGTGGGCGTTCGGAAAGTGATGGGTAGCACACAGGGTCAGTTATTCGCGCAGTTCATGGGCGAAACGGCCTTGATCACGCTGGTGGCCACGGTGATTGCGCTTGGGTTATTCCAGTTCGGTCAGGCGCTGGTTCAGCAAAATCTGTCGGGGGCGTTCAAGTTCACGTTCTACTTCGACGCGTCGGTAATTGGCTGGTTAGCCTTGCTGGTGTTGGGTGTCATTCTGCTCTCGGGTGTGTACCCGGCCCTGGTGCTGGCGGGCTTCAAACCCGTGATGGCGCTGGCGGGTAAAATCACGGCGCGGCAGGTGGGGGGCTTCTCAGTGCGCCGGGGGTTGGTGGTGGCGCAGTTTGCCATTTCGCAGATGCTCATCATTGGCATGGTGGTGGTGGCCAGTCAACTCCGGTTTGTGCAGGAAAAAGATTTAGGATTCCGAAAAAACGCCATTCTGACCGTTGAACTGCCGGATGTTGCGCAACAGGACGTGCCTAAAATGAGCACGTTTCGTAACCTTGCAACCCGCATTCCCGACGTGGAGAAGTTTAGCTATTCGATGAGTGGTGCCCCGCAGTCGGGCTGGGTGAGCCAGACGACCGTGTACTATGATACCCGGCCTGAGAAGGAGAAATTTACGCCCCATCGCAAAGGTGTCGACGTGAACTACCTGAACCTGTACGGCATCAAGCTCGTGGCCGGGCGTAACCTGTATCCCTCCGACACCGCCCGCGAAGCCCTCGTCAATGAAACGTTCGTGCGGAAGTTGGGCATCAGCAGTCCCGATCAGATACTGGGAAAAATGCTGCACCTGAGTGATAATACGCGTCATGTGGAAATTGTGGGGGTGGTGAAGGATTTCAATCAGGTGACGCTGCAGGACGCCATCGATCCGCTCTTTATGACCACGCAGGCGTCCAACTATCATGCCGCCAACCTGCAACTGCGAAGCGGTAATTTTCAGCGTGTCATTAGCCAGTTGGAGAAGTACTACAATCAGGTGTACCCCGACTCTTACTTCACGCATCGGTTCGTGGATGAGCAGATCGAGCGCAGCTACCAGCAAGAGCAGACGATGGGCAAACTCGTTAACTTCTTCGCCGGGATTGCCGTGCTCATCGGTTGCCTGGGCCTCTACGGGCTGGTACTGTTCATGGCTACGCAAAAGACCAAAGAAATTGGCGTCCGCAAAGTGCTGGGGGCCAGTGTAGGCAGCATTTTGTGGCTATTCGGTAAAGAGTTCGCCCGGCTCATTGCGGTGGCGTTCGTGCTGGCGGCTCCGCTGGCGTGGTACGTGATGGACGGCTGGCTGCAGGATTTCGAGTACAAGATCACCCTCGGCCCCGGCATTTTCGTAATCGCCATTGTGGCCACGGTGCTGGTCGCTGCCCTAACGGTAAGTGTGCAGAGCGTCAAAGCCGCCCTGATGAATCCCGTGAAGAGTTTACGATCTGAGTAAGGATACGTTAATCAACAACCAGTAAGGATGAATACCGCAAAAAATTGTAATGGCTTAGGCATTGTGCTCCTGCTTCTGATAACGCTGGCGGAGAGCTACGGGCAGGCAACGGAAATAAGGCCGCTTCAACCATTTGAGGGCATTAAAACGGATGGCTTAGTGCAGGCGTACCTCCAGCAGGGAGAAAAAGAAAACGTTCGGCTGGCGGTTAAAGGCATTGCCTTACAGGATGTCGTTACCCAGGTGGAGAATGGGCTGTTGACGGTAAAGACGCAAGGAAACCACAACGGCGAAGACATAAAAGTCTATGTTACCTACCGGCAGTTGAAAAGCATTGCGGTGGGCGGAGCGTCAAAAGTAGTCGGGAAGTCAGTTATCAAAGGCAAAACGCTGGACATCGCCACCCATGGAGCGGGGGATGCTTTTTTGAGCGTTGACGTTGATGCGCTCCGTATTTCGATGGAGGGCGCAGGCAACCTGACGATTGCAGGCCAGGCAAAATCCGAGAAGATCATCACCCGAGGCCGTGTCCGTGGCAGCTTGGATAAAACGGGACTGACTACCTCTAAGTAAGGTTTCATCTGAAAACAACATTGCTGAACATACCAAGACCATGCTACGCAGCTATTTTAAAATCACCTGGCGGAATTTAATCCGCAACAAGGCGTTTTCGGCCATTAATATTTTAGGTCTGGCTCTGGGTATGGCCAGCAGCCTGCTAATTTTTCTGTGGATTCAGGATGAACTGAACGTGGATAATTACCACGCCAACGGGCCGCAATTGTACAACGTCATGCAACGGCAACTGTACGATGGCAAAGCCGAAGCGGGCCGTTTCACACCGGGCGTGTTGCCCGACGAATTGAAAAAACAATTTCCTGAAATCTTATACGCGGCAGGCTACACCGGCTGGGAAGCCCAGATGACGTTTGCCGTTGGTGATAAAATTAATAAAGAAGCCGGACACTGGGCCGGGGCCGACTGGTTTAAGATGTTTAGTATTCCGCTGCTGGCTGGTACGCCCGCAACGGCACTAAATTCGCCCACCAGTATGGCCATTTCTCGCAAAGTGGCCGACTTTTATTTTGGCAACCCGGTAGCGGCTCTTGGCAAGAGCATCCGCATCGATAACAAAGGTGACTATCAGGTGACGGCGGTGTTTGAAAACCTGCCGGAGAACTCGTCGGATACGTACGATTTCCTGATCAACTGGACCGATTGCCTGAACCGCAATCCCTGGATGAAACAATGGGATAACAACGGCCCGCACACGCGCATCATGCTCCGCCCCGATGCCAACGTGGCCAATGTACAGGCGAAACTCCTGCCGTTTCTGCGGAAATACAACGAGGACATTGACAAAAGTTTCGACGCGCAGCTTTTCCTACAGGCCTACTCCGACGGGTACCTGTACTCCAACTTTAAAAACGGTCAGCAGGACGGAGGGCGCATCGAATACGTACGGCTGTTTGGCGTGGTGGCAGTGTTTTTGCTGTTAATTGCCTGCATTAATTTTATGAATCTGGCAACAGCCCGCTCCGTCAAACGGGCGCGGGAAGTGGGCGTTCGGAAGGTACTCGGCGCGATGCGGAGTTTGCTGGCCGGGCAGTTCATTGGTGAAGCACTCCTGTTTACGGGGCTGGCTCTAATCATAGCCGTACTATTGGTCCTGGTCCTGCTACCCGCCTTCAATTCGCTGGCGGGCAAACACATCAGTCTACAATTCACCGACGTTTCGTTCTGGTTGCTGCTGCTCGGCACGGCGCTGATTACCGGCTTTGTGGCGGGCAGCTACCCAGCCCTGTTCCTATCGTCGCTGAATCCGGTACAGGTCCTGAAAGGAAGCGGCTCCTCACGGCTCACGTTTGGTTCGGGAGCAAAGCTGTTTCGGCAGGGGCTGGTTGTGTTTCAGTTTGTGCTGTCGATCGTGCTCATCGTCGGCACCATTGTGGTGTATCGACAGGTGGACTTTATCCAAACCGAAAACTTAGGCTACGACCGCGAGAATTTGATTTACGTGCCGGTGGAAGGCGAAATCGCCACGGTGACCAAATACAAAACATTCAAAGACGAGTTGCTGCGGATGCCGGGCGTTCAGTCGATGTCGTCGATGCAGGAAGCCCCGACCAATATCGGCAGCAGCACGGGGGGCGTCACCTGGACGGGGAAAGACCCGAACGTCAATATCGAAATTAATCAGACCTCCGTTGGCTATGATCTGGTAAAAACGCTGAAGGCAAAATTGGTGGCGGGCCGTGAGTTCTCGCCAGCATTCGGCACAGATACCAGCAATTATATCATTAACGAAGCCACGGCTGCCCGCATGGGCTTTAAAGAGCCAGTTGGGCAGCCCATTACGATGTGGGAGAGACCGGGTAAGATCATTGGCGTGATTGAAAACTTCCATTTCCGATCACTGCACACGCCCATCGCCCCGCTGATTCTCCGGCTAAGCACCGGACCGGGTTCGCAAAGTTTTCTGATTCGAACGCAACCCGGCCAGACGAAGCAGGCGCTGGCCAGTATTGAAGCCTTGTGGAAACAACAGAACCCGAAGTTTCCGTTTTCATACCGCTTCGCCGATGACGAGTACCAGAAGCTCTACAAAAGCGAAACCGTCGTGGGAAGTCTCGCCAATTACTTTGCTTTCCTGGCCATTTTCATCTCGTGTCTCGGCCTGTTTGGGCTGGCGACGTTCACCGCTGAGCAGCGCGTTAAAGAGATTGGCGTTCGCAAAGTGCTGGGGGCCAGCGTGGGTAGTATTGTCGGATTGCTGTCGCAGGACTTTCTGAAATTAGTGCTGATCGCCATTATCATTGCCTCGCCCCTGGCGTGGTGGGCCATGACCAAGTGGTTGCAGGGCTTTGCGTACAAGATCGACATTGAGTGGTGGATGTTCGCCGGTGCAGGCCTGCTGGCGGTGGGCATTGCCCTGCTAACGGTCAGCTTCCAGAGCGTGAAAGCCGCCGTGGTGAACCCCGTTAAATCACTACGTTCTGAATAAAACACAACAACTATGCTCACCAACTATCTTAAAATCGCCTGGCGGAATATCGTCCGCAACAAGACCTTTTCGGCCATCAACATTCTGGGACTGGCGATTGGTGTGGCGGCCTGTGTACTCATTTTGCAGTACGTAGCTTTTGAATTGAGTTACGATAATTTTCATGCGAAAGGCGACCGGATCTACCGCGTCCGGCAGGATCGCTATAATGAAGGGAAACTAAGCACCCAATGGGCTGCCGGGGCACAAGCCGCCGGTTACGCGTTCAAGGGAGCGTTCAATGAGGTGGAGGACTACGTGAACGTTTTGCGGATGCGCTCGGCAGTAATCGACTATAAGGAAAAGAGCCTGAAAGTTGAACGAATTTATATCGCCAGTCAGTCCTTTTTCACTCTGTTCTCCTACCCATTGGTGGCGGGAAATCCGGCTACCGCGCTGGCCGAACCGAATACCGTTGTTCTCTCAGAAACCGTAGCCCGGCGGCTGTTTGGTAGTGAAAATCCGATCGGGAAAACGATTCAGCAGAATCGCAAAGAAGCGGTGAAGGTGACGGGTGTTTTCAAGGACTTTCCGGCTAATACGCACCTACAGCCCGATTACATTATTCCCCACGCTACGTTTGTGAGCCAGGCCGGTGCCGATAATAATCCGAATACGGCCTGGCAGTGGGACGGAGCCTTGTCCTACCTGTTACTTCGTCCCGGCGTTGATCCGCAGGCGCTCGAAGCCAAGTTTCCGGCCTTGGTCGATAAACTGGCGGGTGCAGAACACCGGAAATACGGGTCGGCTGCGGTGTATCTGCTCCAGCCGTTGCGGAACATCCATCTGTACTCCCATTTCCTGATGGAAGCCGAGCCGAACGGCGACGGCAAAACGGTTTACCTGCTGCTGGCCATTGCTTTTTTCATCGTCGTTATTGCCTGGGTCAATTACATCAATCTGGCTACGGCACGCGCCATCAACCGGGCCAAAGAAGTTGGGGTTCGCAAGGCGGTTGGGTCGCTGCGGGGTCAACTCATTGGGCAGTTCATGACTGAGTCGGTGCTGCTCAATGGGTTGGCTGTAGTGCTGGCGCTGGTGCTGGTAGGGCTTACGTTGCCAACCTTCAATGAACTGTCGGGTCAACAGGTAGGCTTTGCGCTGTTGGGAAGCTGGTTGTTCTGGTTACCGCTGGCCGGACTGTTTTTTGTGGGAAGCTTCTTTTCGGGTCTCTATCCAGCTTTCGTTCTATCCGGGTTTAAACCGGTGGCCGTATTAAAAGGGAAAGTCAGTGCATCGCGACAGGGTGTCAATCTGCGCAAGTCGCTGGTGGTGTTTCAGTTTGCGGCCTCATTGTTTCTGTTAGTGGGTACGCTGGCGGTGTTTCAGCAAATCAGCTTCATGCGAAAACAAAGTCTGGGCATCAACATCGACCAGACTCTGGTGCTTAATCCGCCGATTATGGCCAACGACTCCACCTTTATGCGGCAGATGGCGGCTTTTAAAGAGGAGTTGCTGCGTCAGTCAACAATTCGATACGTGGCCGCTTCATCCATTGTTCCGGGGCAGCGATCAGAGTTTAACGTGGGTGGCATCCGGTTGAAAGGGGTCGACGAGAGCAAGGGCAAGCAGTACCGGGTTATTGGTATTGACCACGATTTTATCAAAGCCTACGATTTGAAGCTTCTGGCAGGCCGCAATTTCTCGAAAGACTTTGGCAGCGATCCCAAAGCAGTGGTGTTCAACAAAATGGCCATTCAGCAATTAGGCTTCGCCGATCCCGCGCAGGCTATTGGCAAACAAATCGACTTCTGGGGCGAGATCTTCACCATTGTTGGCGTAACGGATAATTTCCATCAGCAGTCGTTGCGCGATGCCTATGAGCCGCTGATTTTACGCTTAAGTCCAGACGTGCGCGGTTTCTTTTCCATTAAACTGGCTACCAACGATATGACTAATCAGATCGCCACCATACGAACAGAATGGAACCGTTTCTTTCCTGGCAACCCGTTCGAATACTCGTTTCTGGACGAACGCTTCAACGAGCAGTATCGGGCCGATCAGCGGTTTGGTCAGGTGTTTGGTCTTTTCACCATGCTGGCCATTTTGGTGGCCTGTTTGGGCTTGTTCGGGCTGGCCTCGTTCACAACGGCGCAACGTACGAAAGAAATTGGCATCCGAAAAGCGCTTGGTGCATCGGTTGGCGAAATCGTGCAGATGCTGTACCGGGAGTTTGCCGTATTGATTCTAATCGCATTTGTCCTTGCCACGCCGTTGGCCTGGTACGCCGTGACGCAATGGCTGCGGGGGTATGCCTTTCGCACCGATCTCCCGTGGTGGCTCTTTGTCATGCCGTTCTTAGCCGTTCTGCTGGTATCGCTGCTGACGGTCTCGTACCAAAGTGTAAAAGCTGCCCTGATGAACCCCGTCAAATCATTACGAAGCGAATAAACTCTGACAACCATGCAAAACAATCTGAAACTGGCGTGGCGTGGGTACGTCCGCGACCGGGCGTTTACGGGACTGAACGGACTGAGTCTGACCATTGGCCTGTTTGTGGCCTACACCGCCATTAGCTACATCCGCTTCGAACTGAGCTACGATACGTTTCACCGGAATGCCGAATCGGTCTATCGGCTCATCCGCACCTACCGCTCGCAGGATTACAGCGTGATCGGCTTTGCCAATTGGGACGCGGCTACTAACCGGGCGCAGCAACAGCAGCTCGACGCGCTCAAAAACACGACCGGCGTGGTCGATGCCGCTCAGTTTATCACCTCCGATGCACCAACGTTCGTGGAAGCCAATGGTCGGCGTATTCAGGCAGCCAATCTGCTAACCACCAATACACCGGGGGCGTTTTGTTCGGTGTTTACGTGGACGCTCAAACAAGGTACGTTTCAGAACTTCGCCGACGGCACCAACAAGGCCATGCTGACCGCCCGTATCGCCCGAAGCCTGTTTGGCGACGACGTAGAAAACGCGGTGCAGAAACGGCTGAAAATCGGTCTGGATTACTACACCATCGCGGCCATCATCGACGACGTACCGCTTAATTCGCACGTTGATTTTACGGTGGCTCTGAGCAAACCCCGCCTGCCGTATTGGGGGAGCCGGGTGTATATTCAGGCCAACAAAAATGTTGATAGTAAATTGGTTACGGCAAACGTAAACGCGGCCATTGCCTCGTTCAATCCGAAGTTAGCTGCCGATCCGCTTTATAAACAGCACCAGTTGCAGCCCCTCACCGGCATTCACCTGACCCCCAATATTCTCTACGATCTGAAGCCGCCCGGCAACCGGCTCTACATGGTGCTGATTGGCTGCTTTGCGGTATTTATCTGCCTGATTACCCTCTTTAACTACGCCAACCTGTCGCTGGCCATCAAGTCGAAACAAAGCAAGTCGATTGGGATGCGGAAGGCATTGGGAGCGTTGACCTCGTCCATTGCGGCTCAGTTTGTGTTCGAGGGGGTTTTGCTGGCCTTGCTCACGCTGCCCCTCGTCGCCGGGCTAATTGCGGTCGGCATCCCGTTGTTCAACGAACAGATGGGGGTTGCCATTCCAACCAACGTTTTCACGGATTCGCAAACGTTGCTCACGCTGGTTTTGCTGGCCGTGGGGCTGGGTGCGGTATCGAGCCTGACGGCGATCAGTTTAACCTGGAAACCGATTCTCTCCCTATTCAATGATAGGCTACGCAGCCAGACACGACAGGCTTTTCCGGTGCGTAATTATCTGATCGTTAGTCAGTTCGTGCTGTTGATCGGCATTACGGCGGTGTCGTATTTCATCACAAAACAGATTGATTTTGTAGCCAATAAAGACCTCGGTTTTCGGCAGGAGGGTATTCTCTATGCCTATTCCTCGCCTGAAAAGCAGACGGTCTTTCAGCAGCAACTCCGGCAACTTCCCGGCATTAAGTCGGTGGGGAACGGCTCCTCATTCGGCATTGAGCCGTTCGATCAAATGACCTACAAACTACCGGAATCCGATGCGGTGTTCGACGATGCCCGGCAGCTTTACCTCGATCCCGCTGCCCTGACCGCTTACGGACTCAAAACTACCCTGGGCGAGGTCAGTCCGGGCCGCACCGGGCCCAATCCCTTCACGCTCATTAACCGGACAGCGGCCCAAAAACTAGCGTCCCAACAGGGGATACCGGTCGAGTCGATGATTGGCAAAACCATTATCACCGAACCCGAATACGTGGACCAGAACGGGCGGGCTGGTATTCCGTTTACGGTGGCGGGTACTTTCGAGGACATCAACGTGTTTTCACTGCACCAAGAAGTGGAACCTTATTTCATCACCGTCTCCCGCAACCTGCGCATGGACGGGCGCACCATCGTCCAGTACGACCCCGCCACAACTGCCAATACGCTGGCGGATATCCGGCGGGTCTACGCCGGGCTGAACGAGCCAAGGCCGCTGGAAATAGAATTCCTGACCCAGAAAGTAACGAGTCTCTACGCACAGGATCGTCAGACGGCTACTCTGCTTGTCTGGTTCAACCTGATTGCTATTGTGCTGGCGGCTATCGGCATTATAGGAATTACGATTTTCCTGACCATAGCCCGTACCAAAGAAATTGGCATTCGCCGGGTATTAGGAGCCTCGTCGCTGTCGATTATTGGGTCGGCAACGAAAGAATATACGTACCTGATCGGGATCGCCCTGCTGATTAGCTGGCCCATTGCCGTTTATGCAATCGACAAATGGCTGAACAGCTTTGCCTATCGTATTGATATACAGCAAATTGCTTTCGCCGTTATCGGCCTGTTGGCTTTCGGCTTAACGGCGCTGATCGTGGCCGTAATTGCCTACCGGGCGGCTTTAGCCAATCCGGTGAAGTCACTACGAAGTGAATAAACCGCACGACTATGACTCGCAATAATCTGACAATTGCCTGGCGCGGCTTAAAGCGCAACCGAAGTGTCACCGTGCTGAACGTGCTGGGTTTGAGCGTTGGCGTAGCTGCGGCCTTGCTGCTATTCATGAGCGTACGCTACGAACTTAGTTTCGATACCTTCCATGTCGACCGCGACCGCATTTACCGCGTCGTGCGAAAGCAGACCTATACCAACGGCAGCGAAAATTATACGCCGGGCAACCCGCTGCCGGTCGAGGCCGCTCTTAAAGCCGACATCCCGCAGTTTGAGACCGTAGTACCCATTTTCGGGACGCTCGACCCGCAGGTTACGGTACTCGGCAACAAACCCGACGCCAGCGACTACGCCACCAAGTTTACCGAGCGTAATCAGGGCGTACTGACAGGGCCGGAGTTTTTTCGTCTGTTTAATTTTCCGTTCCGCATTGGTACACCCGACGTACTGGCTCAGCCAAACGTAGTGGTGCTGTCGGAAACCTACGCCCAAAAGTATTTTGGTGGGGCGCAGCAGGCAGTGGGTCAATTCATTCGCATCAATAATCAGCTTACAATGCGGGTGGCAGGCGTACTGGCCGACTCGCCGAAAAACACCGACTTTCCGCTCAATCTGGTCATTTCGTATGCATCCAAGCGAGCCAAGCCGGAGTTGTTCGGTTTCGGAAGGTTCGATGATTGGGGTAATGACAGCAGCAGCGACCAGCTATTCGTAAAACTGCCGCCCAATTTCTCCGTGGCGCAGGCTAATACATTGCTGGAGAAATTTTCGCGTAAACACTACGATGGTCGGCAGGATAACGATAGGAAAACACACTTTCTAAGCCCCGTGGCTGACCTCCACCACGACGGCCATTTCGACAACATGGCCGACCACACCGTACCCCGGCAGCGCATCTGGAATATGGCTACGGTAGGTGTGTTACTGCTCCTGATGGCTTGCATCAATTTCGTCAACATCGCGTCGGCACTGGCTACCAAGCGGGCTAAGGAGGTGGGTGTGCGGAAGGTGCTGGGTAGCCTGAGAAGTCAGTTGGTAGTGCAGTTCATGACCGAAACGTTTCTGATGGTGCTGGCGTCGGTGACGCTGGGCGTGGGGCTGGCCTACGCAGCACTGCCGCTGCTAACGGCTATGTTCGGCGTTCCGGCGGATGCATCGCTGTATTTCCGGCCCGACTTAGCGTTGGCGCTGCTGGGCCTGTTGGTGGTGCTCACAGGGCTGGCTGGGCTGTATCCGGCCCTGGTGTTGTCTTCGTTCTCGCCGTTGGACGTTTTCAGTCGGCGCGTAGGACGCGGCTGGTTCCGGGGCGTTACGCTGCGGCAAAGCCTGATTGTGGTGCAGTTCACCACGGCGCTGGTGCTCATTATTAGTACGGTGGTGAACCTGCGTCAGATGGCCTACCTCAGCCGCATGGACCTTGGTTTCACGAAGGAAGGCGTATATAATTTTCCAGTGGACACCGAATACCGCTCCCGCTACGCTACGTTGCATGGTGAGCTGCTCAGGATTCCGGGCGTCAGCAACGTATCGTTTTCGTCGGATTTGCCGTCGTCGGATAACAAATGGTCGAGCAATTTTGCCTTTACCAACCTGTCTAAAGACGAAGGTTTTCCCATTTCGATGAAAATGGCCGACGGCGATTATTTCGCTACACACGGCATTACCTTTCTGGCTGGTGGCCCATACGCGGTCGGGGATACGATCCCGAAAATAGTGGTAAATGAAACGCTTCTGAGAAAACTAAATATTAAAAACCCGGCGCTGGTAATTGGCCGCCAACTCAAAATAGGGGGGGGCAGTAACCCTGCTCCAATTGTGGGCGTCGTGAAAGATTTTCATACTAATTCCGCCCGGTCGGGTGTTCAACCGTTGCTCATCCAGTCGTTACCAAAGTTTTACTGGAGCGGCAGCGTTCGGCTGCGGTCGCCGGACGTAGCGCAGACGGTGGAGCGTATCAAAGCCGTTTATGCGCAGGTGTTCCCGGAGGTGGCATTTGAAGGCCGTTTTTATGAAGAAAGCCTGAACCAGTACTACGAAGCCGAGCAGCAGACAGGCCTGCTCTACCGCGTCTTTGCCGGGTTGACCATCTTCATCGCCTGCCTGGGCTTGTTCGGGCTGGCGGCCTTCACGGCTGAGCAGCGCACCAAAGAAATCGGCGTACGGAAGGTGCTGGGGGCCAGCGTGGCCAGTATTGTCGCGTTACTTTCCAAAGACTTCCTTAAACTGGTGCTGATTGCCATCGTCATTGCTTCGCCCCTGGCGTGGTTTGCCATGAACCGCTGGTTGCAGGATTTCGCCCACAAGATCGACATGGAGTGGTGGGTGTTTGCGTTGGCGGGTTTGCTGGTGGTGGGCATTGCGCTGCTGACAGTGAGCTTCCAGAGCATCAAAGCCGCTCTGATGAACCCGGTCAAGAGCTTACAGAGTGGTGAGTAAATTAACCTTCTTCTTGTTTACCCAAGCCAGAGCAATTCCGTGTGGGATTGCTTTGTCCGTTTTAGTACGTCGATTGTCCAAAAGCGGACAGATGAACTGGTCAATCTTTCGTAAAAATTGCGTTTAGTGGCAATCAGGGTAGTATTCTTCACTTGGCATGGCATTTGATCGGCATTATCGTATAAAATAAAGATACGATGAAACGAGCCTTTCTGGGAGAGTTTGAAGAGGTGGTCATGCTGACCGTAGCCGTCCTTGACGAAGGCGCTTACGGGGTGACCGTCACGCAGGAGATTGAGCAGAAAACCGGCCGCGCAGTTGGTTTCAGCACGGTCCATACGACGCTGCAACGCTTAGAGGAGAAAGGCTATTTAAAGTCCCGGATGGGCGGGGCCACCGCCGAGCGGGGTGGTCGACGGAAGCGGTTTTTTTCGGTCACGGCAACCGGAAGGAAAGCCTTGTGGGAAGTTAAGCAAGTTCGTGCGCAGTTGTGGGATGCGCTGCCTCCACAGACGCTGCAACTGATGGGTAACTGATCCAATCGCGCATGAAAACCAATCACAAACAACCACCCCGTTGGGCGTCAACCTTGCTCAACTGGTGGGGTGACCCCAACACGCGGGAAGAAGTGCAGGGCGACCTGCTGGAGCTATACGACCACTGGGTCAGGACCGTGGGCCGACGACGTGCAGACTGGCGCTATGGCCTGAGTGCGTTGAAGCTGCTACGGCCACTGGCTAATCCAAAACAGTCGACGGTTCAACGATTTGATGAATACCCGTCACCTTTTCTACTAAGTCCTGATATGATTCGGAATTACTTCAAAATCGCTGTTCGTACCCTCTGGAAAAGCCGGAGCTATGCCGCCATTAATGTAATAGGCATCGCCGGAGCGTTCTGCATCTGCGTGTTCCTGTTCCTGACGGCGTATCTGCACCTGACGTACGATTCTTTTCACCAGGATGGTAACCGTATTTTTCAGACGTACCTGTTCGCCAACGACCCTGAACAGGCAACCAAGTCGGGGGGAATGCCGTTGCCGGTGGTCCCCGCCCTGAAAACCGAATTTCCAGAACTGGAAGGGGCTACCCGCGTAGTGGAGGGACGCCGGAGCCTGGTTGAAGTGAATGGCAAGTATTTCGATAAACTAATCAACTTCACCGACCCCGATTTCCTGACGGTTTTCTCGTTTCCATTGCTTGAGGGCAACCGGAGTCTCGTCTTGCGTGAGTTGAGCAGCGTCGTGCTGAGCGAAAACACGGCGAAAGACCTGTTCGGCACGGTAGACCCGATGGGTAAACGCTTGCGGATCGGTAATAACGGCAACGAAAAAGACTACATTGTCACCGGTATTTTGGCCAATGCACCGGATAATTCGTCGGTTCATTACGATGCATTGGTACGGGTTGAAAACGCGCCGTCGTATCAGGGGAATCAAGCAAACTGGGGCGATTTTTCGTACGGTGTCTTCCTGAAGTTGCCCCCACAGGTCGATCAGGCGACGTTTGAAACCCGACTCAAGCCCTTCACCCAGAAGTATTTTTCGGAGCCAATCGAGAAGCTTAGCAAGAAAAAAGCAAAGCCCGATCAGCGCGGAGACGTGTTTGCCATTCGCTTGCAGAACCTGTTGGATGTCCATTTCAATCGCGAACTATCGGATAGCAAAGGCACGCCCGTAGCGGTGATTTATGTGCTGTTGGGCCTGGCCCTGTTCATCCTGCTCATTGCCTGCATCAACTTCATCAACCTGAGCATTGCCCGGTCGTTCACCCGGGCGCGGGAAGTAGGCGTCAGGAAATCGTTGGGTGCCCTCAAAAGTGGATTGTTTATTCAGATTTGGAGCGAATCAGCTTTGATTTGCTGCGTTGGGGTTCTGACTGGCTCGGGGCTGGCTTACGGGCTAATGCCCACTTTCAATGCTACGTTTGGGGCTAAACTGAAACTGGCCGACGCCTTACAGCCGGGTTTCGTGGCCCTGTGCGTGGGCGTCGTTGCTCTGGTTACGCTGGTGGCTGGCGGGTATCCGGCCTGGCAAATGGCTACGTTCAATACGGTGGCTGTGCTGAAGGGGAAAGTCACGACGAAACGGCCCGGCGTTTTGCGCAACGCCCTCATCGTTACTCAATTTGCCTTGTCTTGCCTGCTGATTTGCTGCACCGTCATTGCCTTTCAGCAGGTAGGGCATCTGCGCCAAAGCCCGCTTGGTTTCGACAAAGAGCAGGTCATCAGTATTCCGGTGGGTAATCAGGTAAATGGTCGGCAGGTGTTGCAACGGCTGCGGAACAAGTTGGCCAGCGACCCTGCGGTGCTGTCCATAACGGGTACGAACGTGAACCTGGGTAAGGGTAAAGACCGCGTTAGTTCACGGAGTACATCCGGGTTCACTTATAAAGGCAGAGACGTGTCAACCGATGTTCTGCTGGTCGATTTTGACTACCTCAAAACGCTGAATATTGAACCAGTAGCCGGTCGTGATTTCAACCGGGCCTACGCGAGCGATTCGGTAAACCGGGTGATCATCACGCAAAGCATGGCGAAAATGATTGGGGAGAAAAACCCGGTGGGCCGTTTACTCGGCGACGATGACGATAGCACCGGCACTAAATCCCAGATTATTGGCGTTGTTCCCGACTTTCAGTTGTACTCCGTAGCCGACGAGTCTAAACCGGTTACCATGCACATTTCCAACACTGAGCCTATCCACTACATCTTCGTTCGGGTCTCGCCACTGAGTCTGGCCGGTTCGATGGATAAACTGCAACAGGTCTGGTCCGAAATTGCTCCCCAATCAGCGTTTATGGCCTCGTTTCTGGATGAGAACGTGGATGCGTGGTACCAGAACGAGGCCCAGCTTTCTCAAATTTTAAGCCTGGCATCGGGTATGGCCATCTTGCTGTCGTGCATCGGGTTGTTTGCCGTTGCCCTGCTGGTGATCGAGCAGCGCACCAAAGAAATCGGCATTCGGAAAGTGATGGGTGCCAGCATCCCCAGTATCGTACTGCTACTCTCCCGCGACTTTGTCAAACTGGTACTCATTGCCCTGGCTATTGCAGTGCCGTTGGCTTGGTTCGGGATGAAAACATGGCTGGATAACTATGCGTCGCGTATCGCCATCAGCCCGTGGGTCTTTGTGGGAGTTGGGTTGGCGGCCATCCTGATTGCCTTGTTGACGGTGAGCTTCCAGAGCGTCAAAGCCGCGCTGATGAATCCGGTCAAATCACTCCGATCTGAGTAAACTATGACGTCGACTGGACACATCAGACCACCCCGCTGGGCGTCAACCCTGCTAAGCTGGTGGGGCGACCCCAACACACGCGAAGAAGTGCAGGGCGACCTGCTCGAACTGTACGACTATTGGGTCAGGACGGTGGGTCAACGGCGGGCCAATTGGCGCTATGGCCTGAGCGCGTTGAAGCTATTACGGCCGCTGGCCAAACTGAAACGAACAAGCGATTACCCTCAACCCTTTCTACTGACTCCTGACATGATCCGCAACTATCTCAAAATCGCCTGGCGGAATTTGGTCCACGCCAAGGCGTTTTCGCTCATCAATGGCTTTGGCCTGACCCTCGGCTTAGCCTGCGCGCTGTTGATTTTTGTGGTGGTCAACCACGAAACGAGTTACGACCAGCACCACAAAAACGGCGACCGGGTGTACCGGATTGAAACTGCCGAAGTTGGTAGTGGGGACGCTCATCCCGGAACGTACACCGAAATGGGTGCTGTCCTACGAAACGAGGTGCCCGAGATCGAAACTGTTGTGCCGATCTGGCACGAGTGGGGGCAGTCATTCTCCATTCCTGCCGAAGGTAAGTTTTTCAAAGAACCGGTTGCCTTCGCTGACAATGGCCTATTCAGCCTGCTCGACTACGAATGGGTGACCGGCGAGGCTCGCACCGCCCTTTCCCAACCGAATCAGGTTATACTGACGGAGTCCTACGCTCAGAAGTTTTTCGGTACGACGGATATTATTGGCAAAACCATTCGGTACGGTGATAATCAGGACCTATCCGTAACGGGGGTGCTCAAAGACCACCCGGCAACTACCAATTTTCCGTTTGATGTGCTGGTTTCATTGCCTACCCTGAAGCGGGTGAATCCCGATTATGACACGTATGGTTGGAATGGCTTCGGCGATAACTATCAAGTGTATGTCTTACTGAAGACAGGCATTAAGCCGGAGCAGTTAACTCAGCGCTTTCGGGCAATACAAACCAAATATCAGGACCAGAAAACGAGTCAAGGCCAACGGTTTGTATTAGGCCCGCTGGCAAAGCTTCATTACGGTTACAATTTCAGCGGCCGACAGGCAAACCCGAAACTACTGAACATACTGTCACTCATCGGCGCATTTGTACTGCTGATTGCCTGCATCAATTTCATTAATCTGAGCACTGCCAAAGCACTTAAACGAGCCAAAGAAATCGGGGTTCGCAAGGCCATCGGCAGCAACCGTCTGGCGCTCATCTATCAATTCATGACCGAGGCCGGGTTGCTCACAGTGCTGTCGACCATCCTGTCGCTGGTGCTTGCCTGGATAACCCTTCCGGCAGCCGCCAGTATGATGGGCCTTCCGCTGACAACGCCGGATCTGTTCTCCTGGAAGGTTGGTGCTTTTGTAGCCATACTGTTGGTCCTGACTACCTTCCTGGCCGGAACCTATCCCGCCTTCCGCCTGTCGGGCATGCCGCCGATCCGGGCGTTGAACAACAGTAAGCTGCCACATGGTGAGCGAGGCATTACGTTACGTCAGGGCTTAGTTGTGGTTCAGTTTACGGTGTCGATGATTCTCATTAGCAGCACTTTGTTGATCAACCGGCAACTGTCGCTGTTCAAAAACGCTGACCTCGGTTTTACCAAAAACGCTATCATCACCGTCGGCCTACCCAGCAACCAGCCCGAAAAACTGCAAACGCTGCGCAATCAGCTGATGGAGTCACCGCAGATCAACGATGTCAGTTTTTCTGCTAACAGCCCATCGGCGGAGAGTAATTGGATGTGGGGTATGCAATACCGTAAAGGAGCTAAACCCATTGACATCAAAACCCAGATGAAGCTTGTGGACGCGCACTTTTTGACTACGTACGGCATCAAACTGGTTGCCGGAGAAGCCTTTCGGGAGGGTGACACGCTGCCCAAGTACATTGCCAGCGAAGGATTCCTCAAACGCATGGGCATTGACCGCCCTGAGCAAGCCGTTGGTCAGTTAATCCATTCTGGCGACGGTAAAGAATCGGCACCCATCATTGGCGTCGTGAAAACGTTTCACGTCAACTCACTGCACCAGGGCATCGACCCGACGTTGCTACGAGTGATGCCTAAGCACTTCTATCAAGCGGGCGTTAAACTACAGGCCGAGAACCTGTCGTCAGAATCGCTCAGAGCCGCCTTGGCAACGATTGAGAATGTCTGGAAAACCACCTTTCCCAATAAGGTATTTACGTACGAATTCTTGGATGAAACGCTGACTCAGGCATACCAGAACGAAACCCGAACGGCGCAACTGATCGAGACCGCCACGTTGGTCGCCATCCTGATCGCCTGTTTAGGGCTGTTCGGTTTAGCTACGTTTACGGCTGAATCACGCACGAAGGAGATTGGGGTGCGCAAAGTGCTGGGCGCATCAGTTGCCAGCATCGTTGCCTTACTGTCTAAAGACTTCCTGAAGCCGGTTCTGGCAGCTATCATCATTGCCTCACCGATTGCCTGGTACGGGATCAACCAATGGTTGAAGAATTTTGAGTACAGAATCAACATCGACTGGTGGGTGTTCGTATTGGCCGGTGGGTTGGCGATTAGCATTGCGCTGCTGACGGTGAGCCTCCAGAGCATCAAAGCGGCCCTGATGAACCCGGTCAAGAGCTTACGGAGTGAGTAGGAAGTAGTCCGCAAACGGTCAGTGTTTGTCCGTTTGCGGACAAAGGCCAGGGGTGAAGAACGTGCTGGTTGGGCTGAAAGAGCTTTTCGTCGTCGTGGCACGGGAGTTGAGCCAATAAAGCAATACGTTAACGCTACTGTATGATGTGCTGCTTTACCCGTTGCCTATTTGCCCTGTTAGTAGGGATAGCCCTGGTGGCTGATGCACAAACGAACCCGCCCGTTTCGCTGCCCGGAACCGAGGTGCGTACCCTCAAGTCGAACGTTCTGAACGGCGAGTCGTATCAGCTTCTTGTTCACTTTCCGGATAATTACGACGCGCAGAAAACCTATGATGTGCTGTTCGTGCTCGACGGACTGGATGGGTTTCCAATGGCCATCAGTTGCCTCGGCATTCTGCACGGGGAGTGTGAAAAAGGGTACAATGAACCGCTGCTAATTAGCATCTCGGACGGCGCGATGATTGGCAAGCCGGGCAACAAACGCGACCGCGACTTCACTCCGACTGCCTTCAAAACCAGTTGGGGTTCAAGTGGCGGGGGCGGTGGCCCAAAGTTTTTGCAATTTATTGAGCAGGAAGTAATCCCATTCGTGGAAAAGACGTACCCGGTTACGGCTAACCGTACGCTGTATGGCTATTCCTACGGCGGACTGTTCGCTTCGTACGCGCTGCTGACGAAGCCAGCGCTGTTTAAAACCATACTGATCGGTAGTCCGTCGATCTGGGCTGATGATGCCGTGATCCTGCGAACAGTCGAGCCAAACTACGCCCGTTCTCATACGGACCTGCCCATGAACGTCTGGCTATCGGTGGGCGAGAAGGATGAAAATCTGATTGACGACGACAAAAAATTTGGCGATGTACTGGCCTCACGCAAGTATCCGTCGCTGCGGTTGCACACGGCAATTTTGCCCGATTTGAACCACCTGACCGGTATTCAGCCGACAATGTTGCAGGCGTTTAAATGGGCGTATTGTGGAGCTGCTAATCTGGAAGCAGCCCCTAAGTGACTGATCTAATCCCCGCCGACCGGGACGGGCGGCACTGCTCCGATGATTCGTTCTTACCTCAAAATCGCCTTTCGTCAACTGTGGCGAAACCGGCTCTACAGCCTGCTGAATATCGGTGGGCTGGCCCTCGGCATTGCCTGTTGCCTGCTTATTGCGCTGTACGTGTATGACGAATGGAGCTACGACCGCTTCTATCCCCAAGCCACCGACGTGTACCGGGTAACGCCCCGCCAACCGAACACGTCGGTAACGCCCGGTCCGCTGGCTCCGTCGCTCAAAACCGACTTCGCGGAAGTGGTGGAAGCTGGGCGAATTGGCCGCTGGAACGGCGTGATGCGCTATGGTCAACAGTCATTCGGGGAGAGTAATCTGTTTTTCGCCGACAATGGACTGCTGCAGCTTTTCGGCTTTCCGGTCCTGCGCGGCAACGTGGTCACGGCCCTCACCCGCCCCGATGAACTCGTGATGACCGAGACGACAGCCCGGCGGTACTTCGGCCCGAACTGGCAACGTTACCCGAACGTGATTGGTACACTGCTGCGGCTCAACAACGAGCGCGATTACCGGGTGGTGGCCATTCTGAAAGACGTACCGGCCAACTCGCACCTTCAGTTCGACATCTTGCTGTCGTTCAAAAACGCGGAGCAGGACCCGTCTCTCTATAGCTGGAACTGGCAGAGCTACCACACCTACCTGCGGCTGCGACCCGGAACCGACCGGGCGGCTTTTGACCAGAAGCTGGCCGGGCAGTACCAGCGCTACGACCCCCAGACCAAAACGACGCTGCAACTTCAGCCCCTGACCGACATCTACCTCTACGATGCGTCCGAGACGGTCTGGGGCAAACGGGGCAGCATCTTTTACGTGCGGCTGTTCGGGCTGGTGGGCCTGATTGTGCTGCTGATTGCGGGCGTTAATTTCATCAACTTAGCTACTGCCCGCTCATCGCGCCGGGCAATGGAGGTAGGCGTTCGCAAAACGGTGGGGGCGCATCGGTATCACCTTATTTTTCAGTTTCTGAGCGAGTCATTCCTGCTGACAGGCCTGGCGGTGGGCGTGGCACTGTTGCTGGCCAATGCGCTGCTGCCCGTCTTCAATGAATTGACCGGCAAAGTCCTGACACTGGACCTGACCCGTCTGTTGCTCTGGTTCGTGCTGCTTGGGCTGACCGGCTTAATTGATTTGCTGGCAGGGTTGTACCCGGCGTTTCTGCTGTCGTCATTTCAGCCTGCCAAAGTGCTGAAGGGAATAATGAATGCAAGGGCGGGCGCGGCCTTCCGGCAAACGCTGGTGGTCGGGCAGTTCGTCCTGTCGCTGGTGCTGATTGCGAGTAGTATTCTCATTTATAATCAACTGCGCTACATGCAGCAGAAAGACCTTGGCTTCGACAAGGCGCAATTGCTGTACGTACGAATGGGTGGGGAGTTGAAAAAAAAGGCGGCTCAGTTTAAGCAGGAACTTCTGAAACAGACGAGCATCGAGACCGCTTCAACCACCACCGCTACGCTGGTCGACGTGGCCAATGAGTCGGATATTGAGTGGGAGGGTCGGCAACGCAAAGCTGATTTCTTTATAACTCAGATGAATGTGGACCCCGACTTTCTGCCAACCGTTGGTATGAAGCTGGCGCGGGGCAGCAACTTCCGGGAAAAGGCCGCTACCGATACAAACCAGACGTACTTAATTAACGAGACGGCGGCCCGGCGTATGGGCTATACCGTGCAGTCGGCAGTGGGCAAGCGGGTAACGTTTTGGGGTAAGACTGGCTCCATCATCGGCGTCGTGCGCGACTTCCACTTCCGCCCGCTGAACGTACCGATTCAGCCCTTCATTTTTCGTTACGGACCAGGGGATTTTTACTTTCAGCTCCTGATTAAAACCCGTCCTGGGCGTACGGCGGAAGCGCTCGAACGCATCGCGCAACTGTACAAACAATACGAAAAGGAGAGTCCGCTGCAATACGGCTTCGTCGATCAGGAACTGGACCGGCAGTACCAGCGCGAACAGCGAACCGGCCAGATCGTACTGTATTTCTCAACCTTAGCCGTCTTGATTTCGTGCCTTGGTTTGTTCGGCCTTGCCGCCTTCACCGCCGAGCAACGCACCAAAGAGATTGGCGTTCGTAAAGTGCTGGGGGCGAGTGTAACCAGTATTGTAACACTGTTATCTAAAGACTTTTTGAAGTTAGTGCTCATCGCCATTGTCATTGCCTCGCCCATTGCCTGGTTTGCCATGAACCGCTGGCTACAGAACTTCGCCTACAAAATCGACATTGAGTGGTGGGTATTTGCCGGGGCGGGCTTGCTGGCGGTGAGTATTGCACTGCTCACGGTGAGTTTCCAAAGTGTGAAAGCCGCCCTGATGAATCCGGTGGAAAGTTTGCGGAATCAATAAATTAAGCGTCGTACTATCCCAAAAATACACTGCCCATGAAAAAGTCACTTAAGATAGAAATTGCCGTTTGCTTAACGATAGCTGCTGGTTTAACGCAGGCCCAAACACCGCAGACATTGCCGTCGTTCGACAAAGTCATCGCCAGCCCCCATGTCAGCGTAGTGCTGGTGGCTGGTGAACGGGAAAGTATTCGGTTGGCGTATCAGAACGTTGCGCCGGAGAAGGTGAACTACGTCGTTCGCCACAATACACTGCGTATTTACCTCGACGATGCCCGAATTACGGATAAACAGCGGAAATGGAAAGAAGGCGATCACGACTACAACCGGTCGGTTTACGACCGGGACGTAAAGGTGACTGCCTACATAACCTACCGGCAACTGAAAAGCCTGCAACTACGGGGCGAAGAGGAAGCGACCTGCCGGGATGAGCTAATCAGCGACGCGTTCCGGCTGCGGGTATATGGTCAGGCAACAGTTACTTTGACGTCTCTGAAAACGAATGTCCTCAAAGCCAAACTGTACGGAGAAAACAAGGTGACGATTATGTCTGGCCAAGCCGACAGGCAGCAATACCGTATCTACGGTGAGAACCGGCTTGACACCGAAAGCCTGACTGGCAAAACGGTCTCCGCTCATGCCTACGGCGACAGTCAGTTGCGGGTTTACGCATCAGACCGGATGGGTGTCATGGCGTTCGGTGAATCCAACATCCGGTACGCGGGTGGTGCTTCACTGCACAAAGGGTTGGTAGTTGGCGAGGTGACGATTCGCCGGACGGAATAACGCCCGCTTATTCAGCAATTAGCCCAGTAAAATGGTCTTATCGTATGCTACAAAATTACCTTAAAATAGCCTGGCGGAACCTGATCCGCAATAAGACCTTTTCGGCCATCAATATCGCCGGGCTGGCGCTGGGAATGGCGAGTAGCCTGCTGATTCTGCTTTGGGTTCAGGATGAACTGAGCGTGGGCACCCACTACCCGAATGCCTCTCAGTTATACCGGGTGATGGAAAACGAAATTGCCGACGGACGGATCGTTACCGACGAAGATACGCCCGGCATTCTGGCCGAGGAACTTAAAAAACAGTTTCCCGAAGTGGCATACGCTGCTGTTAGGTCGGACCTGGAACAACACGTACTGACGGCAGGCGGGAAAACCGCCCGGCAAATAGGGCACTATGCCGGAGCCGACTGGTTCCGGCTGTACGGCGTTCCGCTTCTGATCGGCACACCCGAAACCGCCATCAACACGCCCGGAAGCGTAGCGATCTCCGCGAAAATGGCCCATATCTACTTTGGTAGTCCACAAAAAGCGGTGGGCAAATCCATTCGGTTCGACAACTGGCTCAACTATCAGGTAACGGCTGTCTTTGCCAATCTGCCCGCCAGTACGCCCGAACCGTATGAGTACGTGCTGAATTGGGCCGATTACCAACGACGGGAACCCTGGACCAAAGTTTGGGAGAATACCGGCCCCCGGACCCGGCTGCAACTCCGCCCCGATGCGGATGTGACTAACGTAAATGCCAAGCTGAAAACATTTCTGAAAGGCCGTAACAAGGATCTCAATGCCAGTTACAACGTTGAGTTATTTCTGCAACCGGAGACCGAAGCCTACCTGTACTCTAATTTCAGAAACGGACAGCGCGACGGTGGCCGTATCGAATACGTGTGGCTGTTTGTGATCGTCGCGGTTTTTTTGCTGCTGATCGCGGGTATCAATTTTATGAATTTAGCAACGGCGCGGTCGGTGAAGCGGGCGCGGGAGGTTGGCGTTCGGAAAGTAGTCGGGGCAGAACGGGCATCGCTGATCGGGCAATTCATGGGGGAAGCCATGCTACTCACGAGTATGGCCCTGGTGCTGGCGGTGGCATTAGTGGCGGTGCTAATGCCCGTGTTTAATCAACTGACCGATAAACAACTGGTTCTGCCGATTAGCCAGCCCGTGTTTTGGTCCATCCTGTTGGCGTTGCTGGTGTTGATGGGGGGCTTAGCCGGTAGTTACCCGGCCCTATTTCTGTCGTCGCTCAATCCGGTGCGGGTACTGAAAGGAACCCTGAGGTTTGGAGCCGGGGCGCAGTTGTTCCGGCGCGGGTTGGTGGTGTTCCAGTTTGTGCTGTCGATGCTGATGATTGTGGGAACGGTAATCGTTTACCGGCAACTTCAGTACATTCAGACGAAGAACCTGGGTTATGACCGCGAAAACTTAATCAGAATCAGGAGCGAAGGTGAACTGGGGCAGAAGTTCCCCTTATTTAAACAGGAATTAACCCGAATGGCGGGCATTCAGTCCGTAACCTTTTTGCAAACCAACCCATTGCAAAACGGGAATACGACCGACGGAGTGAACTGGGTGGGTAAAGACCCTACGGTTGCCATTCAGTTTAATGGTACATCGGTAGGCTACGATTTTGCCCGGACGATGGGTATGAAGATCATCCGGGGCCGTGACTTCTCGCCCGCCTTTGGCACCGATTCCACAAATTACCTCATCAACGAGGCTGCGGCTAAACGCATCGGCTACAAAGACCCGGTTGGAAAGCCGCTTACTTTCTGGAGTAAGCCGGGAAAAATCGTGGGGCTGATCGAAGATTTTCATTTCAACTCCCTGCACGTCGCCATTCGACCCCTCATCATTCGGTTTCAGAAAGACGATCATTGGGGTAACATTCTGGTCCGCACCCAACCCGGTCAGACCAAACAGGCATTGGCCAGTGTCGAATCCCTTTGCCGACAAATGAATCCGAAATTTCCGTTCCAATACTCGTTCGTTGATGCTGACTATGAAAAGCTGTATAGAAGCGAAACCGTCATTGGCACGCTGGCTTCGGTTTTTGCCTGCTTAGCTATTTTCATTGCCTGCTTAGGATTATTCGGCCTGGCCGCCTTCACCGCCGAGCAACGAACCAAAGAAATTGGGGTTCGCAAAGTGCTGGGCGCATCAGTAGCGGGCATCGTTACGCTGCTTTCCAGAGACTTCCTCAAGCTTGTGCTCATTGCCATTGTGGTTGCTACGCCAATGGCCTGGTACGCGATGAATCAATGGCTGCAGAATTTTGAGTACAAGGTCGCCATTGACTGGTGGGTGTTTGCCGGGGCGGGCCTGCTGGCGGTGGGCATCGCCCTGCTGACGGTGAGTTTACAAAGTGTGAAGGCGGCCCTGACAAATCCGGTGAAATCATTGAGAAGCGAATAAACCAATACGAACATGGCCTACATCGCAATTCCTATCCCTTCGATGCCCGGCAAACAGGACATCGAAATCGAGGTGTCCATCAATGGGCAGAAGCAGGCCCTCCATTACCGGGTCGAGCTGTTCTACTGGGCCGACTGCCCCGTGCCTTCTTTTGATCGCGTAGAATGTATCCGGCACGTGCTGGCTACTTACGACCGCGACTGGTCGCTGTACTACATTGGTACGCCAACGGATGATTTTGTGCCCATTGCTTTTGTCAAAAAAGAGGATTTGGCTTTCCAGCGACGGCTCCGTCAACTCGCCTGACCTCGTTAACGGCCACTCATCCTGAATCAGACGGCGCTGTCGATAAAATGGGCATCTTTCGGTTGCACAAGCCGATGAATTGATGAAGACGATACGCCTGCTGATGGGAATAACAGGTTGGTTACTAATGACACCAGTAAGGGCGCAACCGGGACTGAAAGGGGAGTATTACAACGGCACGAATTTCGAGCGAAAAGTCCTGACCCGCGTTGACCCGAAACTCAGTTTTACGTGGGTAGACCGAAGCCCGGCCCCCGGTATTGATCGGTCGTATTATTCGGTGCGCTGGACGGGTAAGCTGCTGGCTCCCGCGTCGGGCCGCTATACGTTCTACGCGAAGGTGGACGATGGCATCCGAATTTGGGTGGGTAACAAAACCGTAATGGACGTCTGGCAACTCAACGACTCCAAAAAATATACGGGTAGTGTGGTGTTGCAGGCAGGCCGTTCCTACGACCTGAAAGTGGAGTTTTTCAACGCGATGTACGGCGGAGTGATCGAGTTGTTCTGGGAGCGGCCTGATGCAAAGAAGCCGTTGTTCAGCTTCTCCGATACGCCCGGAACGCCCGTTACCGCTCAGTTTTTCCGGCAGCCCGACCCACCGGCCACCCAATTGCCGAAGCCCGTTGTTAGGTCGCCCCGTGCGGTTGTGGTTGCTGGGCCTAAGCCAGTCACTGAACCAGTTGCTCCTCCATCCAAAACTGCAACCAAAGCGGCCGTTATCCCGCCAGTTGCCGTTAGTGCCGTCACCGTGACCAAACCGAACGCGGTTACGGTTGTGGCTCCCCAACCCGTTACTGGCCCCCTGGATGGCCTGGTAACGGGCGAAACGGTTGCGCTGCGCCAGGTTCAGTTCGCTCAAAGCAGCTATGTGCTGTTGCCCGGCTCATCGGCCGAACTGGACCAGTTGGTGCAGGTGATGAACCGGAACCCGCAATGGCGCATCGAAGTTGCGGGTCATACCGACAATGTGGGCGACGCACGCCTGAACCTGGCCCTGTCGGAGAACCGCGCCAAAGTGGTTGCGCACTACCTGACCCGACGCGGCATTGCCGAAGAGCGCATCAACGCCAAAGGGTACGGCAGTACGCATCCCGTTGCCGATAACGCGGCCGAGGAAGGGCGCGTTAAAAACCGCCGGGTTGAAATCACGGTTCGCTAACAGCCGCGTGTCGGGGCGGGTCCATGCGTTCACTATCGGACGAGTGGGTGTCCACTTTCGGACGGTGCCGTAAACGATAGGGCCGTTTTTGACCTGCAAATGGCCATTTCAGGGTGTGGCACGACAGTTGAGCGAAGAGTGACAGTATCCTATTTTTCAATCAATGAAATCGCTTCTCACCCTGATTCTGCTCAACGTTGGCGTTGCGGCTATGGCCCAAACGTCGCGCCAGTCGACAACCCATTCACAAATCAACGACGATGGCAAGACGATGTCTATCCGCGTGGAAGGGCAGGTCGATGGCCGGGCTATCGACTACCAGCGCACGTTCGACGTGGCCCGGCTGAGTGATCGGGCAAAAGACGACCTCAAACACCGCATTTTCGATTCACTCGGCATTGGAGAACCAGCCCGCCGGTCGGAAGGCCGCACCCCCGCCGGTGCGGTGGATTCGCCCAAGCCCCCACTGCCCCCTAAACCCCCATTGCCACCAACTTTGTCCGGTCGGTCGGAAAGTGACACCACCCACGACGAGTCTGATACCAGTGAGGATCAGGACGTAACTTTCCGTTGCGAAACCTGCACGGGCAAAATCAAGCTGACCCTTACCCGGTCGACGGGCGATTATTCAGTTGAGCGGGACACCAAAATCGACAGTCAGAAACGCTTCTTTCCGTATCAGCTTCCGTTGCCGCCGGGCGAGTACCGCCTGACGTATTTCCAGAACGACGTCTTACAGATTCAGTCGACGTTCATGGTAAAATCGGGTCAGGAAAATACCGTTGTTGTTAAGTAAACAGAACGCACCATGTACAAAAGCTACCTCAAAATCGCCTGGCGGAATCTCCGCAAAAGTCGGGTGTTCAGCATCATCAATATCGCCGGGCTGGCGGTGGGGATTGCCGCGTTTCTGCTCATTCTGGAATACGTTAGTTTTGAGCGTAGCTACAATCAGTTTCATCAGAAATTACCGAATCTTTACCGGCTGCTGACCACTACTAAAGAAGGGCAGTCGAGTGAGCTTACAGCGCCGGGTGTGGGGCCATTAGTCAAAGCTGAGTTTGGCGAGGTCGCTAACTATTGCCGCGTGGCGTCGGGTATTGGGCAGGGCATTGTCACAACGGCCAATGGAGCCGTCACGTTGCGCTCATTCCGGGAAGAGGGCGTTTTGCTGGCCGACGGCAGTTTCTTCGACTTGTTTTCATTCCCGGTGCTAACGGGTCAGGTCTCGCGGCTGACGCAGCCCAACACGGTGGCTATGTCGGCAACGGCGGCCCGCAACTATTTCGATGCCAAACCGGCTGTGGGTCAGGTGCTGACACTCAATAACCAGTTCGGAAAAACGCCCTATACCGTGGTGGCGGTCTACGCCGATATGCCGCCCAACTCCGATATTCAGACCGACCTGATTTTTTCGCTGGCTACGCTGAATAACCCGGCCAACCTGGGCAATGCTGACTGGGTTGATCTGAAGGGGTTAAATAATGGGTTTCTGCAAGCCTACCTGCAACTCCCCGACGAGACCAATTTGTCGGCGTTGGAAAGCAAGTTGACCCGGCTGATTAGGCAGCGAAGTCCGAACTTTGCTGAGACGAAAGCGACTATAAACCTCCAGCCCGTCCGCCAGATGCACCTCGCCGACAGTCTGGCTAACACCTACCCCACGACGGGTAAGCTGAGCTTTGTGTACCTCATGGGCGGAATTGCGCTGTTAATTCTGCTCATCGCGTGGTTCAACTACGTGAATCTGTCCACGGTGGCATCACTGAAGCGGTCGAAAGAAGTAGGTGTTCGCAAGGTTGCCGGGGCCACACGCTGGGCGCTAATCGGGCAGTTTCTGGGTGAGTCCCTGCTACTGAACATACTGGGTTTTGGCGTGGGGCTGTTGCTCCTGAGCTTGCTGCAAAAACCGTTCAATGATCTGGTTGGCAGGCAATTGTCATTGAGCGTCCTGGCATCGGGTAATCTCTGGGTAGTAGGGCTGGCCTTTTTACTCATTGGGGCGCTGGCATCGGGCGGGTACACGGCGTTTGCGCTGTCGGGTATGTCGCCAATCCGTACGCTCAAGGGAAATGGTTCGGCTGGTGCCGCTCCGGCCGGTGCGCCGGTGCGATACCGGTCATGGGGCGGCAGTCCCGGGCGGGGCGGAGCCTTGCGGCAGTCATTGGTGGTGTTTCAGTTTGCCGTGTCCATTGCGCTCATCGTGTCGACGGTAATTCTCTACCGGCAGTTGCAATACATGCAGACTCAGGAATTGGGCGTCACTACGGCGCAGGTGCTGGTTATTCGGGGGCCGGAGGTAGGCAAAGACTCGACGTACAAACAGCGGTCGTCGGCGTTCCGCAACGAACTGGCTGGGCAATCGTTTGTGCAGCGCGTTTCGCTCACCGGCAGCGTACCGGGTCAGTATTACAATTTCAGCACGGCGGGCATCACTAAGCAACGCAACGCCCGCCCCGACGACGACAAAACGAACTACAACATGGCCATTGTGGACGATCATTACCTACCCACATTTGGCATTACGTTGGCCGCTGGGCGTAATATCACACCCGCTGAAGCGGAAAAAGGCTGGTCGAGCCACCGGGTGATGCTAAACGAAACGGCGGTCAAAGCGCTTGGATTTGCTTCTGCACAGGCGGCCATTGGCCAGCAAATTACGTGGCAGGACGGGTCAGAAGTTGTCGGCGTGGTGAAAGACTATCATCACCAGTCGTTGCAGCAATCTATTGGCCCTATTGTTTTTCAACCAGCCTATAACGAATATTTTTTCGCGCTCAAGCTTACAACGGGACAGATTCAAGCCAACATTGCCCAATTGTCGAACCTGTATCGGCAATACTTTCCCGGTAATCCGTTCGATTATTACTTCGCCGATGAGCAGTACAGCAAGCAGTACCAAACCGAACAGCAATACGGCCGGATATTCACCACGGCGGCCTCGCTGGCTATTCTCATCGCCTGTCTGGGTTTATTTGGCTTAGCTGCGTTCACCGCTGAGCAACGCACCAAAGAAATTGGCGTTCGGAAAGTATTGGGCGCATCGGTTGCCAGTATTGTAACCCTGTTATCAAAAGACTTCCTCAAACTGGTGCTGATTGCTATTGTCATCGCATCGCCCCTGGCGTGGTTTGCCATGAACCGCTGGTTGCAGGACTTCGCCTACAAAATCGACATTGAGTGGTGGGTATTTGCGTTGGCGGGTTTGCTGGCGGTGAGTATTGCACTGCTGACGGTAAGTTTCCAAAGTGTGAAAGCCGCCCTGATGAATCCGGTGAAGTCGTTGCGGAGTGAATAACCCTGAAAACCATGCTAACAAACTATGTCAAAATCGCCTGGCGGAATCTGCTGCGCCATCTGGGTTTTTCGCTGATTAATTTAATTGGCCTATCGGTTGGACTGACCTGCTGTTTAAGTATTTACCTGTTTGTTCAAGACGAATTTGCGTACGACCGGTTTCATGCGAAGGCAGACCGAATATACCGGGTTATCAACCAACGCACGGCGGAGGGCAAGCAAAGTCAGATGGCCGTTACGCCCCCGGCATACGGCCCCACGCTAAAGGCCAACTTTCCGGAGGTGCAACAGATGGTGCGGCTGTTTGCGCTGGGTAACAAACCATTAGTCAAGTACCAAGATAAGAAATTCATTGAGACGGATATCTTGCTCGCCGATTCTACCTTTTTCGACATATTTTCCTTCCCACTGACGCGGGGCAGTTCGGCGCAGGTCCTGAAGGGAGCGAATACACTGGTCATTTCGGAATCGATGGCCCGTAAGTATTTCGGCGATCAGGACCCGATTAATAAACAACTAACTATTGCGGACGGTGGCGCCATTCTCTTCCGCGTAACGGGCGTCATGAAAGACTTGCCCGCGCAATCGCATTTGAAAATGAACGCGGTTGGGTCATTCAGTACATTAAAATCCCTCGTTGAGCCGGGTCGGCTGGAAAACTGGCGCTGGCAGCAATTCTACACTTATGTTGTATTGCCCCAGCACTACAACCCGGCCCGGTTACAGGCAAAGTTACCATCCCTGCTGGTCCGCTACGCGCAACCCGAATTGGATAAGATAGGGATAACGTACCAGAGTCGGTTGCAACCGCTGCTGGACGTCCACCTGCGCTCGTCGGACCTGGAGTACGACAACGTGCAGAAGGGCAACATCCGGTACGTATACGCCCTCATGGCTATTGCTTTGTTCGCACTGTTGATCGCCTGTTTCAACTTCATGAACCTGAGCACGGCTCGTTCGCTAACCCGCGCTAAAGAAGTAGGGTTGCGTAAAGCAGTAGGTGCCCACCGGAGCCAGTTGATGGGACAGTTTATCGGCGAATCGCTGCTGCTAACGACCCTCGCCATGCTTATCGCTTTAGCTATAACGGGTCTTTCCCTGTCCGTTTTCAGCAATTGGGTCGGCAAACCTCTATCGGTGGCGAGTTTGGTGCAACCGCAGTTTCTGGTCGGATTAGTGCTGGTCATTGGGGTAGTTGGCGTACTGGCGGGTGTATACCCAGCCTTCTTTTTGTCGGGGTTTCGGCCGGTGCAGGTGCTGACCGGTAGCCGGATCAGGTTGCCCCGAACGGGAGCCGTTTCGCTCCGTAAAACGCTGGTCGTGCTGCAGTTTACCGCATCCACGGTGCTAATTATCGGTACGGCGGTTGTGTTTACCCAGCTTCGCTACATCCAGCAGAAAGATCTCGGATTTGCTGATGAGCAGGCTATTGTATTGCCCCTGCGCAACGAGGCCATGCAAAAAGGCTATGAGGCTCTCAAAACCGATTTGCTGCGCAACCCCGGTATCCGGGCCGCCACTGCCTGCTACGGTATACCGGGTGGTACCTTCGCCGGGGATGGCATTCGGCTGCCGGGAAAAGGCGCAGAAATAACGACCAATATGTTCCTCATTGACCCCGATTATATTCCCACGATGGGGATGCGACTGGTGGCTGGTCGAAATTTCTCCCGAACGTTTGGCACGGACCTGAACGAAGGCTTTGTCCTGAACGAAACCGCCGTGCGTACCTTCGGTTTAGTCAGTCCACAACAAGCGTTGGGTAAAGAAATTGTGTGGAATAAATGGGTACCCGGTAGCCCAACCGATACCCTCAAGCGGGGTCGGGTGATTGGCGTAGTGCAGGATTTCAATTACAAATCCTTGCACCAGAAAATTGAACCGGTGGTCATGCACGTATTTCCGCCAGTGTTTTCGAGCATGGTATTGCGGGTGCAACCGACCAATCTGACGGCGACGCTGGCGTTTCTGAAACAGGAGTGGCAAACCAGGGCTGCCGACTGGCCCTTTGAGTATCAGATTGTGGATGAGCAGTTTGCCGAACTGTACCGCTCCGAACAACTCTTTGGGAAGTTGTTCAGCCTGTTCACGGCCTTATCTATTCTCATTGCCTGCTTAGGATTATTCGGCTTGGCGGCTTTCACGGCGGAGCAACGCACCAAAGAAATCGGGGTTCGCAAAGTGTTAGGCGCGAGTGTGACCAGTATTGTAACACTGTTATCAAAAGACTTCCTCAAACTGGTGCTGATCGCCATCGTCATTGCGTCGCCCCTGGCGTGGTTTGCCATGAACCGCTGGTTGCAGGACTTCGCCTACAAGATCGACATCGAGTGGTGGGTGTTTGTGGGGGCGGGCTTGCTGGCGGTGAGTATTGCCCTGCTGACGGTCAGCTTCCAGAGCGTGAAAGCCGCCCTGATGAATCCGGTGAAAAGTCTGCGAAGTGAATGACTGTAGCGCCGAAGCTCCAGCTTCGGCGTATAATTGACTTCACACCCGAAGCTGGAGTTTCCGGGATGCTGGACTACAGAATGTCGGACCAAGCACTACAACTATGTTTCGCAATTACTTCAAAATCGCTTGGCGAAATCTGCTGCGCAACCGCGTTCTCAGCACAATCAATATCATCGGCCTGAGCGCGGGACTGGCGGCCGTTATGTTCATTTTGCTGTTCGTGCAGGATGAACTATCGTATGACCGGTTTCATGCCCGTGCCGATGGGCTTTACCGGGTGGTGTTGAACACGACAAACGCTGACGGTAATGAAGTCAAAACCGGTGCCACGGGGGTTCCGGAAGGGCCAGCCTTTGCCGCTGAATTGCCCGAAGTAGCTGATTTCTGCCGGGTTCAGGGCTACGAAATGTTGTTTCGCAAAAAAGAGGAGGCTATCTACCAACAGGTACTGTACGTGGACACGTCTTTCTTTCGGCTGTTCAGTTTCGACGTACTGGCAGGAAATAGTAGAACGCTGCTGAATGATCCGGGTAGTGTGGTTGTCACGGAGGAAATAGCCCGCAAGTACTTCGGCACGACCGACGTGCTGAACCGACCGCTGACCATCGACGCGGGGGGTAATTTTGAAAATTACCGCATTACAGGTGTCGTGAAAACGCCCCCGATGAATTCGAGCATTCGCTTCGACGTACTGCGCCCGTTCGTGGCTTCGCTGCCCCCGGATGGCAAACACTGGAGCCAACATGAGTGGGCAGAAGGCTTTCTGAACACGTTTCTATTAGTACATACCGACCGCAACAGCGGGGCGTTTCCCGACCCCATTGCGGTCGAGCGCAAGATGGCAACGGTAGTGACGAAGTATGCCCGCCGACAACTGGATCAGGTTCGTCGGGAATATGGTACATTCAGTCTGGCGTATCATCTGCAACCGTACACGGCCATGCACCTCGATGCCAGTTATGACATGAATAACGGTCTGGCGCGGGGATCGTCGTCGGTGTATTCCTACATCCTGAGTGGCATTGCCGGACTGATTCTGCTACTGGCCTGCATCAACTTTGTGAATCTGACGCTGGCCCGCTCCCTGCGCCGAACCAAAGAGATCGGTATTCGGAAGGTGACGGGCAGCACCCGTCGGCAGCTCATCGGGCAATTTATGGGCGAAACGTTTCTGCTGACACTGCTGGCTTTCGTGCCGACAATCGCACTGGTGTACGTCCTGCTGCCCCAATTCTCGGCCCTCGCCAACAAAGCCCTGCAACTCCATTTTCTGTTTACCCCACAAACGCTTGGTTTGTTTGCCGGATTGGTGATCGTGGTTACGGTACTGGCCGGTTTTTACCCGGCTCTGGTGCTGTCGGGCTTCAATCCGACGCAGATTTTATACGGTCGTCTGCGGCTCAGTGGTCGTAACCAGTTCGGGAAATCGCTGGTGGTCCTGCAGTTCACAATTGCTATTGTGCTCCTGATTGGGACGGCCGTGCTGCACGGTCAGTTCAACTACATCCAGACCGCCGATGTAGGGTATGAACGAGCGAACCGGGTGCGGATTTATGTTCCCTGGGGCCGCGAGAAGCAGGGCGAACTGGTAAAGCAGGCGTTGCGGGGACAGCCCGGTATCGAGGCCGTCGCCCGGAAGTCGGGAGGCCATCAGTCAGGCACCTACTACGTGAGCAATAAACCGATCAAATCGGGCCGCGAGTGGATTGACGACCAGTACCTGAGCTTCGTGAACGTGCCGATTGTAGCGGGTCGGGGGCTGAGCAATGCGAACCCCACCGACAGCCTATCCAATATCTTGGTGAATGAGACCTTCGTGAAGCGGTTTCTGGAGGCTAATCAATCCGCCGTCGGGCAGGTGATTCAGTGGGAAGACGACAACAATGTCCGGCGCAATTTGACGGTAGTGGGCGTGGTGCGCGATTATCAGTTCCGCTCCCTGCGCGACAAACCGGAACCCGTCTTACTCCAGCTTGGCAAGCCCGAACAGATGAATCAACTCTACGCCAAACTGACGGATGGCCAAACGCAGGCCGGACTGCAAACCATCGAAAGTAACTTTAGAAAACTGATTCCGTACCAGCCGTTCTCGTACCATTTCATGGAGGCCGACCGACTCGAAGACTACGCCGACGATGCCCGCTGGAAACAACTCATCACCGATGCTGCCGGGCTGGCTATCCTGATTGCCGGACTGGGTCTGTTTGGCCTGGTATCGCTGACGATTGAACAGCGGAACAAGGAAATTGGTATTCGAAAGGTACTGGGAGCCAGTGTCCTGGAAGTCGGTCAATTAGTGTCTGTCGACTTCTTGAAATTAGTGCTGCTTGCCTTTCTAATTGCTACACCCATTGGATGGTATGCGGCCCGTTACTGGCTCAATACGTTTGCGTATCGAATGGACTTAACGGGTTGGCTCTTCGGCCTAGTTGGCCTGTCGGTACTGAGCGTTGCCCTGCTGACGGTAAGTTTCCAGAGTATAAAAGCCGCCTTAATGAACCCAGTCAAAAGTTTGCGAAGTGAATAACAGTAGCGCCTGGTCCGGCGCCCCGGAAGCTCCAGCTTCGGGTGAATATATAGTTTCCACATCCGAAGCTGGAGCTTCCGGGGCGCCGGACCGGGCGCTACTATCATGATCAGAAATCATCTCAAAATCGCCTGGCGTAATTTGGTTCGCAACAGGGCGTATGCGTCCATTAACATCTTCGGCTTGGGATTGGGTATGACCTGTGGGTTGCTCATTTTCATGCTGGTGAAATACCACCTCAGTTTTGATAATTTCCATCGCAATGCCGACCGCATCTTCCGCATTGTCACCGAGGAGCACCGCGATGTTATCGAGTATGAATCCAGTGTACCGAGTCCGCTGGGAAAGGCGTTTCGGGACGATTATGATTTTGCCGAGAAAGTTGCCCGCATCGCTACTTACGACGATGCCGTCATTACGATCAACACGGGAAAAGAAGGAGAAAAATTCAAGCAGGAAGGTGGCTTTGCCTTTGCCGAACCCGCCTACTTTGACATCTTCAACTTTTCACTCATTGCTGGCAACCTACAATCTGCCCTGCTGGAACCCAACACTGCGATCATCACCGAACGACTCGCTCAAAAGTACTTCAGGAGCAAAAATCCAATCAATAGAACCATCCAATTCGGGAAAAGTATTAAAGCCAAAATCACGGGAGTACTGAAAGATATACCTGAAAACTCGCATCAGCAAGCCGAGATTTTTGTCTCCTATTCTACGTTGAAACAGCAGGATGAATGGTTGGCGAGCGACGATGCTTGGGGCGGCATAAACGATGTTATGAAGTGTTACGTACGCCTGCGCCCGCCCATTTCGGTGGCGCAGGTTGAGGCCGTTTTTCCGGCCTACGTCACTAAGCACCGACCAACCAGTACCAACGTCCATCACTATAAACTCCAACCCCTGTCGAAGGTCCATCTCGACGCACGCTATGGTGGGCCGATGGACAAAAAGAACCTGTGGGTATTATCGTTCATCGGTGTATTCATTCTTGTAACGGCCTGCGTCAATTTTGTCAATCTGGCTACCGCACAGGCGCTCAACCGGGCTAAAGAAGTGGGGGTCAGAAAGGTGATGGGTAGTTTACGAGGCCAGATTTTCTGGCAGTTCATTGCTCAAACCGGAGTCATTACGGTGCTCGCGTTGGGAGTAGCCTTTGTTCTGTCGCTGGCGGCATTGCCGTTTGTCAATGATTGGTTTACGGCACACGTTCGTTTCGATTTGCTGCATGACGGACAACTGATGGTGTTTATTCCCCTACTGGTGTTGTTTGTAACGTTTGTGGCGGGTTCGTATCCCGGTTTAATTCTGGCGGGTTTTCAGCCCGTGGTCGCGTTGCGGGGCAGGCTGTCGCAACGAAACATTGGTGGTTTCAACACCTGAAGAGCGTTGATCATCGCTCAGTTTGCCCTATCGCAGGCGCTGGTCATCGGCCTGATTGTCATTGCCAAACAAATGAATTATGCGAAGCAGTCGGACCTGGGGTTCACCAAAGATGCCGTCGTGATGATTCCGATTGGTTCCGATTACCAGAAAGCGCAAACGGTGAAGGGAGAATTTGAGAAACTAACAGGTGTGGACGGCGTGGCCCTGTGCTTTGGCGCACCCGCTACCAATAACAACAACTGGACCACGACGCCCTACTACAACAACGATCCCAACGAGCAGACGTTTCGGGTGGCGGTGAAAGCAGCGGATGCCGATTACCTCAAAACCTTTGGCCTGACGCTCGTGGCGGGTCGCAACGTGTTTCCCGCCGACTCGGCACGGGAGTTTGTCGTCAATGAAGCTTTTGCCCGAAAGCTGAATATCAAATCAGCCGGGGAATTGCTGGGGAAACCGCTGATGATTAACAACACCAAAGGGACAATAGTGGGCGTCGTGAAAGATTTTCACGATGTGTCATTTCATCAGGAAATCAACCCAATTGGCATCTTTACCGCACCCGGCCTTTATTTCAATTACGCTGTAAAAATCAATACGGGCAACGTCGCGGCTACCATGGCCGCTCTCAAAAAAACGTGGAGCGCCAATCACCCCGACAAACTATATGAATACGAGTTCCTGGACGACGACATCGCCACCTTCTACAAAACTGAATCGCTGATGCTGAAACTCATTCAGGTCTTTTCGGCCCTTGCGTTGTTCATCGGCTGCTTAGGGCTATACGGGTTAGTGTCGTTCATGGCCGCGCAAAAAACCAAGGAAATTGGCATCCGGAAAGTCCTCGGCAGCAGCATCGCCCAGATCATCTGGATCTTTGGTCAGGAGTTCACCCGGTTGATTTTGGTAGCGTTTGTATTGGCTGCCCCACTGGCCTGGTGGCTTATGAATGCCTGGCTGGCCGATTTTAAGTTCAAGACCGATATTGGCGTAGAAACTTTCGTCTGGGCACTACTCGCCACAGCGGGTATTGCGTTCATCACCGTTAGTTTTCAGAGCGTGAAAGCCGCGCTGATGAACCCGGTCAAAAGTTTACGAAGCGAATGATGTAGTGCCCGGTCCGGCGCCCCAGAAGCTCCGGCTTCGGGAGTGACAACTAACTATACTCTTGAAGCCGGAGCTTCGGCACTACAGATGTTCCGCAATTACCTCCAAATTAACGCTGTCAACCGCTCAGGTCGACAGTGTGCTTTCAGGACATCGAAGCAGTCCTGATCGGTCAATTCTACCCATTTGTACGGGCATTATTTGGTCAGTAAACAGGCGTACTAAACCCGAACCAGCGCCCGGCCTCCCGCTAAATCGAGCGAGTAGCTGATCTGGTCGAAATCGAGCATATCCGGATTATTGAAAAGGGGATAATCGTTATCCAGGAACGTCCCGCGCTGTTCGGCAGAAATAAGTAACTGCTCATTCGCGATGACATCGTTGGCAGTTACTATTTCGGCATAGCCCCGCACGGCCAGATTCTCGGTGCTCAACACAAACGCATTGCCCACATTAGGAAATAACGCGGCCGCAATGGTTTGTCCGGGTTGAATGGTGAATGGCGTGCTCTCGAACGGTTGCGAACTAACTAATGGGGGCAGGGCGGTTAACAGGGTGGTTGTTTGCGCACCGGCGTTATCCACTACAAAGGAGTGATTTGAATTTTGTAACGTGCTGCCGATCAGGCCACGGTAAAAACGGTTATTCGGGTTTAAAATATCTTCGTCGATAATATTCGTCGTGAAACGCATCTGAAGCGAAAGCGGCCCTGAATTGGCGTCGGGAATGTGCGAAATTGTCAGAAAATAACCCTGAACAACTCGTCTGAATGGTGCGTTGGCGGGGTTGGCAGGTCCGCCCGGCGTAGGCGCGATGCGCTTCACTAAAAGCTCAAAAGTTGACAGAAGAGGCATGATACCGTTGGTTTAGGCTACATTCAATGGTGAATGGCCCGACAAAGATTATACATGAACTCTTCTCGCTTTAGCGTAAAAGTATCCGAATTGATCCCGTAGAAATACTGGAAATAAAGCGACCGAATAGGCAGGCATTTCGGCCAGTTACCCACCTGACTCTTTACCCTAACCGGCGCATCAGCAGGCTGTTGACTAACTCAAACAGGGCAGCGGGCTGGAGCGTCCGCCAGTTGGCAATGTCGAGCGTGCCACCGAAATTGATGTAGTAATCGAGCCGGTATTTTTTCCACTCACGTTCGATGAATTCGGGCGAGTGAATGGCCGCAATCCAGCCGTCTTCCACGTCCTCAAACCACTCTTCGTAGTAGCTGTCGTCGGAGCCGTGGAAGTTGAAAATGTTTTCGCTGATGAGGATAAAGTATTTGATGCCTTCATTGACGAGTACGTCTACCACCTGCCGTTTGAGGTACATGATGTCGTTGTGAAGCGTGTCGTTCCACTCGCCGAAGAGTTCGATAACCACGAATTGCCGGTCGTAGTTGGCGAAGAGAATCTTACAATAGAGCGTTTCGGAGCCGATTTCGTCCCAGAGGGGGTGGATGTAGTAGCCGTAAATATCATTCTCGTACTGGTGCATGTTGTACTCCCGCTCGTGAAACGGCGACCGCGTGTCTTCCGACGCGTTGTAGTATTTTTCCCAGCCGTAGAAGGGTTCAATGTCCTGCATGATTCATAGCCGTCGGCCCGGTGGTTTTAGGGTTGGCCAACCGGGGAGATAACGTCAAACTTTACGCGATTGTTGAACCTAAGCCGGGTTCGTTAGGGCATATTCTGGCGATATAACTTAACTTGGACGCTATGAAACCCACTTCTCGCAATATCCTTATTACCGGCGCTTCAACGGGCATCGGCTACGGGGCCACCAAGCAATTTATTCGAAAAGGCTACACCGTCTTCGGCAGCGTTCGCACCCAAGCTGACGCCGACCGGCTGCAAACCGAACTGGGCGTAAACTTTGTGCCGCTGCTGTTCGACGTGACCGACACCGACGCCGTGAACGCGGCTGCCCAACTGCTCACCGACCGGCTAACGGGCAGCGGTTTGGGCGGACTCATCAACAACGCGGGCATCGCCATTGGCGGACCGCTGCAACACCAGCCAATGGACGTTATTCAGCAACAGTTCGAGGTAAACGTGCTGGGGCTGCTGCGCGTGACGCAGGCGTTTCTGCCGCTGCTTGGGGCGCGGGACAACCACCCCGTTCGGCCGGGCCGCATTCAGAATATCAGCTCGGTAAACGGGCAGGTGGCTATTCCGTTTATGGGCGCGTACGTCGGCTCCAAACACGCCGTTGAAGGACTGTCGCACAGTCTGCGCCGGGAGTTAAATTTGTACGGGATAAAGGTGATTATTGTGGGTCCGGGAGCCGTGAAAACGCCAATCTGGGGTAAGAACACACCTATCGACGCCTACGAACAGACGGCCTACTACCCGGCCATGCAGCGGTTTCAGAAGCAGGTGCGGGCGGCCGAAAGCCGGGGTTTTTCGGTCGAATACCTCGGTGAGCGTATTGTGCAGATTCACGAAACGCCCCGCCCCAGCATCCGGTACGCCGTTGTGCCTCAGAAGCTAATCGGCTGGACGCTCCCCCGGGTGTTGCCCGCCAAAACGTTCGACTGGCTCATTGGCCGAATTAGTGGTTTAACTCCTCAGAAATGATAGTAAAACCCGCTTTTCAGAAAGACCATGCCCTGCTCACTGACATTGAACAGGCCACCCAAACGCCCGGTAAGCTGCATATATGGTGGCTCGGCCAAAGCGGTTTTCTGCTGCAATACAACAGGAAACACCTGCTGCTTGACCCGTACCTGTCCGACTCGCTGTCGCGAAAATACGCCAGCACCGATAAACCGCACGTCCGCCTGTCGGAACGGGTAATCGACCCGGCGCATCTCGATAGCATCGACGTTATGACCTCCAGTCACAACCATACCGATCACCTCGACGCCGATACGCTGCTTCCGCTGATTGCCGCTAACCCGGCTCTACAGTTCGTGATTCCCGAAGCCAACCGTTCGTTTATAGCTGACCGGCTCGGCACTGATCCGACGTGGCCGGTGGGATTAACCGACGGTCAAACCGCAACTGTTGGCGATTTTGTGTTTCATGGCGTTCCGGCCGCGCACAACGAACTCGAACGCGATGGGCGGGGATGCTGTAAATTCATGGGTTATGTGGTTGAAGCAGGCCCGTACCGAGTGTATCATTCCGGCGATACGCTCTGGTACGAGGGCATGGTGGACCTGCTGAGGCCGTTCAGGGTGGACGTGGCGTTTCTGCCCATAAACGGCAATAAACCCGAACGACGCGTGGCGGGCAACCTCGACCCCGACGAAGCCGCCCGGCTTGGCCGCGACATCGGTGCGAAACTCGTTATTCCCCACCACTACGACCTGTTCGCCTTCAACACCGCCGACCCTGCCGACTTTATGCAGGCCTGCGAGCGACATGGCACCCCTTACCACGTGATGCAGTTGGGCGAGGGAATCACACTCTGAGAGTAAAATGCACCTTTCCTGATCTTACTACAAGGCCGAGAAACTACTTCCCGTTATGAAACTACTTTGCCTGTTCCTCTGCCCTCTATGGGTCCTCGCTCAAACCCCCAAACCCAACTTTAAAATCCAGGTTGTTGATAACCAGATCAGCATTGGCTACGGGCTGGCCATTGGCGATGTGGACGGCGACCGGAAACCCGACATTCTGCTGGCCGATCAGAAACAGATTGTCTGGTACAAAAACCCCAATAGCAAAACGGGGGCGTGGAAACGCCACGTTATGGCCGAGAACCTGACCCCGCAGGATAATGTCTGCATTGCCGCCCGCGACCTCGATGGCGACGGGCGAGTGGAGGTGGCCGTGGGTGCGGGCTGGAATCCATCCGAAACCGCTGACAGCACCAAATCCGGGGCCGTGTTTTACCTGGTTCGCCCGCAGGACCCGACACAACGCTGGGAACCGGTGCGGTTGTCCCACGAAGTAACGACGCACCGGATGCGCTGGGCCAAAACCGGCAACACCTACCAGCTAATTGTGGTGCCGCTGCACGGCCTGGGCAACCAAAAAGGGGAGGGCCGGGGCGTTCGGGTGTGGGGGTACGAGTTCCCGAAGAATCCACGCAGTCCGTGGAAACGGTATTTAGTGGATTCGACGCTACACCTGACGCATAACTTTGAACTCTGGGAAGATGGTCCCATTACCGGTCTCATCCTGGCTGGTAAAGAAGGCGGCAAGGTTTTAGAGTGGCAGTCGGGACAGTGGCGGTACATGCCCGAGGAAGCCGCCCGCAACGCACTGGGCCTGTTGACCAACAACACCGACGGCATTGGCGAAATCCGACGCTACGACAAGGGCGCGGGCATCGCTACCATCCAGCCCATGCACGGGACCCTGCTGCAAACTGAAAACGGCTATTATTCAACCAAACGCCCCCGCGCCGACGTGTCTGACAAAGAAATCAATATCCTGACCGACGAATTGAGTCAGGGTCATGCGCTCGTGTGCGGTGATTTTTTGGGGACCGGCCGCGATCAGATTATCGTGGGTTGGCGCAACCCGGACAAAAGCGGCAAAGTTGGGGTGCGGCTATTCATTCCGCAGGAGGCCGATAACTTTGCGGGCTACGTGCTCGACGATAGCGTCCGAATGGCCTGCGAAGACCTGCAAGCCGCTGATCTCGACAGCGACGGCGATCTGGACCTGATTGCGTCCGGCCGGGCTACGCTGAACGTGTTGATTTATTGGAATGGGCAGAAGCCGTAAGGGAGGGTTTGTTTACAGAATCGTACGGCACAAATGGTCAGCCGTTACTGCCCCAGTGAATTTCCATGACTGTCTGGCAACCTATACTAATTGCACTATTCCCAGCCAAGTTTCATAACTAATCTTATGTTATTCGACTATTTTCAGAAGAATGCAATCATTTATTGAATTCTAATCTAAGAATACTTCAATTAGTCTTTGTGAACTCGACTGACATACGAGCCACATATTTTGGTAGTTCTGATGTACCACTCGTATAGGTTGGGGGGGCAAACATGTAAGCAGCCCAATTCGGAGAGTTATCAGGTGCAGAAGGTGGTGCAATAACAAGTTCGCTTCCTAACTGATTATTCGGCTGTGTTGTGTCTGTTTCTAACGTCAGGTAGTACCCCTGTGGCTTTGTCAGCACATACACATTCTCATAAGTGGTGTCTCTGGCGGGCGAGTAGAAGCCGTTAGCAGGGGCTTGTACTTTAACTCGCACCTTGTCAGATGAAATGCGCTCAACCTGAAACGTTATCGTCTTACCATTGATAGGGTAGGACTTCACAGTAGGAATACGCGATAGATTAGCCGTATAAGTGCCTGTAATGACTCTGGCGGCATCGGGAGCCAGTATCGGTTGAACGACTGGCGCATCGTGTTTACAGGCGGTACACAGAGTGATTCCCAAAATGATAAGTTGCTTTTTCATCCTGTCAAGTGTTTAGGCAATTGTTAAAACTCCTTGCTCTTACGATTGTTCTACAGTGCTGTTGTATAAGTAGCAAATATGTTAGTTTCTGGGTTTATTTTCTAGTTGGATAGACATTAACCGTTTAAAGACGTAATACGGGCCAGCCGAGGTGAAAGCATAGATTTCTAAATACTTTTCACAGACTCGAAGACCATTAGGATAGATGGTTTCCCCGTTATTCATGTCTCTTTGACCGGCCCTCACTCGTGGCGTTCTGAAGCGAAAATAGGCTCTACCCGTCTCACTAATTACACATCGTAGGTTACCGTAGTTTATACCCACAGCTAATTGAAAATCAACTATCTGTTTTCCTCGTGCATAGACAATAGAATTTCCTTTCCCATCTACGCTCATCTCAATAGAGTCTGCTGGAATGGGCATCACGGTGTAAGTCTGGGTACCAATATCAATAAGTTTCCATCGACCAACCAAAAGCCTGTTGACCGAATCTAAAACGGCTTGGCGACGGATAAAATCTTTCGGGTGTATATAACTTAATCGCCTGTTATGTAGACAGTACTCTTTATCCGTTTGATTAGTGGCTATTGATTGAGACCATGATTGTATCGAGCGTAATAGCAATAAAGTGAAAAGTAGCTTAATGTTCATATCCTATCAGGTGTTTACTCTTCACTAACTTTTGATAGGGTGATGCTATTGTGATGCAGGTCCTTTTGTTGTATAATGAGGCTTATGTTAACCTGAGAGAAAAATTAAACATAATTTCGGTCGTGTTTAACTTTTTTTGCCCATTCATCAGCGAATCGAATAGCTAATTGAACTGTACACACACTCACCCTTCCCGCGTCCAGACGATGAAATCCGTTACCGGGGGTTCATCCAGCATGGGTCGGATTAGTTGCACCACCTGCCCCCGGTGATAGGCCGCGTGGTGACTCATGTGGGTCAGAATGTCGAGCAGTGTACTTTGATACGCCACCTGTTTCGAGTTATGATAGTCAACGGGTTGCGTCAATTCCGACTCGGCCAGCGCACTCAGGTAGCTTACTACTTTGCGGTGCTGCCGCTCGGCGGTTTCGCTCATCCATCCCACTGGCGTATCCTCCCAGATAGAGACAAACGTCGTTTCGTGAAGCACCCGCCCCAGCCAAACCTGCTGCGCCGACAAAATATGGCCCATAATGGCTACTGCCCGCGCTGGTGGATTGTCCAGCGTTTCGAGGGCGTCGATAATGCGCTGGTTAGCCCAGAGTTCGTAGTTAAGCAGGTGAATCAGGAAGTTTTTCATTGAATGCCGCGCTTGATTGCTTCGTATAACGCTTCGGCAACGTAGGTACGGGTATTCAACGTGCTGATTTTATTATTGTTTCGGGTGGGATAGACGCGGTTGGCCAGAAACACGTAGGTCAGGTTGTAGGCCGGGTCAGGATCGACCCACGTAAAGGTGCCCGTGAAACCCGAGTGTCCGAAACTGGCCTTGGTGGCCGAACGGGGGGCGTTGCCGGTGTACGCGAACGACGGTTTCTCGAAGCCCAATCCGCGCCGGTTCCCTAACTCAGGGAACTGGTAGCGCGTGAACTCCGCGATAGTTTTGGCCGAAATGTACTGCTGTCCGGCGTAAGCGCCTTTCTGCCGGTACATCTCAAACACCTTCATCAGATCGTTGGCCGACCCAAACAAGCCCGCGTGCCCCGACAAGCCACCGAGCATGGCCGCTCCTTCGTCGTGCACACGTCCCCAAATGAGCGTTTTGCGGAACAGCGAATCATATTCGGTGGGCACGATGCGGTTGAGCGAGTAAAGCCGCCGTGGGTTGTAGGTTAGTGTAGTCGCGCCGAGCGGGCCGTAAAATGTGCTTTTAAGGTAATCTTCAAAGTTTTGACCCGTCAGCCGCTTCACAATTTGCGGGTAGAGGATAAACGACAGGTCTGAGTACACGTATTCTTTTTTCGCGTTCAACGGCGAATCTCGAATCTGCTCAAAGATGGTTTTTGGGTAGCGTCTGAACAGATACAGACTGTCCGTTATTTCAATCGAATAGCGGGCGCTGGGTTTGGTTCTGAAGGTTTTGGGCTTCCAAGTGCTGTCTGCACTTCGGGTATCGCGCCAGAAGGGAATCCACGCCTTCAGCCGGGCCTGATGGGTCAGCACGTCGCGCCAGACGAGGTCGGCCTTGTTCGACTTTTTGAAGTCGGGTAGGTAATCCGCCATTTTGCCGTCTACGTTGAATTTGCCTTCGTCCGCTAAGCGCATCAGGGCGGGTGTTGAGGTGCTCACCTTTGTCACCGACGCCATATCGTATAAATCGTCCAATTGCACCGTCTTAGGTTCCGCCCCTAATGACGCATCATACGTATGTTTGCCGTACGCTTTGCGAAAAATAACCTTGCCGTCTTTGGCCATCTGCACCACACAGCCCGGAAACGCCTTTTGCGCCAGCCCAACGTTCACTAATGAATCCACCCGCTGCGTCAGCAATTGCCCGTCGATGCCGACCTCTTCAGGAATGGTGTATTTCATCCGGCCAATGGGCTGAACGGTGATGCCATCGCCGAGCCGGAACCGCTGATTCACCGTCACGGGCAGCTTTCCCGACGCGCCAATGGCCCCGAAAATTAATTGTGCCGACAACTCCTCGGTGTAATCGGTGAGTTGGTAGGGCATGACAATGGCCCGCGCCCGCTCAATGTTGCGTTCGGGCCGGGCCGAGTCGGCAGGAAAGGTCAGCTTATCTAATGCGTACACATTGCCAAACACCGTGACAACGGCCTTGCCCGTCGCCACTAAATTACCAACCAGTGTAGCCGTTTTGGCCTGCATACCGTATTTGGCACCCGGCCGGATGTTGTTCAGATGAACATCCACCAGTAACAGGTTGTACATACGCAGCGAATCCAGCACCCGCGCCACGGTCGAATCAGGCATTTTCGAGTTCATCCGGAAATGGTCAACCCGTGTGTAGTTGCCCGCCATCTGTTGAAACGCCGTCAGTTTCTCGCTTTCCACTGCTACCGATGCAATACGGAGCGTGTCTAACCCTTTCAGCGGCAGCAGGTTTCGCTCGTTCTTCAGCACCGTCAAACTGGCCTCGGTAAACCGGCGGTTGAGGAGCACATCCTGCACGGGGTTCAGATCGCGGACGAGGTTATCGAGCACAATGGGTTTGTATCGATCCAGACCAACCCAGGCTTTGGCCCGCAGCACTTTCAGGCACCGGGCGTCTAAGGATTCCTGCGTGATGCGCCCGTCGACCACGGCCTGTTTGATGAGTGCTAACGCGGCCGGAACGTCTTCCGTAAACTCCAGCACATCCATCCCCGCTACGATGCCTAACTGATCGGCCTGCCCCGATGGAAAGTATTTCGTGACGCCTTTCATGTTCATGGCGTCGGAGAAAATCAGTCCCTGGAAGCCCAGTTCGTTTTTGAGCAGGTTCGTCACGATGTTGGGCGAGAGCGTCGAAGGGCGGTTGCGGGTGGTGTCTAAGGCCGGAATGCTCAGGTGCGCAACCATCACGCCCGATGCCCCGGCGTTGATAAGCTGCCGGAACGGGTACAGTTCGAGGGAATCGAGTTGGGCCCGGCTTTTATTAATCAGTGGCAGGTCGTAGTGCGAATCGGTGCCGGTGTCGCCGTGGCCGGGAAAGTGTTTGATGCTGGTTAACAGCCGGTTATCCTCCATGCCCCGCACGTAGGCTAAGGCTTTGCGGGCCACAGCGTACTTGTCTTCGCCGAACGAACGGAAATTGATGACGGGGTTGTTGGGGTTGTTGTTGATATCGACCGTTGGCGCAAAATTGACGTGAACGCCCAGCCGACGCGCCTGTTTGGCTAAGTTCGCGCCCATCCGGTAAATGAGCGAATCATTACCCGGCATGGCCCCCAACGTCATCTGGTAGGGATACCGGACGGTGCTGTCCAAGCGCATGGCTAAGCCCCATTCGGCATCCATGGCAATCAGCAGCGGCACCGTCGAGAGCGCCTGCAATCGGTTGGTGAGCTTGGCCTGCCGGATGGGGCCACCCTGAAACATAACGACCCCACCGAGTTTATTGGTCCGAACCAGCGTCACCAGCGAGTCTTCGTAGGCTGGCTTGCGGTTCGAGTAGCCCGCGACCATAATCAGTTGGCCAATGCGTTCGTCGGGGGTGAGCGTGGCAAATACCGAATCCGCCCACCGGTTCACGCGTGGTCCTCCGTAGCGGTTGCCCGCTTGCAGAAACGTGGGCAGGGTGGTCTGGGCGAGCGCAGAAAGAGAAAAAAGAAGGCTGAATACGGTGGCAAACAGAGACCGGCACGGGGTCATGGGCGAATGGATTGGGTCGTGAAGCATCAAAAATACGAAAAGGAATGTAGTTCAGCCCTACATTGCCCCTCGTTACGAATCTTGCTATGGCTTCACTGATTTCCCGGATTAGCGGGTTGGATGCGCACCACCGGTTGCTGATTGCGTTAGGGGTTGCGTTCCTGGCGTTCGGCCTGGTGCCCGGCACACTGGGCTGGCCGGTGCGGCTCACATTTGCCTGGGTCGTTTACGCCCTGACGGTGCTGGCCCTGACGTGGCTAACGATTGTGAATGACCATCCGCGCGACCTGCCCCGTGTTTCGCGGCTACAGGATTCGAGCCGGGTTCAGATTCTGGCATTTGTGGTCGTGGCCGCCGTGGCCAGTCTGTTTGCCGTTGTTGCCGTGCTGGATTCCATGCGTCAGGAGAACCGCATTACGCACACCGCGCTGGCGATTCTGGCGGTAGCCAGCGCGTGGGGTCTGGTACACACGGTTTTTACGCTCCGGTACGCTCACCTGTACTACGGCGATGACCCCCGTAAAACCAAACCACCCGGTGGCCTGGAGTTTCCCGACGAACCAGAACCGGACTACCTTGATTTTGCTTATTTCTCGTTCGTTATCGGCATGACCAGTCAAACATCCGACGTAACGATCAGCGCCAAATCCATGCGCCGGACGGTTTTAGTGCATGGTATATTGTCGTTCGGATTCAATGCCATCATCATCGCACTGACGATCAGTGGCCTTTCCGGGGTGATTTAGACCGGCTGTCGGGCGACGCTTTTTTGGCTTTCTCCCGCTGCTCCTGTTCATACTGTTCGCGCTGCCGTTTGTCGGACAGCAGGTTACGGTATAGCCCGTTCAGTACATAGATGTCGTCAACTTCGTCAATGAGCCGGTGGAGGTGTTCGCGGACCTGGGTAATATTCATTGGTAATGGGTTTGTGACCGTAAGCGCTTACTTTCCGAAGAACATAATGTGCTGCTGCGGTAACCGCTTGTCATTCTTCAATAGTTTCAGCCCAACAGCTTTCATCTCTTTGGTTGCCTGTGCCACGCTCAGTTTGTGGATTTCTTTGATGGGTACACTTGGGTCTTCGGCCCTGTACTCTACCAGCACCACGCGCCCACCCGGCTTTAAGGATGAAGCAATCTGGCTCATCATCTCGCGGGGGTACGAAAACTCATGATATGCGTCGATCAAAATGGCCAGATCAACAGTGTTGGCGGGTAGTTTTGGGTTGGACTCGGTGCCGAGAACCGGCTGTACATTAGTGATCTTCCGCTTTGCTTTGCCTTCGTTCAGGTAGTCGATCATTTCGGTTTGAATATCCACCGCCAGCACCTTTCCTTTAGGCACTTCCGAGGCCATCAGAAACGTGAAAAAGCCCGTTCCAGCACCAATGTCGGCCACGACGTCGGTCGGTTTGAGGTCAAGGGCGGCCAACAGTAAATCGGTGCGTTCTTCTCGTTCGCGCTCCGGGCGTTCGAGCCACGACGCGCCGAGGTGACCCATCACGTGCGCAATTTCGCGGCCCTGATAAAATTTACCAATGCCATCGCGGCTGGCTTCGCTGAAGCGGTACACCTTCGCCGAATCGGTGGGGGAGGACGTTGCCGCCTGCTGCGATGAACCCGGCCCGCAGGCCATCAGAAATGTGAGTGCTAAAATCCAAAGACGATACATGCGTTGAGTGCTGGTTGTAGGGGTTAAACTATCGGTGGACGAAAACAGTTGTTGGAAACGAATCAACTATCCCAGTTTATCGCATGAACCTTATCCTACACCTATTACTCGATGCCGCCGTGATTTTTGGACTGGCGTATTTCATGCCCCAGGTCGACGTCAAAAATTTTGGAACTGCTCTGCTCATTGCGGTGCTGCTGGGACTGCTGAATTTCTTCGTTGGCTGGATCATCCGGTTTCCCCTCAACTTGGTTACGCTCTTCCTGCTGTCGGGCATCGTCCGTATTATTGTGACGGCCATTTTGCTGAAGCTGATCGACAAATTTTTGGACAGTTTCACCATCGCCGGTTTCTGGCCCGCCTTAGTCATCGCCATTGCCGTGGCCGTAGCGGGTACGCTGATCGACCGGTCGGCACCAACGCAGCAAATGGAGCAGCGGATGATCGACTCCGGCTACGTAGTCAGCCAGTCGTCGCGTCTGCTATTCGCTTAAATTGCTTCTGATTTCAGTTCACGCAAAAGCCGCGTCGTTGCTGACGCGGCTTTTTGTGTGAATCAGAACGAACCGTGTTAAGTTAACGAGCTTAGTTCCGGCGACCGCCCAGCAGGATACTGGCATAGTACATGAGCGTGGCCAGCGAACCCAGCGCGGCAACGACGTAGGTCATAGCAGCCCACCACAGGGCGTCTTTAGCAAACGTGTACTCCCGCTCGTTCACGACTCCGTTCGTTTGAATCCAGGCTAATGCCCGTTTGCTGGCGTCGAACTCAACGGGCAGCGTCACGAAACTGAACAGGGTCGTCAGCGCGAATAGGCCCACGCCAATTGCCAAAGGAAGCGGTGTCGTCTGCAACAGCAGAATGCCGCCCAACAGAATCCACTGCATATAGCGCGACGAAACTGTCAGCACCGGCACCATCGCCGACCGCAACTTTAAGGGTGCGTAAGCTACCTCATGCTGCACGGCGTGCCCACACTCGTGAGCCGCTACGGCTGCTGAAGCCACGCTCTTGCCATAATACACATCGGCACTCAGGTTGACGGTCTTGTCGGCCGGGTTATAGTGGTCAGTAAGCATTCCTTCGACGGACAGGACACGCACGTCGAAAATGTTGTTTTCGCGCAGCATCCGCTGGGCTACTTCAGCCCCACTCAGGCCATTGCTGAGTCCAATTTGTGAGTACTCGTTAAATTTACTCCGTAGCCGCCAGCTCACAAATGCGCTGAGACCGAAGATGACAAGCATTAATATCCAGGGAGAAGCCATGGTTTGTTGGTCAGGTTTTAAGTTTATATGGGGCAACGTATCCGCCCGTTATCAGTAAAACAACAGAAAAGCCGGAAAAGTATCCCGATCTGTTAACCGTTTATCAAGCAAGTGGTCCTTTTAACAAGCGTTCTATACGGAGGTTAGTAACCCGCTTTGATTCGCTCGATGAGTTTGGTGGTCGAGTAGCCCGGCACGAGGGCTACCGTTTCGACGCGTCCACCGCGAGCCAGGATGAAATCAGCCCCAACGATGGTGGCTACCGTGTAATCGTCACCTTTTACCAGTACGTCGGGCCGAACGGCTTCGATCAGTTCGAGGGGTGTTGGTTCGCCGAAAAGTGTAACGGCGTCGACAAATTCGAGGGCGGCCATGAGCCGGGCGCGGGCATATTCGTTAACAACGGGGCGCAGGGGACCTTTGATGCAGCTAACGGACGCGTCGGTGTTGAGACCCAGAATTAACCGCTGACCGAGAGCACGGGCTTTTTCAAGGTAGTCGATATGGCCGAGGTGGACAATGTCGAAGCAGCCGTTGGTAAACACAATCGACTGGCCATCGGCCCGCCACTGATTGGCTTGCTCAACGGCCTGCTCACGGGAGAGAATTTTGGATTCGGTCACTGCTGTTCTGTTTTTACAAATATGACTAATTAGCGCTCCAGCCGGACGGCGTTTGGGTCGGTTAATACGTCGGTGGTAGTGGCGGTTTTATTACGCCGGAGCAGCACAACCAGGAGGCTCAGAACGCCCAGAATAATAATCATCAGGGTTGAGACACCGTGGATAAACGTCGCCAGAATCTGCCCGTCCTGGCTCGTCAGGCCATATAAGAGCGCCACTTGTCCCACCAGCAGGTGAAACGAACCGATGCCGCCCGGTGTGGGGGCGGCCATGCCCAGCGATCCCACGACGAGGATGGTCAGACCGGCCAGCGGACCGAGGTTAGCCGTGGCAGGCATGGCAAAAAACAGCGTGTACGACATCAGGTAGTACATCGTCCAGATCAGCAGCGTATGAAACACGAACGCCCCCGGTCGGCGCAGCCTGCGAACGCTCAGCAACCCTTCGAGCAGCCCTTTGGTGAACGCCATTACTTTTTGATAGAGCGGGTGCCGACCCAGTGCGTCGCGGTAGCGGCCGTACAGAAACCAGCCCAGCACGGCCAATCCCACCAGCACGGCACCAATCACCAGCAACACCCCTGAACCCCCCGAACCGCTGCCCTGACCACCTACTTTGTTGCCGAAAAACTCCATGAAGAACTGACTCAGCCGGTCGAACTCAAGCACGAACGTGGCGGCTAATAAAATCAGCAGCAGCAGTACGTCGAAGAGCCGCTCGGCCACCACCGTCCCGAAGCTGACGTTGACCGGTACATTGGAAAGGCGGTACAACGTGCCACAGCGGGCTACTTCACCCGCGCGGGGCAGCGCAAGGTTTGCCAGATAACCCGTCAGCACACTGACTGTGGCGTCGAGTGAAGTTGGACGCTGGGGCACTACCGGTTCCAGCAGAATGCGCCAGCGTTCGGCCCGGCTCCAGTGGGCAATAAGGGTCAACAGCGCCGACGCCAGCACCCAGCGGTAATCGGCTGCGCTGATTTTGGTCCAGAGGTCGCCCGCGTCGAGGTTGCTTTGCGTGAACGTGAACCAGAGCAGCCCCCCGGCAATGGCCAGCGAAATAAGGTATTTGAGAACGTTTGTAAACTTCATAGAATAATAGCTAACGTGGCCTTCCAGCGGAGCGCCGACTGGCCGCGTCGTAGTAAAAAACTCCGTCACAAAGTAACGGAGTTTCGGTGAAATGGCTGTTAATGGTTTGTGAACGGGTCTGACTCAGGCGCGAACCAACCGATTGTTATCATCCGGAAAAACGACGGTTGGGGTGTGCGTTCGGGCTTCGTCGGGCGTCATCATGGCGTAGGAAATAATGATGACGATGTCGCCAACCTGTGCCCGGCGAGCAGCGGCCCCGTTGAGACAAATGATTCCCGAACCACGTTCCCCTTTGATGACATACGTGATGAGCCGCTCCCCGTTGTTGTTATTGACGATGTGAACCTGCTCATTTTCGAGCAGACCAGCCGCATCCATCAGGTCTTCGTCGATGGTGATGCTGCCGACGTAGTTCAACTCGGCCTGCGTGACTTTGACGCGGTGTAATTTTGATTTTAGTACGTTGACGAACATGATTGTTTCGGTGATGCCAAACGGCGCGGCAAAGATAGGGGTAAAAAGGAGTCAATACACCGCCATCTCCGGCTCCACGTCCCGCGCCCAGGCGTTGATGCCGCCGTCGAGATTATACAGATTCGTCAGGCCGCCCTGGGCGTACAGGTACTCGGCAACGTTGGCCGACCGGATGCCGTGATGGCAGTAAACAACCACCGGCCGGTCGGTGGGAATGCGCTTGCGGTTGTTAGGAATCATGCCAATCGGAATCAGAACGGCCCCCTCCAAATGGCACAGGTCATACTCAGGCCGCTCACGCACGTCGAGCAGAAACAGGTCTTCGCCCGCAGCGAGTCGATTCGCTAATTCCTGCGTCGACATTTTCTGCGGTCCCGACGTCGTGACCACCGGCCGCATACCGGCCGATGCGAGTCCCTGCCGGGCGAGGTCTTCGGCGTCGGGTCGGCGTTTGGTCTTGATCTTTTGCTGGCTCATGGCGAGCAGATCGACCATCAGCAGGTGTTCACTCAGCAACTGACCAATGCCGGTGATGAGCTTGATGACTTCGTTGGCCTGATAGGTGCCAATAACGCCCGGTAGCACGCCTAATACGCCCGTATCATTGCAGTTCGGAATTTCAATATCGTTGGGGTATTCGGGAAACAGGCATCGGTAGGTAGGTCCTCTTTGCCCATCGCCGAGGTCGGCATTCAACACCGCTACCTGCCCTTCAAACCGGTGAATAGCTCCGTACACAAACGGTTTGCCGAGCGTTACGCACACGTCGTTGACCAAATAGCGGACCTTAAAATTATCGGTGCAGTCCACCACAATGTCATAGGTGTTAATGATGGAACGGGCGTTGCCGGTTTCCAGCGCCATCGTGTACGTGTCGAACGTGAGGCCGGGATTGAGCCGGTTGAGGTGCGTGACGGCGGCCTTAGCTTTGGGCTGGCCCACTTCGTCGGTGGTGTAAATGACCTGCCGCTGCAGGTTGCTCAGGTCCACCACGTCGGGATCGATAACGCCAATGGTGCCCACGCCGGCGGCCGTCAGATACAACAGTACCGGGCAGCCCAGCCCACCGGCACCCACCACCAGCACACGGGCGTTTTTAAGCCGTAGCTGACCCTGCTGCCCTATTTCGGGCAGGTTCAGGTGTTTCTGATAGCGTTGCTTTTCGGCGGGTACGAGCGTCGTGGCTTCCATGGGTTGGGTGGTTGAGCAATCCAAAACGATATTGCTATACTCCAACAGATTTTAGTTCGTGAAAATTGCGCTCAATTCGCGCATCCTGCCGATTATTTCAACGAATGGGTACAAGTGTCTGACAAACAAAGCCCTTCACCGCGTCCGTATGCTCACAGTTGCTTCGTCGTCTTCGCCGGTTGCGTAGCCATTGCCGGGTGTGGAGTCGGGGTCGGCCGGGGTCACCGTCGCTACCTGCGCCCGCACCGTTCCCGCCCCGTTTGCCTGCACCATGAGCGTGAGCGTGGCCGACCCTCCGGCTGCCACAGAAGCAATCGTACCCGTTACGGTTTGGCCATTCACCATCAAGCCGTTGGTATCGGTCAGTTGCCAGCCCGTTGGCAGCAGCGTCTGGAGCGCGACATTGCTGGCCGACGCCCCGCCCCGGTTGCTAACCCGCAGCGTTAGTTGAAGAACCTCATTTTGGACGGGTGTCAGGCGGTTCGACGAGAGGCTCAGGCTCAGGTCGGCGGTGGCGGGATTGGTTGGGGGCTGGTTGGATTGCACGGGCGGCAGGGGCGTTTGGTTTGGGTTGGGCGATACCGTGAGCGTACCCCCGCCGTCGGCCGTGCGCAGGTCGGCGAATGCCGCATCGTCCTGCCCGTCGCCCGTGCCCGAATTGGACTGGGAGTCGGGGTCGGCGGTGCTGCTCGCCGTTACCTGAGCCGCCGTGGCGAAACTGCCCGACCGCGTGGCTTTGACCCGAAACGCAGCCGACCGGCTTTCCCCGCCGTTTAAGGTGCCCGCGTTGAGGGTAACCGCCCCGGACGACCCACTGACGAACGGGGAGGCCGAATCCACAAAAAGCAGGCCATCGGGAAGCAGCGCGCCCGCCGTTACGCCATTGGTAGCTTGCGGTCCTGCATTGGTCAGCACGAGCGTAACCGTGATGGGCTGATTGACGGCGGGCGTCCGGTTGCTGACGCGCAGGGACAACGACAAATCCGCAGCGTCGGTACAGATGGAAAATGGCTGACTGGGGGCGCTGGCTACGGCCGGATTGCTGGCCACGACCCGAATCCGGTAATTGGTTCCGGCGGGCAGGGAGGCTGGCAGCGTTACCTGAACAGGGCTGGTTGAGCCGCTGCCAATGATGGTTTCGCCCGCAAAAGAGCCGTTGGCGTCGGACAGGCGGACGCTGAACGTGTTGCCGCCGTTCAGGGTGCCGTCTGTTACCTCGACCGCTACCGGAAACGAGCCAATGATGCAGGTTGATGCGGCCGGGTTCGTGATGGTAACAACGGGTGGAATAGGGCCAATCGGTTCCATGGGGTAGTACAGAATAACCCGCCCGTCGATCAGGTCGGCGTCAACCCACAGGCCCGCCCCAGTGTTGCCCTGCCGCCGGACCGACAGCCGATACCGCCCTGGCCTTACCCCATCCACAAACGCCGTTGGTGGTGGATAGCTGCGCACGTAATTGAAATCGGCAAACTGTTCGTAATCCGGGAACTGCGAACTGGGCGAGGCCAGATACCAGCCCGTGTCGTTGAACTGGCCCCCATCAATCGGCTCCAGCTTAACCTCCATGGGGGCATCGGCCCGAACCATAAAGAAAAAACCGTGGCTATCGGACTCGTAGCGGTAACCTGATTTAAGCAGAGCTACATCGGCCGTGCCCCCGAAAACGGGATTACGGAGTTGGTTTGGGGGCGCGGGCGTGGCGGGGGCTGACTGCTGAACCATAAACGGCTCCCCCAGCGCACCCGTCGTGACGGGGTGGGTCGAGAGCGTCCGCAGCCGGTAGGAGCCGTCGGGCAGGTTGCCGGGCAGCGTTACCAGTATGGGGTTGCTGGTGCTGGGTGGTGATTCATAAACGGTGGTTCCGTTATCGGTTCGTAACACCTGAACGATATACTGATTGTCGGCTTCATGGGCATCGTTGCGGACTGATGAAGCCACCAGTGTTTCTCCCGGTCGGCGCGTCAGGGGTAAGGTGTACCCGCTCGTAATCAGCGTCGATGCGTCGGCGGGCGTAAACGGAACGGCATTCGCGAAGAACGCCGTCGTCAGGCGCTGCTCCCAGCTTTCAATAAACCGGAAAAAACCCGCCCCGATTAAATGAATATCATCAGGGCGGTTTTCGGGGCCGGTGATGTTGTCGGTTTCCGGTCCCGGAAAAACGTTTGGTACTTCGTTGATGAGCCGGTTCTGGGCGCTGATGATGGCGGGGCTGCCTTGTCCGTAAATATAACTCGCCCGCGACATTACCCACGGCAGGGAAGCCCCGCCAAGCTGCTGACGGCTCTTTTCGATCACGTACCGGATATTGTCGAAGTAAGCCTGGGAGGAGGTACCGTTGAACTTGTCGCTTTCGCCCTGATGCCACAGCACGGCCCGGGCGCCCGTGCGCCGGATGTAGTGCAGCAGAGCCGCGCCCAAACGGCGGTAGACGGACGAGCCGGGAGTTGACCCGATGATGCCAGCCGCCGACCGCTGCCACTGATAACTGTCGGTGCCCCCCAGAGCGGCCCCCAGGAACAGCACGGGTACATTAAACTGCTGGGCCAGTCTGTCGCCCAATGGCCCCCAGATATGAGGAGGCTGGCTGGGACCGATGTTGGTTCCGTAACTGGTGTGGCTGAACTGAATGGGCAGCAACTGCTCGGCCAGATCGTCCTGCCGGAAATCGACGCACGACACCCGATCATCGACCGTGTTGGGAATCCGCTCGAAGCCCCCATACGCATTCGACTGGCCCGCCACCACGAACACTTCACCCACGCCCACGCGGTTAACCTTTGTTTCGGCCAGTAGGGTTGTTCCCGCCTTTGCCCGAACATCTAACCGGTACCAGCCGGTCGACACGGTCACCTGACCCCGGAAGGCCGACGAACCCGCCAACAGGTCGAGTTGTTTCCAGGCGGTTACACTGCCTTGGTTAATGGCCAACGGTACAAACCGCGCTTCGACGAGCGTCGCGCCCGACGGAGCCATGCCGGTCACAATCAGGTTCGCATCGTTGTGGAGCGTTCGCTGGAAAACCATCCGGGGAACCGGATTTGTAATCCGTAATTGAGCGAAGGAGATGAACGGCAATAGACAGGATAGGGTCAGCAAAAGCCAACGGAGACGAGAGCGCATAGGAACGATACAATGAATGGTGTAGAATGAGGAGACTTACTATTGCCTTTACCTGCTCTTTGTACCAACTTTTGTGCCGGAAGAGAATAATTGACCTACTAAGTCTGCCAGTAACAAAAAGGGGCGGCATCAACAGGGCTACTGTTGATGCCGCCCCTGTCCGGGCAAACTGTATTTAAGTAGTTATTGGTGGGTTACTGGTATGCAGGTAGTTGGTTATCAGTGCAATTAGCACCCTCAACGCTCATACACACAGCAACCTAAGAAGCCGTTGTCCTTATGTTCAATTCGGTCAACTGGGCGGCAGAAATGGCCGACGGTGAGTCGATCATGACGTCGCGCCCGGAGTTGTTCTTGGGAAATGCAATAAAATCCCGGATGGATTCGGCCCCGCCGAAGAGCGAACACAGGCGGTCGAAGCCGAACGCGATACCACCGTGGGGGGGCGCCCCGTACTCGAAAGCATCCATTAGAAAGCCAAACTGTGCTTTGGCTTCCTCGTCCGAAAAACCCAGAATACTGAACATCCGGGCCTGCAGATCCCGGTTGAAGATCCGGATCGATCCGCCCCCAACTTCCGTGCCGTTAATAACCATATCGTAGGCGTTGGCCCGAACTGCCCCTAAGTCACTGTCTAACAGTGGAATGTCTTCCGGCTTGGGCGACGTGAACGGATGGTGCATGGCGTACCAGCGCGAATCTTCTTCGCCGTATTCGAGCAGGGGGAAATCGAGCACCCACAGGCTGCTGAACGTATTCGGGTCGCGCAGGCCAAGTCGGCTGCCCATTTCCAAACGCAACTCGCTCAGGTGCTTGCGGGCTTTGTTCGCATCCCCCGACACGATCAGCAGTAGATCGCCCGGTTTCGCGTTCAGGCGTTCTGCCCAGGCTGTCAAATCGGCTTCGGAATAGAACTTGTCGACGGACGATTTCAGCGACCCCGGTTCGCCGTCGCGATCTTCGTTATACCGAACGTAGATTAGCCCTTTTGCCCCAACCTGCGGGCGTTTGAGCCACTCGGTCAGTTCGTCCAGTTGTTTGCGGGTGTAGTGCGCACAGCCCGGCGCGTTGATACCGACGACGAGTTCGGCCGAGTCGAAAACAGGGAAACCTTTGCCTTGTGCCAGGTCGGTCAGCTCCACAAATTCCATTCCAAACCGCGTGTCGGGCTTGTCGGAGCCGTAGCGTCGCATGGCATCGGCGTAGGTCATGCGGGGTACTTCGGCTAAGTCGATGCCTTTCACCGCTTTGAACAAATGCCGGACCAGCCCCTCAAACATGGTCAGGATATCCTCCTGCTCCACAAACGACATCTCGCAGTCGATCTGGGTAAACTCGGGCTGGCGGTCGGCGCGGAGATCTTCGTCCCGGAAGCACTTCACAATCTGGTAATAGCGGTCGAAGCCCGATACCATCAGCAGTTGCTTAAACGTTTGGGGCGACTGCGGTAGCGCGTAAAATTCACCGGGATTCATACGGCTCGGTACCACAAAATCCCGTGCTCCTTCCGGCGTCGATTTAATCAGCACCGGCGTCTCGACTTCAATGAAATCCTGCCCGTCCATGTAGAGTCGGGTTTGCTGAGCCATGCGGTGGCGCAGTTCGAGGTTACGCCGAACGGGATTCCGGCGCAGGTCCAGATACCGGTATTTCAGACGCAGGTCATCGCCCCCGTCGGTTTCGTCGTCGATCAGGAACGGGGGCGTTTTGGCCGGGTTCAGCACGCTCAGCGCCGTAACCTTGATTTCGATGTCGCCGGTGGGCAGGTTGGGGTTCTTCGACTTCCGCTCGATCACGGTTCCCGTGGCCTGCACCACAAACTCGCGGCCGAGCGAACGGGCCGTGGTGAATAGTTCGGGCGCGGTCTGGCCATCTTCGAGCAAAAGTTGAGTGATGCCGTAGCGGTCGCGGAGGTCGATCCAGAGAACACCGCCTTTGTCGCGGACGGTTTGAACCCAGCCGCAGAGGGTGGCGGTAGTGTTAGCGTCGGGTAGGCGGAGTTGTCCGCACGTGTGAGTTCTGAGCATTTTCAACGAGCGAAAGAGTGAATGAGCGAAAGAGTGAAAGGCTGACGCATGTTCCGCTTCGCCATGGCGTTCCGCTCTTTCACGTATTGACTCTTTCGCTCTTTAAAATGAAAGCCGCAAAGGTAGGAAGTTTGCGCGTACAGCACCGTTATCTTTCCGGTTTGCCTTTCCAAATCAGCGTTTTGTTTCGTATATTTACCTCCCCAATTCAGGACAAACAACCATACTAATGACACCGGTAACTGGCCTGAAAATCAGTGAATCGGTGCCCAAACCGCATGAAGCGAGGACGACATAATCCCAATCAACTTCAGATCGACTTTCTGGCCAATTTCCGCCGGATGCTCATCAGTTTAGGCGGCCCCGAAAAACTGCCTGTTAACGAAAGTTTGTTTATGCGCATGACCGATCAATGGGAAAATACCCAGGTTATGCCCGCCGATCTACTGTTCCAGAAAAGCCCCGTTGAAGCCGTGGTGTTCCGGCTGCAGAAAACCGATCCCGACCGGTTGCAATTCCCGACTGAACTGATTGCGGGCGAAATTCGTGGCGAACAGGGCCTGACGGGTTTCTCGGCCAAGTTTCGGGAGCAGGGCTGGGTCATTCTGCCCGCCGAGCTGTCGGCTATGTACAAGAATCTGTTTCTGAATATTCTGACGGCCTCCGTTGGGCTGGAGCATTTGTACCCGTCGCGTCCGGCACTGCTGGCCGAAGCCGAGCGAATGGCCCTGGAAGCCATGCTGCCGGAAGACGAGATTCGAAAGTTCTTTGGACTGCGGCTATCGCGCTTTCCCGACAGTTTCCGCAGCGAAGTGGTCAATTACTACAACCTGCCGTTCGACTACGTCCTGAAACGGGCTAACCACGCCGGGCTGGTATCGGAGCAAGTTATTGAAGAGTCGCGCAGTGGCCAGCCGTTGCGTTCTACCATTCTGCGCCGTCCGCAGAGTAGTCGGGCTGCGTAGGGCAACAGGGTGTTGTCAGAGTCTACTTTTATCAGGCCATACCATAGGTATACGGAGATTTATAGTGACGCTGTTCATCTACTGTTCATACGCAAGTAAGCAAACGTAACGGTTTTTACGCTTAATTAGCCGGTTGGATACCCTCACGTACCTACCGGCTTTTTTATGCGCTTACTTCTTCGAATTTTGGTAGGACTGGTCATCGGACTTGTGTTCGTGGCGTTTGGACTGTATGCGTTGGCCAAACGCGGTCGGGAGGCTGAGCTCGCCTACCTCCGTACGCTCAGCAAAACGGTGGTCCTGTCCAGTAGTTCGTTTCCTCCCAATGGTGACATGCCCATCAGTTGCAGCTGCAAAGGAGAAGAAGCGTCGCCTGCGCTGCGCTGGGAAAACAGCAGTCCTGCTGTCGAATCGTATGTGGTGCTGCTGACCGATTATGACGTGCCAACGCCCGCTTTTCCCCTTTACAACCTTTCCCATTGGGTTGTCTATAACCTGCCCGCGTCGGTGCGGAGCTTACCGGAGGGCGTCACGGCCGAACAGATGCGGCTGCTGAGTGGTAAAGTTGGCAGAAACGGCACCGGCGACGCGAACTACATTGGCCCCTGCCCACCGGTTGGCCGACACGCCTACGTGCTCCGGGTGTACGCGCTCGATCAACTGCTGTCATTTACGGACTCGCCCGATAAACAGGATGTTCTGGACAGTATGAAGGGCCACGTATTGGGCTACGGTGAACTGACGGGCTATTTTCAGTAACAGACCTCGTGCCGTTACCGTTAACGCAGGCCAGTTACGGCTGTTTGCGCAAGTCGAGCGTGTGAAACAGAAACAGCCGGGCCACGTGGTTATTGACGAACGTATTACCGGCCGCCTGCTGCTGAAACAGATTCATGTAACCCGCCTGCACCGTCAGCGACTTGCTGAATGGGTAGGATACGCCAACAAAAAAGCGGTTTTGATCGAAGTAGTTGTAGGTAATCTGCTTGCCCAGATTGATAAACGCTTCGTTCTGCAATACAAAATTCGGTACGCCAGGTTGAATCGTTTCGCCCTTCAGCGGAATCTGGAGCAGGAAATTGTAGCGCAGCCGCCAGTTGAATCCATAACCATCGGCTAATTGATCGCCCCGAATACGACGGTTGAACCGCTCCTCAGCCCGAATCCACTGCACTAAATTGAGCCGTTTGCTGCGACCCGACCACCAAACCTGTTGCCAGGGACGATGTTCAGGCCGTATGGTGCCGCTGGGCGACAGATACGATCCTATGTAGGCGTAGCCTGCCGTGAGCCGGACATTGTCGGCGAGGTAATACGTTAATCCAGCCCGAAACAGGTGCTGATTCCAGCGGTCGAGGAAGTCGGTACGCCGGAGATGAACCTCCGCCCACAATCCCCAATGCGTACTAAACCGGGTCTGATTAAGGTAGCCCAACCAGACTTGTTCCTGCTTTTGCACGGTTTTTACCGGCTGTCCCTGTAAAGCAAAGCTGTAAATGATAGAAAGTAGAACAAGTACTGCTGTTTTCATATGGATTGCGCGAAAGGCGGGAATTGACTTTTTAAGTGAATACTTATTTTTAAAGCAAGAATAACAAACCATACGCCGGAATTAAGACTACTCCGTTTGGAAGTAGCAGCAAGATAATCGTTTCTTTGTAAACTCTACAAAACCAATAGATTATAACTACTAATAGTCTATCTAACACCGGGAGTAGTAGGGTTATTGCAAACGTACACTATATACTGTCATGAAATTAACACTACACCAAACCCAGGTAAGGGTGAAACAGCGTTTGAAGTTAACTTTCTGGATTGGCCTATTGTTGTTGCCTTTCGTTGCAACTGCTCAGAACGAACCCATCATTAATGCAACGGTATCGGGAAAAATCATTGATGCGCGTACCAGCAAAAGCTTAATTGGAGCCACGGTTTCCATCAAAGGAACAACCAATGGTTCTTCAACAAATCAAAACGGGCAGTTTACGCTCATTACGGGTCAAAAACTTCCGTTTACGGTCATCGTATCCTACGTGGGTTACCAGACGAGCGAAGTGCTGCTCAGCGGTGACAACGCAGAAATTAAACTCAGCGAGGGAGCCAATCAGCTTTCCGATGTAACAATCACCTCCCGACGCCGTCAGGAGTCGGCCCAGGACGTTCCCATTCCGATCTCGGTTCTGCGGGGTGCCCTTGTTGAAGATGCTGGTGCGTTCAACGTTAACCGCCTGAAAGAACTCGTTCCATCGGTGCAACTCTACGCATCGAATCCCCGCAACACCACCCTCAACATCCGGGGATTAGGTTCAACCTTCGGGCTGACCAACGACGGTATCGACCCCGGCGTGGGCTTTTACGTCGATGGCGTGTATTTTGCCCGTCCGGCCGTGACGGCGCTCGACTTTGTGGACATCGACCAGATCGAAGTGCTGCGCGGACCGCAGGGCACCCTGTTTGGCAAGAACACCACCGCCGGGGCTTTTAACATCACTACGCGGGCGGCCAGTTTTATACCAGGTGCTACCTTCGAGGTCAGCTACGGCAACTACAACTTCGTGCAGGCCAAGGCATCCATAACGGGGCCGCTGAGCAAGAAGTTAGCCGCCAGAGCCTCGTTTTCCGGTACGCAGCGCAATGGCACACTGACCAACGTCCGCACCAACCAGTCGGTCAATACGCTCAACAATCTCGGCTTCCGGGGGCAATTGCTCTACACGCCCAGCGATAACGTTAAACTCACGCTCATCGGCGACGTTACCGACCAGCAGCCCAACGGCTATGCGCAGGTGGTGGCTGGGGTGGTAACGACCAAACGGGCGGCTTACCGGCAGTTCAACGCCATCATTGCCGATCTGGGCTACAAACTGCCCACCACCAACCCCTTCGACCGGATCATTGACCACGACACGCCCTCCAAAGCGGATAACCAGTTGGGCGGAGTGTCGCTCAACGCCGACATCAAACTGGGGTCGGGTACGCTGACGTCCACCTCGGCCTGGCGGTACTGGAAGTGGGGACCGCTCAACGACCGGGACTACATCGGTCTGCCGGTCTTTACGATTTCAGCGGCCGCTTCCAAACACGATCAGTATTCGCAGGAGATTCGCTACGCGGGGGACATTTCGTCGCGGCTGAGCGGGGTCGTCGGCGTGTTTGGTCTGTACCAGGATTTGCAGTCGGACCCGGTGCAGACTGAAGAAGCGGGCGCGGCCCAGTGGCGGTTTGCTCAAAGCTCGACCAGCGCCCTGTGGAAAACGCCCGGCCTGTTCGATAACTTCGGCATCAAGACCACCAACAGGCTGCGCAGCACCAGCGCGGCCGTGTTTGGACAGTTGGATTGGACTGTGAGCGACAAGTTTCACATCCTGCCCGGCATTCGCTACAACTACGACAAGAAGATCGCCAACTACAAACGCGAAACCTACGGGGGGCTGCAAACCACCGACCCGGCCCTGCTGGCGCTGAAAAACGCCGTCTACACCAATCAGGCGTTCGACACCGAGGTGGACGAAACCAATTTTTCGGGCCAGTTGACGGCTCAATACAAAGCCAGCGCTCGATTTAACGCCTTTGGAACGTACTCGCTCAGCTATAAACCCGTGGGGGTCAATATCGCCGGGCTGCCCACGGCCAACGGCCGGGTGCTGACCGAACTGGCCAGAGTGAAACCCGAATTTGTGACCCACTACGAGCTTGGGATAAAAACCCGGCCCACGCCCAGCACCATCCTGAACGTGGTTTTCCACAACACCGACATCAAGGACTACCAGACGCAGGTGCAAACGCCCGAACCGGGCGTAAACCGGGGCTATCTGGCCAATGCCGAGCGAGTGCGGGTACGGGGTGTGGAAGTGGACGGAAACCTGCGGGTGAGCAATAATTTCTCCGTGTACGGCGCTTTGGCCTATACCGACGCCAAGTACGTCTCGTTCAAAGATGCGCCAGTGCCTCTTGAGGAAACCGGTGGTGAACGGGCTTTCAAAGACATTTCGGGGGGCGACCTGCCGGGCGTCTCTAAGTGGGCAGGTTCGCTGGGGGGCGAGGTGAGTGGAGCCGGGAAGTTTTTGGCTCAGGACGGCCGTTTCTTCTTTGCCGCCGATGCCTACTTCCGCTCTGGGTTCTCGTCGAGTCCCTCGCCCTCGCAGTTCCTGAACATTGACGGTTATACGCTGGTGAACGCCCGCATGGGTTTCCGGGCCTCCAACGGCACGTCGATCTTTTTGTGGACGCGCAACGGGCTGAATCAAAATTATTTTGAGCAGTTGCTGGCGGCCCCCGGCAATGCCGGTCAGTACGGCGCGGTGCTGGGCGATCCCCGCACCTACGGCATTACGCTGCGGTATTCATTCTAACGACCATTTACCACTACCTAACCACAAGTAAAACAGCGTAACAATCATGGCAACAGAAACACAAAGTCAGGTGCTAAGCGAAGTGCTGAACGCCAATGAAGCGTACGTCGATTCGTTTGGCGACAAAGGCAGTTTACCATTGCCACCGGGTCGGCATTTCGCGATTTTGACGTGTATGGACGCCCGGCTCGATCCGGCAAAATACGCGGGTCTGGCTGAAGGCGATGCTCACGTAATCCGCAATGCCGGAGGCCGCGCCAGCGACGACGCGATTCGGTCGTTAGTGATTTCGCAGAAGCTGCTCGGTACAAAAGAGTGGTTCGTCATTCACCACACCGACTGTGGCATGGAATATTTCACAGACGACATTATACGGGACTTGCTGTCGAAGAGCCTGTTGACGGCGCGGGTTGACGAAACCGGCTGGCACAACGTAACGGAAGAAGGCGGTTCGGACGAAGCCCGTTTTATTTCATTTCTGACGATTAAGAACCTCGCCGATAGCGTGACCGAAGACGTGCAGCGTATCAAGCGCCATCCGCTGGTGCCGCAGGACATCCCCGTTTATGGCTACATCTACGACGTGAAAACCGGACGGCTGATCGAAGTGCCGGAGGCTACTCAGGCGGGTCGTATTAATTGATACCAGCATGTAATCAACATCGAGTTAACAAAAGCTGTTTGCATTGATGCAGACAGCTTTTGTATTTTCACAATCTTTGCACCCATCAGTCAACAAACCGCTTTTTCTAACATAAACATGAGACAGCTCTTCTTATTTTTTATACTAACAACGCTCACGTCGCTGGGTGTCCGGGCGCAGACGACTCTGGCGGGTTTGATTACGGATGAAAAAAATCAACCCCTGGCGGGCGTAACGATCATTATCCGGGGTACCAACACGGGCACCATTACGCAGGCCGACGGGCGTTTTTCGCTCCAGACCGATGCGTCGCTGCCCTTCACCATCAGCGTGTCGTTCATTGGCTACCGGCGGCAGGATGTCCAGGCCACCGGCAGCAACTTTCGTGACCTCAACGTCAAATTGGTGGAGGAAGCTATTTTGACCGATGAAGTAGTGGTGTCGGCGAGCCGCGTTCCGGAGGATATTCGCAAAGCGCCCGTAACAGTGGAGAAACTGGGTGCCCGGCAGTTTGCCAACTCACCAGCCGCCAACCCGTTCGATGCGCTTCAGAACGTGAAAGGCGTCGATTTACTGACGCAGAGCCTGACGTTTAAATCGGTGAACGTGCGCGGTTTCGGGGCCAATAACAACAACCGGTTTGTGCAACTCACCGATGGCATGGACAACCGCTCACCAGGGTTGGGCTTTGGCTTCGGCTCGGTGGCGGGCATCTCGGATCTGGACATTGAAAGCATCGAACTAATCCCCGGCGCGTCGTCGGCGCTCTACGGCCCCGATGCGTTGCAGGGCCTGATGCTGACTACGAGCAAAAGCCCGTTTACGTATCAGGGATTGAGCGCTCAGGTGAAGGTGGGCGCGAATAATTTTGGAAAGGACAATTTTGGGCCGAAGGGTTACGCGGATCTGGCGATCCGGTATGCTAAACAACTCGGTACGCGTTTTGCGTTTAAAGCGAGTTTTCAACGGCTGAGCGGCACCGACTTCATCGCCGACGACTATAACGACCGCTCAACCAGCGCCCGCACTGGATTTTTCCGCACCGATGCCGGTCGGGGAGGCATTGCCACGGGCATTGCCTACGTACCCAATAATGATCCGAATACAAACTTTGAGTACGATGGCGTCAACATTTACGGCGACGATATCAACAACGCAGGGGCGTTCCGATTTCCGGCTAACTATGGCACTGCCAGTTTGCAGGGTAAGCTGGTAACGCGCACGGGTTACACGGAATTAGACGTGCTGGGTAACAACGGCAAGGTGTTTAACAACCGCGCCAACGTTTCGCTGCACTACAAAGTGGGCCGTACCGTTGAGGCATCGCTGGGCTGGTATTACGGCAACGGCAACCTGATTCGCACGGCGGGTTTTCGGGAGTACTTCCCCAACTACAACCGTCATCAGTTCAAAGCCGAACTGCGGGGTGACAACTTCTTTTTGCGGGCGTACACCACTCAGCAGCAAGCCGAGGGCTGGAACATTGGCCAAACAGCGCGGGCCATTAACAACACCTGGAAGCCGGTTAACCAGTGGGGAGCCGAGTTTGGGCAAGCCTACGTGGAAGGCAAAAACGTGAGCATTCAGGAAGCCCGTGCCGTAGCCGACCGGGGGCGGTATTTGCCCGGCTCCGCTCAGTTCATTACCGTGCGCGACGCGTATGCCAATACCTTCACTACGGACTTTATTCCCGGCTCAACCACCGTGCGGGGCCTGCGTTTCCGCGATGACTCGCAATTGTTCCACTACGAGGGAATGTACAACTTCTCGAAGCTACTGAAGGTGGTTGATGTAATTGCCGGGGCCAGTCTGCGTCGGTTTCTGCTCGAATCGGGCGGTACGGCCTTCCCGCGCCGGGCCGATGGGTCGGAATATACGATCAACGAATACGGGGCCTACGTGCAGGCATCAAAAGAAGTGGGTTTTGGCGTTGGAGACAACCGGTTGACGGTGAAACCGACGGTGGCAATTCGGTACGACAAAAACCAGTACCTCACGGGTGGTTTCACGCCCCGCGCGTCGGCGGTGGTAAGCTATGGTGTGCACAACGTGCGGGCCTCGTGGCAGTCGGCGTTCCGCAACCCGTCGCCGGGGCAGTTGTTCGCCATTCCAGCGGCTGGCTTAGCGGGTGAGATCGGGGGCTTACCGCAAGCCTACAACGGGGCTGGTCTGAACGCTAATCCGGGCTATTTGCAGGTCGAAGTGACGCCTTACCAAAGTAGCACCGCAGCGGCCGTTCCGCAACCCTTTGTGATTGACCCGACCCAGTTTACGACCGAGAAAATAAGAACGTGGGAAGTGGGCTACAAAACGCTCATCAGCAACAAGTTCTACGTCGATGCGTTTTACTTCGCCAGCCGCTACACTGATTTCATTGCCGCGCAAAACGTGTTTCAGTTGCTAACGCCGGGCGGTGGTCCTGCCGCCCTGCTGACGCCGACAAATTACCGGTCGTTGCAGGTCAATTTTAACAACACGAATGAAATCTTCGTACGGGGCGCGGGCATCGGGCTGGAATACGGCCTTGGCCGGGGCTATACGCTGAGTGGTAATTATGCCTATCAAACCGGGCTGATTACGCTGCGCGACGCGCGGGGCAACATCCGCAACGACCGGGCGGGCGTTCCCATTGTGGAGCGCAAGATGAGCAATCCTGAGGTGTCGCAACTGGGCCGCAACTTCTTTATCTCGCCCGAACACCGCTATAACCTTAGCTTAGCTAATCCCCGCCTGACCGACCGGCTGGGGGCGGCTGTCACCTACCGCTGGACCGACCGGATGTGGGTGGAGCAGGGGACAACGCAGGGCGACGTTTTTCTGCCATCCTGGACGAGCTTAGACGCACAGGTAAGTTACCGCGTACCCACGTTTAAATCGGTCGTTAAACTCGGCGGTACCAATATCCTGAACCAGTATTACGCGCAGGGCTACGGCCTGGCCCGCATTGGCGGGTTGTACTACGTGAGCATTACGTTCGACGAGTTGATGCGGTAGGTTTTTGACGCCATACCGGCTCAACGTGCACCACAGACTACTCGTACCGCCCAATGCTCGCCCAACTGTCTACCATCGACATCGTCGTTCTTGTGCTGATGCTGGCCATCATGCCAACGGCCGGGATCATCATTGCGCTCCGCAAAAAGACGGCCGAAGATTACTTTCTGGCCGGGCGAAACATTCGGTGGTGGGCGGTGGCGGGGTCGGTGTTTGGGACGAATATCTCGTCGTTTCACCTGATCGGGATGCTCGGCATTGGCTACTCGATTGGCTTCGTGCAGGCGCATTACGAGATTGTGTTCCCGGCAATTTTGCTGTTGTGCTTCGTGTTTCTGAGTTCCTACCGACGGTTGGACGTGTTTACCCTCTCACAATACCTCGAAGTCCGGTACGACGACAAAGCGCGGCTGCTCTACACGATTCTCCTGATCCTGATTATTTTGGTGCAACTCGTCGGCTCGTTCTACGTCGGCAGCATTACGCTTCAATGGCTGTTCGGCGGGACGAGTTTTGCCATGTCATACCCGGCTGGGCTGCTGCTGATTGGTCTCATTACCTGCTCCTATACCATCTGGGGCGGCATGGAAAGCATCGTCGTGACCGACACCATCCAGACCGTGATGATGCTGGCAGCCGGAACCGCCGTGGCGTATTTTACGCTTAGCCAACCCGAAATTGGCGGTTTTTGGGGTCTGCTGGATCTGGATGCGGCTCAGCCCCGCGCCGAGCAGAAAATGCACCTGTACTTGCCCAGTAATCACCCCAACTTACCGTGGACGGGTATTTTTACAGGCCTGTTGCTCCAGCACTGTTTCAACTTCAGCACCAACCAGTTTCTGGTACAGCGCGTCCTGGCTGCCAACTCCGATCAGGATGCCCGGCGCGGGGTTATTGCCAGTGGATTCCTGAAACTGACGATCCCGTTCTTCAGCATTTCGGCGGGCGTCGCGGCTTTTTACCTGTTTCGTGCCCGCTTTGGGTCTATGGACTTCAACTCGGACAACGCGTTCCTGAAATTGGTTGAAATCGTGATTCCTGCTGGAACAGGATTGGTGGGAATGATTTTGGCCGGGCTGACGGCCGCGACGTTCTCCTCCGTCGATTCGATGATGAACGCGGCCACAACACTGCTCACGGTGGATGTGTATCAGAAATACGTCAACCCGAAGGCCAGCGATAAGCAGATTGTACGATTTGGGCGGCTGATGATCGTGGTGATGGTCATTGCCAGTATCGGGCTGGCATTAGCAACGTACACGCCCGACCGGACCAACAACTTCATGCTGAAAGTATCGGCGCAGTTGTCCTATTTCACGCCGGGCATCATGGTCGCGTTTTTCGTTGGCGTTCTTTGGCGCGGAGCTTCGGCGCGGGCGGCCGTGATTGCGATGGCGGCAGCCCCAATTTATGGCTTACTGACCGAGTTTATCTACAATAACTTCCTCGGCACCAACTCTGCTATTGCCGCCGTGTTTGGCGTACAGCTCAACTTTATGCACCGCGTCTTCCTGACGTTCGTGCTCAGCCTGACCACGCTCATCGTCCTCAGCCGAACAACTTTCCCCAACCGCAACCTTACGGGTTTCGAGCGGCTGCGCGTGGACCTCAACGCCGGGCAATTAGCGCGGGCGGTGGGCCTGTTTCTGCTGGTGCAGGCCGTGTTTGCAAGCCTAATTTTCGTTGGTGGTTTCTCCCCGAAAAACGTCGCGATTTGGGCAGCATTAGCCACATTCGGGCTGTTTTTGTTGCCGAAGAAATCGGTCGATGAAACCAAGCTGATTACGGTCGTGCAGGCGGGTGTCAGCCTCGACGGCGATCTGCTCTGGGCGGGACTGCTAACGGCCGCGAGCGTGGGGGTGCTGTATTATTTTGCATAGAGTCACCAAGATTTCACCGGCTTTCGTTAACCCATCAGCCAGCTTGCCCCGCGTAGATATTCCGCTACCAGCAAACCACAGTAGGTGCCAACGGCATTCCCCAGCGCCCCGGCCAAAATGCCCGGCAAATGCAGATCGGGTCGATTCAGGCTTTTGGTCAGAGCTAAGCACGACGCTGATCCACCCAGATTGGCCTGGGACGCCACGCTGATGATGGCCCAGTCCTGACGCAGCAATGCGCCGACGCCGAACTGAATCACCGTATGAACCGCCACCAGCACACTCACGAAAATAAGCATCATCAGGGCCAAATGGCCGTCTTTCAGCAGAGCCGCAATGTCGCAGTACGCCCCGATGACGGCCAGAAACAGGTAAATGCAAAATATCCCAATTACCCGGACGCCCCGTAGTTTCTGAATGGGAGACCATTGGGCCAGCAGCAACGCCAGCGTGGTTAAGGACAAGATTTTGGGAATGGCCGGTATCCAGACCGCTATTTGTCCGGCAATGAACAACCCCAGCACACCCAGTCCAATCAGCAGGGCCAGATCGGTTGGACTTACGGTCTCAATGTCGCTGATCTGGGCATTGGCTTCGGCGTCTAACCTTTCCTTCTCAGCAGGTGTCCAGTCGTATTTCAGTTGTCGGGGAAAGTAGCGGTCGAGGAGTTGTGGTAATAGCAGCGTAACGCCCATCCACAGCGCCGTGACAATGTTGTCGGTTGCGATGGCCGCGGCATACAGATTCCCCGCTTTGTTGACGCCGTAATGCAGGGCGATGGCATTGAGATTGCTGCTGCCGCCGGTGTAGGTCCCGGCAAACATGCCGCCCAGGGCGTAATACAATTTCCCAAATCCTTCTGGGCCTGCCACAGCCCACATACCAGCCAAAACGCCCAGCATCGTACCCGCTGCGCCAATGAAAAAGCAGAGCACCATCGGCGAACCGGCGCGTTTCAAGCTGCGCAGATCAACGGCCAGCAGCAGGAAGAAAATTGAGATGGGCGCGAGGTAGGTGAAAATGCCGTCGTAGAGCGGTGGCGCGTTGGTGGAGGTTGGAATCAGGCCCAGGTTAGCCGTCACGGCCGTCAGAATAATAACCGTGAGCGACGTACCGAGTTGGCGAAAAACGGGAAATCGGGTCAACCAATCGGCGACGAGGATGTTCCCCATCAATACGGCTAAAATGGCCAATGGGTCCTGAATCATGGATATATGGGGCGGGTTAAAAGGCGGAATATACAACCAAATCAACAGGTTCACCCAGTGATCAAAATTGTCAGTTGACGGTATTGTCAGTCAATGGTGATCTGTCCGGGACTGGTTTGCTGACGACCGCGAACGTAGGGGTGACGTATTATTTTGCGTAAATTTGGGTAAATGAACCAAAAATGGCCTATACCGACTTTACACTGGCGATTATCGAGCAAAAGTTCGGCGTGAAGAATCAACAGCGGGCTTTGTTTGACCCGTTGCCGCCCCTGCCGGTCAGTGCTGATCTGCAAAAAGCACTGGCCCGCGCCCGCGACCTGCCGATACGAACCGAAAAAGCCCGCTCAGAACTCATTGTAGTTCCTGTTCTGCTCGAACTCCGGGACTTGACCAACCGATTTTTTACCATCTATTCTGGCGACAATCTAAACGCTGACGAGGAAGCCGGACTTCGGGGTGAGTGTGATTTTATTCTCACCAAAAACACGGGCACTTTTGACATCAACTACCCAATTCTGTCGGTGGTGGAAGCCAAAAAGAACGACCTTGACATTGGCATACCCCAATGTGCGGCTCAATTAGTGGGGGCCAGAATTTTCAATGAAAAGAAAGGGGTGACTATCTCCACCCTGTACGGCTGCGTCACTACCGCCGACGAATGGGTATTCATGCGCTTAGCCGATAACGAGTTAGTGATTGACACGCGCAAGTATTATTTGGTCGAAATTGGCGAGTTACTGGCCTTATTCGTCGATATTATCAATCAGTATAGAACGGAACTGGTTTGAAACTTTCTGCCAATACTTAGCGTGAAAAGGCTGCATTATTTCGCGTAAATTCGTCAATAAACAAGTAGATCAAACCGCGCTATGATCGCCATCACCGAGACCCCGACTACCGAAGCCAACACCGTTCTGCCAACTCATTTTCAGACTATCGATGAATTTGAAGCGTGGGAACGCCAGCCCCCGCTCAAAGGCAGCTACGAGTTTGTGTCCGGCCAGATTATCCCCAAACCCGCCATAAAACAAAATGAAGCAGACATTGCCGATTTTCTGCTCCGGCAGTTCATACAAACGCCCCAATTTGCGCAGAAACATACGCTATTACCTGAATTGGATGCCTATGTCGATTTAACCCGTCGACGCAGGCCCGATTTGACTTACTTTTCGGAGGAACAGCGGCAGGCGATTCGCCGGGGCGAGAAGGTAAAAACGCTATTCGCCATCGAAATCCTATCCGATTCTGAAACCTACGACGACATCCTCGACAAGTTGGAGGACTATTTCGACGGTGGAGCGCAATTAGTCTGGTACATCATTCCGAAAAGGCAGAAGATTTTCGTGTACACCTCCCCCGACGACTCCAAAACGTACAAAGGGCAGGACGTCATTTCTGCGTCTCCTGTCGTGCCGGAACTACAGTTTATACTGGCGGATATGTTCGCTTGAGGGGATAGGGTATTAAGTGGTATAAAACCAGTTTTATCGCTGTGCTGTCGGATTATTTTTTTGCTTCCTCAAGTGAGCCGGTACGTAATTCACAAAGCCCTCAATCTCGTTGTGTTCTTCCATGTAGAGATCATGGATAGCTGCGGCTACCTGTCGTATCTTCTTTTTTGATCGACGGGCAGTCTCTGTAGATCTGACAAAAGTAACAGGAGAGGCTGTTACCAAGGGATAGCGAGTGTGGGTAACTGCGAAGTGAGGATCATACTTATCTGTGTGGCCTATCCGTGGCAGAGCTTCGACGGTGGGAAGCGAAATAGGTGCCCATCTTGCCACTTTAAATTCTTGATTTGGCCGAGAAAATATCCGGGAAAATATAGTGCGCTTTCGGGTGATTCGGCCTGTACTAACTTGTTTCCTTGCCATTCTATTTACACTACTTGAAGTGGTCAATTTACGATTTTTTGCTTGAAAAGTAAAGCAGGATTCTCCCCGTCACTCTCCAGAAACTGGTACGGTTGTCCCATCGGTACATCGGTCGATAGTTTGCCAATGCTTTTGAAGATGTCCCGGTGAGACTCTTTTAACCGGTAATAGGTCAGAATTGGTTCGTTGGCGTATACGTCGTAGATCAGACTCAGGGGCACATACCGGTCTGTTTTATCAAATCGGTTTACAGCGCGAATTGTTGCCTTTTTTCGATCTAAACTAATCAGCGTCAGATGAACGTCATAATTGTACGTCTTCAGCTTATTAACCAGTTTCAGCACACTTTCTACCGTATCGCCGATCTTAGGCAACACAACATTGGTGCCTTTCTCGGAGAAGTAGTCAAATAACGTTTTAAAATCGGTTTGGTTGAGGTAGCCATCACCTAACACAATGGCGCCCGACTCCCGGTGCATCAGAGAAGCCCCAAAACTTGACCTGTCGTATTCAGGTAGTTTTCGCTTTGCATAGTCGGAGTCGATAATGGCAGCACCCAGCTTGTCTGCTACCTTGGCCGCAATTCCCGATTTGCCGGAGGCCGGTAGGCCGGTGATGATGTAGGCCTGCCTTTTGTGCTTACAACGCGTGTACAGTAGTGCTCCACCCACGCCTAACTGTATCGCATCGTCATCGGCCAGCCGCTTTTGCAACAACAATTCCTGAACTATCTGCTCTCTGAGCCGCCGACGGTCTGGTTCGCTTTTGTAAGGATGGCTCCGATACCTGCCATGAGTAAGCGTCGACAAATCCCGGCTCTTGCCTCCCTCCAGTGCCAATTCGGTGTTGTAAATCTTCGCGACAACTGGTGATCGGGTAACCTCATTGCCGGGGCCAAATAACCCTTCCAGAAAACCTGTCACTAAATCGTCATCCAAAAGTGGCCTTACCATAAACTGTACCTTGTATGTGGTGTCATGTCGAACGCGCCGTTCCGTAATGCGTTGACACAATCAGCTTGGAGCGTAACGCTGTTAAGCCGTCGGCCCGACAAATAGCTACTACTTTACAGATCAATAGCTAAACGGGTTGACAGGCAAGTATATTCAGTAACGCTGACGAAAGCAACTATTTATCGTTAACGGTCAGAAAAATCGTTTCAGTTCCGTAAACGCGGAGACCGGCGTTAGCGTTTACGTCAGCCACGATAGATAGGTGAGTGCAACGGGATTACTTTGTTAGCCAATTAGTTTGCCCAATATCACATCAATTTCCCGTAGCTCCTCCGCCAGCAGCCGGTTGCGGATCTCGCTGCGCTCCCGGCCGACGTTATAGGCCTGATTGGCTAAGTCGTTGACAGCAATGTACCCGGCTACTAACCCGGCACACGCCTTGCCCAACTCCGCCAGCCGAACATGCAACGGATTATCAGCCTTGAATTGCGGCAGTGGCACATCTAAGATTTTTTTGGAGACATCTCTGGCACCAAACAAGCCTGTCGATTGAAAGGGTTTCATCGAGAAGTTGGTAGAGTTAGCATTTAGAAACGCCGTCAGGTAATGGGCTTCCTGCTCAGAGTTGGTGTAGAAAGCGTAAGCAGCCTTGTCAACGATGTATTTCAAATCCAGCGTACCACGCTCGTAAACAAACGCATTGGCGTCTTTCGCCGAAGCAGAATAGAGTACCGCAAATTTTGCGTGAAGGTTTTGCTCAGTTAATTTATGCTGCCAATTCAAGTAATCTGTGCTGCTGATTTTGACATTGTTCTCCGTGCGGTGTTTTACCCAGGTACTCTCTACTTCTTTAAACCAACGAGCCGTTTCTAGGCGGCCCAGTAGCTGAATGTCTTTGTAATCAAGCAGTTTGAGACGCTCCAGCGAATGGCCCTCCGATGATTGAACTTTCTGTACTTCCAGCGGTAACAGCACTAAGGGTAGGGCAAGTTGAGCAAACGGCACCATGTTTCGCGCTAAGGCCGTGCGAAACAAAAACTGCGAATGAATACGTCCGGTCAGTTTCAGGCCTTTCCAGGGCATTTTTGCGTCTTTATCATTGGCATCGTCAGACCGAACTGCCAACACCCGGTCGTGCCAGTCGGGGGGCGCGGACCCTTCAAGTTTGACGAAATAAAAGTTACGGGGAAACATGGTCGCCCCGTTTCGGAAGTGTTCCCGGTAAAAGTTCGTCATGACTGGCCCGCCAACACCCGGTTTGACCGTGGTTAGTGCCGAGGTTTTTTGTTGCCGGGCTACGTACCAGTGCGTCGGCATCAGGGTTAGTTTTCCCGCTACTTCGCTGAATGTGGCATTGTGTTTGCCCACATTACCGGCAATTACCAGGCCCGGCAAGCCAGCAGCAGGGAAGGACTTAGCTACGTTGGCCTGTTGAGCAAACAATACACAGGAGGGAATATTGAACAGCGGCTTTACGTCTTTCAAATCCCAGACATCGGTAAGCCGAAAGCCTTTGGCCGAGCCAGACCGGGTATTCTCGTGCTGGGTAGCACTCAAAAAACTACGGGGCAGCACAAAAGCCATTTTCCCCTTTTCGCGCAACAGATAGCTGCTCACGTGGCTCATAAAAATAGCTGCGATTTCGAGCTGAGGCATCAGGGCCTTTTGTGCTGGAATCAGGTCATAGCGAGTAGCCAGCACCCGTAGTGATTGCTGATAATCAGCATTTTTGATACTGTTGTAGGTAAACCAGGGCGGATTGCCAACCACGTAGTCAAACCGCTTTCGGAGGAAAAAGGGCTTATAGCTGTTTTGCAGGATGAACTTCCAGATGCTGTCGCGACCCATTTCTTTTGCCCGTTTTAGGGCCAGATAAATGTCGTAGAACTTACTCAACAATCCATCGGACGTTTTAGGGTAGCTACTTCGGACGGCGTTGGTCAGGGCCATTGCCGGGGCTGCCGAGCCACCGGCGGTGTCGTTGGCTAATCCATCGGCTACCGAAACGGCATGATCGAATAAGGTTGGGTCATCGAACGCACCGGTTGGCAGGTAGTAGCGCTTCTCGTCGATGGTTATGCCAAACTCTTCATCGAATAAATTGATAGCACCCAATTGGGGCGTGATGAGACTATTAGCCAGATAAACCCGCAACGAAACAGGCCGACGGGCATCCCGCAGCGATTCGCCCAGGGCCAGTAGCAGGGTTGTCTTGGCTACCTGCACCGACAACGGGTGAATATCAATGCCCGCGACCTGTCCGGCAATGGCTTCGGGCGATAGGTCGGGGTGTAGTTTACGGAGCCGGTTCACGCTGGCAATTAGAAACGAGCCGGAACCGCAGGACGGGTCCAGAATCTGAGCATCGCGGGCAAAGTCGAAATGGTCCACTACTTTCTCACATAACCAGTCGGGCGTGTAATACTCGCCGAGGGCATGGCGGGTTTCGAGGTCGATCAGGTGCTGATAAACTCCTTTCAGGATATCGGACTGGACATTGGTAAAATCATATTCCGAAATAGTATCGGCGATTTTACTGAAATACCGTTTAAGCCGGTAGAAATAGTTGTCTACCGTAACCCACTGATAGAAATCGTTTTCGACAAAGTTTTCGACGTTATACCGCTGAAAAATGGTGCCGTTCAACACGGCCCGCATTTCGGTGGCATCAATGTACGCATCCCGACTGAGCACCTCATAAGCAATGAGTTTGGCAAATACACTCAGGTACGTATGCACCAGGAACACCTCGCCCGATGCGTTGAAACTGCCGTATGCCACGCTCATGAAACGAGTCCACTCCCGATACGCTGTTTGAATTTCAGGCTCCCCGCTGATGTCGTCATACAGGAGTTTCATACCCGCAAAAACCTCCATGAAGAGCGCCGAACTGTCGCCAAAATCAATCTGTATGGTATCGAGCGTTGGTATCTGCTTGCTTGACCGAAAGAGGTAGCGATCAATAAAACCAAAAAAGTCACCCACGTTAGTTTCGGTCAGCACAAAGCTATCCACCACTTTTAGCTGAACATCGTCGGGCGCAATCTTCGATTTATTCAGGTAGCTTTCAGGCTTCGGGCCGTAGATATTCCAGCGGATACAGTCGGTAGCAATCAGGTAAAAGTCAAACTGAGCATTGGTGTTATAATTACCGGCAAAATATTCTTTAAGCTGATATTCCGCGTGTTCACGTTTGGCGGTGTTTTTAATATCGTTTTCGAACTCAATTATCACCTGCCGGTATTGCGTGTCTGCCCGTCCGGTTTTAGTGCGGCCAGCTTTAGGAATATTAAACACGGTTTTTTCGGCACCGGCAGCCATCTGTTTAACAATAGTTAGCGCGTTAACATCGCCTGCGAACAACTCGGTGAGTAAAAGATAGAAATGCTGTTTCTTAGCTTCTTCGGTGTTGGCCTTTTTAACGTTTTGTAAGTAGGTTAGAACGGAGGATTGACTGCTCATAAAAAGTAGATGATCGCTTATGACCGACAAGATACAACAGCAACTAACAAGTGTCTAACTTTGAAAACGCCCTATAAACTGGCAAATTCAGCCTGAAACAGTACGGCAATGAGCATGATACGTGAAATTCAATTCACTTATGTTTGACACTCTCGACTTCGCGCAGGATATACTGACGCAACAAACGAACCCGGTTCAGTCTGGTAACGATTTTGGCGTGTCCTCATTGAATCGACAGCATTTGACCGCCATCGTTTCGTACCAGCATCTCACCGATGGTTAGGATGAGGACAGAGCCATTGCGCCTACGCATCAAACAGTGCTGTCAGCGCTTGATATTGCTCTTTTACTGACCGTGACAGGTCACCCCATTTATCACACGTCGCCGGGGCCGGTTGGCGAAGTCATGATTAATCTCCGCAATGGCGATAAGTCGGCCGAGCTTCTGGCGTATCCGGGCGGGCGAAACAAATTTGTTTGTATCAGCCCTGATGAGATACCTCGACAAGGACCATTGACACCAGAGTCGTTACGGGAGACGTTGCAGTGGCTGAACCAATAATGTAATGATTGATGAATAAAAGCCCCGTAGCAGACGACGAACAACTTTACCGAAGCATATACCGCACTCCCTGGCATAAGTATGTTGACCCCGATGGCCGACCAACCTCCCGGAACTTCAAAATGCGCCCAAAAGATCAGGGTAAACTATCCGTTGATGTGGCCAGCCTGACCACGCCAGAGCAATCGGTGCGTGACCTAACCAAATTTGCACTGGCTTCCCTATCCAATGTTGATGTAATCGCCATTGGACTATCCACGTTTCATGAACCCTGCACAGTAGCCGAACATGGCTTTGATAACCTGGCTCATGCTCACATCTGGGGTATGGATGAAGACGACGATATAAGGCCCGCTTTGCTGGCGCAGAAATCCGCTGTGATCCTGACGAAAAAAAATTCATCTACAGTTTGAAAGTCGTTACAGACTAACCTTAAAAATTCTCTCTTTTAAGGTTAGCTACCATTCGCAACCTTACTTTTAAGGTACATTTGTGCAGCTAACCTTAAAAAAGGTCAATTTTAATGGCTGATGGACTGCTTTACCAAATAAATCGGGATAGAAACGTACCTTGGAATGCATTGCCGGACCTACCCATTCACCCCGATTTGTATCGTACGATTGCTGTTTTTGAACAGCTCGGGTATGCAAAAGAGGCATTAGGCCGCTTGCAGGGACGTAGTGTGGCTATTCCCAATCAGGGGCTGCTAATCAATTCCATTAGTTTGCAGGAAGCGAAAGATTCCAGTGCCATTGAAAACATATTCACGACGGATGACGAGTTGTATCGGGCGTTCAGCGAAAGCACGCCGGAACAAGTTTCTGAACCTACTAAAGAAATACTACGCTACCGGGAGGCTTTGTGGAAAGGCTATCATCACTTGCAGGAGCAGAACAACTTTACGTTAGCTTATTTCATTCAGACGTCTCGGGAGATCAAGCAGTCGGATGAGGGATTCCGACCCGTTTTCTCACAGGTATATGTTCGGCAGGGGGGCAGTGGACCGAACGCCGGTAAGCCGGTGTATACGCCCCCGCGTGGGGAGGGAATTCTGGAAGCTAAACTGAACAATTTAGCAGACTTCCTGAACGATGATCAGACCTATCGGATTGATCCGCTGCTAAAGATGGCTATTGCCCATTTCCAGTTTGAGGCAATTCACCCGTTTCGCGATGGTAATGGTCGTATCGGGCGGGTCTTCAGCATCCATTATTTGACTCACAAAGGGTTATTGGATTACCCTATTCTATACCTGAGCCGCTACATTGTAGACCACAAAGAAGACTATTATAGCGCATTGGCGGGTGTTTCGCAACGAGGGGACTGGCAAACCTGGTTGCTATACATGCTCAAAGCTGTGGAACAAACGGCAAACCTGACGTATGAGAAAATCAATCGTATCATAGCGGCTCGGGATGCTATGCTGGACCTGATTGCTAAACACAAAAGTATCCGTCGGCCCGATCAACTTACGCAGAAGATATTTACGCAACCTGTCACCCGGATTCGGCATCTCACCGAAGACCGAACTTTCTCCGAAAATACGGCTCGTGACTATTTGAATAAACTGGTCGAACTGGAGATACTGGAGCGTAAAATAGTAGGCGGTAATCATTACTTCGTCAATCGGGAGTTATACGCGATTTTAGCGGAGTAGAACACGTTACCGATTACCCAATCAACCCCTTAATCCGCAACTCATCTTTCAACGCCCGCAACGCATGGAACCGGGCAATCAGTTGAGCGGAAAGAACAATCACTGGCGATTTTGATGAGGGCTTTGTAAGGACTGATTGAATTTGCCGATTCTTGTTGAACCGCTCCATGCCGTTGTAAATCTTGTCGGCTGTGCTGTGGGTTTCGACGTAAGCCGGACCAGGAATTCAGTCGTTTTTACCGTTAAAATTTCGTGTTGTTCATGGGTAATTGATTAACGTAGCAGTAAAGTTGCCGTGACGTTGCGGACATACGCCAACCGTAGCTTTGCGAAGGGAAATGTATCCTGAACCAAGGCTCCGATCAATGGCAAACAAGAATACAATCAAGCGAAGAGAATTCCTCGAAAAATCCGCTTTAGGCGTCGGTGGACTGGTCTTATCGACCGTATTGGTGGGAAGCTGCTCCGATCACCAAGGTCCCGATCCGAATAACCCTAACCAGCGGGGTGGCTTCGACTACGGGGTTGCCAGTTTTGACCCAACCGATAATCAGATCATTCTCTGGACGCGCGTAACGCCAGCCACCGGAACGCCTACGGTTACGCTGACGTACCAGATCGCCACGGACGGCGCGTTCAACTCGGTCGTCAAAACCGAGATGATTGATGCTTCCGTCAACGACGATTTCACGGTCAGCGTCGACATCAGCGGTCTGACGTCGAACATGAAGTATTACTACAAATTCACCATCACCAACACGGCCATTACATCGCCCATTGGCGAAACCAAAACTTTGCCTAAAGGCGATGAGCTGAATGAGGTAAAGCTGGCCGTTTGCTCCTGCTCAAACTATCCTTACGGTTTGTTCAATGTGTACGGGGCCATGGCCAATTCCGAAGCCGACGTTATCGTGCACTTAGGCGATTACATCTACGAATACGCGCCGGGGCAGTACGGCACGAATCCGACAACGGACGCGCTGGGCCGTGCCCATTCGCCCGCTAAAGAGATCATTGATCTGGCCGATTACCGGACCCGTCACAAACAGTACCGGAGCGATCCGCAACTTCAGTTGGCGCACCAGAAAAAGCCGTTTATCTGTGTCTGGGACGACCACGAGCTAACTAACGATGCTTACAAGGACGGGGCGCAGAATCATAATCCCGGCGAAGGCGATTTCAACGTCCGGAAGGCCAATGCGCTGAAAGCCTACCACGAGTACATCGGCGTACGGACGCCGGACGATACCAAAATCTACCGCACCTTCGCTTTCGGCAACATCCTGAACCTGCACATGCTCGATACCCGAATCATCGGGCGGGACAAGCAACTCAGTTACGCCACTTATTTTAACAGCACCGGCCAGTTAGACGCTGCGGCTTTTCAGCGGGCCTGGTTAGATCCCGCCCGAACCATCCTGGGCAGCGAGCAACGGAATTGGTTGGGCGGAGTCCTGAGCGCCGGTAAAGCCACGTGGCAGGTGCTGGGCCAGCAGGTGCTGATGGGCAAGATGTACGTTCCTGCAGAGCTGTTGGTGTCTATTTCGCAGATTGTCGGCGAGGTCGATGCCCGCGGTTCCGTTAGTCCGGCTACGTTCACTGCTTTCCAGACGCTCCTTCAGACTTTAACGCAGATCAAGGCCCGATCCTTAGCGAGTGATCCTACGTTAACGGCTCAGGAACTGGCTCGCATCCGTACGGTTCTGCCGTATAATTTAGACGCCTGGGATGGCTACCCGGTGGAGCGGGAAACGGTGTACGCGCTGGCAGGAGGTAAGAAATTGGTTGCCCTGTCTGGTGACACACACAACGGCTGGTATTCGGACCTGACGGCGGCTAACGGCTCACGGGTGGGTCGGGAAATTGCTACGCCTTCGGTAACGTCGCCGGGCTTCGAAGCTTACTTGGGTCTGAATCCAGCCGCTCTGAGCGGTTTTGAACAGGCGCTGGCCCTGCTGATCGACGATCTAAATTACTTAGACGCGTCCCGACGAGGGTACACGCTGGTTAATTTCAGCAACAGCCGGGTCCAGTCCGAGTGGCGCTACATTGCCACAATTACGACGCCGACGGTGGCTACGACGGTCGGGCGTACTGAAACCATCACGAGTTAGTTGGGGATACTTCGGCCCCCTGACTCATTCATTTAAACCATACGGTCTGCCGACTCAATCGAGTTAGCGGTCTGTATGGCTATTCGATTAATCCCTTACCGATTCTTGTTCGCCCGTTCCATGCCATTGTATTTCTTGTCGGCGGTGCTGTAGGCTTCGACGTCCAGGCATACGCTGCCGTTACTTATGAGTCGCGTGATCGGCGTGTTTATTGGTTGATTCGTCGACGCAGGTTGACAAGGCCCGGTAGGTATGGTAAGCCGCTTTCCAGATATGACCCTTCAAGGCCGTTTTGCGTTCGGGGTCCTTGTCCAGCCCTTCTTCGTACCATTCGCCATACTGATGATCAATCAGATACGTCTGGCAGTACTGCCAAAGCAGCTTGTACTGGTCGAAATAGCGCATTGGATCGTCGGGGTATTTATCGGCCATGAGCAGGAGCGTGTTCAGCCCTTCGGCCTGCGACCACCAGTTCTTGCTTTCATTGATGATGGTCATGCCCGGTTTATCTTTAAAATAGTAGCCCTGGTCGTAGAAACCCCCTACTTTTTTGTTCCAGCCGTTGGCTAAGGCATGATCCACCATTCGTTTGCCCACCTGTAGCGTTTTTGTGTCGTTTTTCAGGCCCAGCGCCAGCGAGGCTTCCAGCATCAGGTAAGCCGTTTCAACATCGTGGCCGAACGAAACATGGTCCAGATTCCGGTGCTTTAGCACACTGGCTTCCGACGAGTCCCGAAACGAAACCGGGGTCCAGTCGGGCTTAAAAAACAGGACCAGATTGCCTTTGGGCGTCGTAATCACGTCGCGCACCAGCCGGAGCATTTCGTCTAATCGCTCGCGTACCAGTTTGTCGGGCCATACGCCGTACAGTTCGGTTAGGGCTTCCAGCAGGTGAATGGAACTGTTCTGGTCTTTATAGCCAGTGTTGGCAGTAGAGGCTACGGATGCATCGCGTTGAATGGGCGTACCATCCCGGCGCAGGTGCTGGAAGTAACCCTTATGGATCGAATCGTGGCTATGCTGCTCCAGCCAGGCGAATGATTTTTTGGCCAGATTCAGCGCGGCTGTGTCGTGCGACATGTGGTAATAAGCACTCAGCGCATAAAGCCCAAAGGCGTTTCCGTAGGCTTCTTTGTTGGGTTCGCCTTTCACCTTGCCCTGCCGGTCGACTAAGTTATAAAAACCGCCGTACTGCTTATCCCACATCACATCGCGTAGGAATTGAAACCCGTGTCGGGCGTTCTCTTTGTAGTACGTAACGGTGGGGTATCGCTCGGCGGCTTTGGCCGTTGTCCAGGTGTGGCGGGCCTGCGTCACAATCATCTTATCCTGTGGTCCCGTCGGTTTGAAATCATGACTGAATGTGCTCAGAAAACCGCCGAACTCCTTGTCAACGGCCTGCGGATACCACTTGTTGAGCATCTCGGTACGAATCGACTTCTCCATCTCAGCGGCAATGCGCATTCGGTCATTTGTGGTGTTCTGGGCCGAAGCCGAAAAGGCCAGCCTGATTACCAGGCTGGCGGTGATTAGAGTAAAGGGGAGAGTTTTCATGGGCTATGATTGGAAAGTTCTCGTCGGCCAGAAACTTCATGAAGCCTGGCGAAGGTTGGTCGTTGGAAACAAGAGCAGATTGTCCTTCATTGTAGCGTGGACGTAAGCAAACACTGCCTGCAACGCTTCTTTTGTCAGGCGCGGGTAGTTATCTAATCGCTATGGCTCAATAATCTGCAAATCGCGGCAGATTTTGCGAGCCAAGAAATCGTTTACTTCCCAGTGACACGGTACTGCCGATGACCGTTGCGTGGCCCGGTTTACGTACATCGTGTGACTGCCCCCTTCACGAAGTAATTCACAACCCTGTTTCTCTAAATGCCGGATAAGATCGAGCCGCTTCATCAGGTGGCAAGCGGCATCATCTCCCGAATGACGTCCTGTCCAATGATTGTTTCTTCAGCTAATAGCCGATTGGCTTCCAAAACTAACTGAACAGCTTCCTGTAAATTGGTTCGGGCTTCTTCCAGTGTATCTCCTTGTGTATTAGCTCCGGGCAGTTCTTCGACAAAGCCAACGTAGCCTTCCGGCACTTTTAAATAAACAGCGGTCAGTTGCATCCTAACTAAAGTTAATTTTCCGAGGAAATTTACGAAAAACATCCTACACAATTCTCTTCGCTATGGGCTAACTGAACCGACCCGTTGGTCAAAATTCATAGTTACGGTCATTAGATGGCAATATCCAGACAAAATTCCTTCTGTTCCAATCGTTTCTACCGGTGATTGCCCGTTTTTCGGAATTTTCAACAATCTTGCCTTGTCGTTTAACAATGCTACAGCCTGAAGCCGATTTTGCCCGAACTTATGAAAGACTACATCCGCCCCATCAACCGCCTGCTCGTGGCTAACCGGGGCGAAATCGCCATCCGCATCATGCGGGCTGCCACCGAACTGGGCATCACCACTGTCGCCGTTTACACCTACGAGGACCGCTATTCGCTCCACCGCTACAAAGCTGATGAAGGCTACCAGATCGGGCGCGACGAGGACCCGCTCAAGCCCTATCTCGACATTGAAGGCATTATCCTACTGGCCAAACGCCACAAGATCGACGCGATACATCCCGGCTACGGATTTTTGTCGGAAAACGTGACGCTCGCCCGGCGATGCCGCGACGAAAACATCATTTTCGTGGGGCCGTCGCCGGAAGCAATGGACGCGCTCGGCGATAAGGTGCGGGCTAAAAACCTCGCTCAAAAAGCCGGAGTACCGCTCATTCCCGACTCGCTGGAAGAGAACATGACAGCCGCACGGGCGCAAAGCGAAGCTGAACGCATTGGCTTTCCGGTGATGGTAAAGGCTGCGGCCGGGGGCGGTGGGCGCGGAATGCGCGTGGTTCGGAACGCCGATGATTTCGAGAAGTCGTTCAACGAGGCTAAGAACGAAGCGAAAAATGCGTTCGGCGACGACACCATTTTCTTAGAGAAATTCATTGAAGACCCCAAGCACATTGAGGTGCAGCTACTGGGCGATCAGCACGGCAGCATCGTTCACCTGTATGAGCGCGACTGCTCGGTGCAACGGCGGTTTCAGAAGGTGGTCGAGGTGGCCCCGTCGTTTGGGCTGAAGCAGGAAACCAAGCACAAGCTTTACGAATACGCGCTGCAACTGGGCCGGGCGGTTAACTACTCCAACGCGGGTACGGTCGAGTTTCTGGTCGATAAGCAGGAGAACATCTACTTCATTGAGGTGAATCCCCGGATTCAGGTTGAGCACACGATTACGGAAGAAATTACGGGCATCGACATCGTTCGGACGCAGATTCTGATTGCGATGGGCTATAAACTGTCCGACAACGGTATCTACATCAATCACCAGGACGAGATACCGCTCAACGGCTTTGCCATTCAGTGCCGCATCACCACCGAAGACCCCGCCAACGGCTTCAAACCCGATTTCGGGACCATCATTGCCTACCGGAATGCGGCTGGGTTCGGCATTCGCTTAGACGAGGGGAGCAGCTACGCGGGCGTCAAAATCTCGCCGTATTTCGACTCCATGATTGTGAAGGTGTCAGCGCGGGGCCGTACGCTTAAAGGAGCTACCCAGCGCCTGACGCGTGCCCTGCTGGAGTTCCGCATCCGGGGCGTCAAAACCAACATTGGGTTCCTGCTCAACGTTATCAGCCACCCCATTTTCCAGCGGGGCGAAGCGCGGGTGTCGTTCATTGAAACGCACCCAGAACTGTTCAACTTCCGCAAGCCGCAGGACCGGTCTACACGAGCGCTCAACTACCTCGCCGACGTGATTGTGAACGGCAATCCCGAAGTAAAGAAGAAGCACGATGGTCGGGTATTTCGCACGCCCATCATTCCACCCTTCGATGTGTACGGCGCGTACCCGGCCGGTAACCGCGACCGGCTGAAGGAACTCGGTCGCGAGGGATTTGTGCAATGGGTGCGTGACCAGAAGAGCGTCCTGTATACCGACACAACCTTCCGCGACGGGCATCAGTCGCTACTGGCGACGCGCGTTCGGACGCAGGATTTGCAGAAGGTGGCCGAGGGGTTTTCCAAAAATCACCCCGACCTGTTTTCGATGGAAGTGTGGGGCGGGGCCACCTTCGACGTATCCATGCGGTTCCTGTACGAAAGTCCGTGGAAACGCTTAGCGGCCCTGCGTGAAGCCATGCCCAACATGCTGCTGCAAATGCTGTTTCGCGGCTCCAACGCGGTCGGTTACTCGGCGTATCCCGACAATTTGATCGAAAAGTTCGTGGAGCAGTCGTATCAGTCCGGCATCGACGTATTCCGCATTTTCGATTCGCTGAACTGGATCAACGCCATGAAAGTGAGCATCCGGGCCGTCCGCGAACGCACCGACGCGCTGTGTGAAGGAGCCATTTGCTACACGGGTGATATGCTCGATCCGAAAAAGCATGAGAAATACAATCTAAGCTATTATCTCGACTTAGCCCGCCAACTTGAAGATGAAGGCGTACACCTGCTGTGTATCAAAGACATGGCGGGACTACTGAAACCCCTGGCGGCTGAAGTGCTGGTGTCGGAGTTGAAAAAAGCGGTGAGCATTCCGATTCACCTGCACACCCACGATACGCCGGGCATTCAGGCCGCTACCTACCTGAAAGCAATTGACGCGGGTGTCGACATTGTGGACTGTGCGCTCGGTGCATTGTCGGGGTTGACCTCGCAGCCGAATTTCAACTCGGTGGTGGCTATGATGCAGGGGCACGAGCGCGAATGTCCAATTAATCTGCCGTCGCTGAATGCCTATTCCAACTACTGGGAAGACGTGCGGGAATATTATTACCCGTTTGAATCGGGCATGAAGGCGGGCAGCGCGGAGGTCTACGAAAATGAGATTCCGGGCGGGCAGTATTCTAACCTCAAACCGCAGGCCATCGCGACAGGCTTAGGTGATAAGTTTGAGACGCTCAAGAAAAACTACGTCGTCGCCAACCAACTCTTCGGCGACATTGTGAAAGTAACGCCATCATCGAAAGTCGTGGGCGACATGGCTATTTTCATGACCGCCAATAATCTCACCGCCGATGATGTGCTGGCAAAAGGAGAGTCGCTGTCGTTCCCGGAATCGGTGAAAGGCTTTTTTAAGGGCGAACTTGGCCAACCCGTCGGGGGCTTTCCCGAAGCCATGCAGCAGGTGGTGTTGAAGGGTGAACAGCCCATCACCGGCCGACCCAACGAGCACCTGAAACCAATCGACTTTGACGCTGATTTCAATACGTTCAAAGAAAAGTACCCGCTCAACGATGGTTTCGTGGATTATCTGTCGTACCAAATGTACCCGAAGGTGTATGATGAGTACTACAAAGCCATTGAGCAGTACGGCGATGTGAGCATGATTCCGACACCCGCGTTTTTCTACGGCTTGCAGGAGAATGAGGAGATTCTGATTAACATTGAAGAAGGCAAGAACATCCTCGTGCGGCTGCTGTTCAAGTCGGAGCCAGACGAGTTCGGGATGCGGACAATTACGTTTGAGCTGAACGGTCAGAGTCGGCAGGTGCAAATGCGCGACCGGGCCTCGAAAGTGGAGAAGCAGATGAACGCCAAAGCCAGCAAAGATGGTGACGTAGGCGCACCGTTGCAGGGCCGTTTGACGCGCATCCTGGTCAAGGAAGGCGACGTGGTAAAGAAAAATCAGCCCCTATTCGTAATTGAAGCCATGAAAATGGAAAGCATCGTGGCCGCCCTCAAAGAAGGCACCGTATCGAAGGTGATACTGAAAGAAAGCACTACCGTCGAGCAGGACGATTGCGTGATTGAATTAGCGTAACTTTATGCTCATCACAACAATCGACAGTATAAAACTGTACCTATATCCACTATCCACGCGATCACAGACGGTACGCCGTTGCGGACGCCACACGTTCATGCGATTTACGCCGAATATGAAGCGTTGATTGACATTCGGACGTTAGAAGTGCTTCGTGGTGAACTGCCGGGGAAACAACTCAAGCGAGTAGTAGCTTGGGCTGAGGGTAAACAGGAGTTATTACTAAATGAGTTTGTCCGTTCACAAAAACGAGCATGAATAAATTACCACACATCACAGAAATCATCAAGGTCGAGCCGTTCAAGATAACGGTTCGCTGGACAACAGGCGAAATTCGAGTGATTGACTTTGAGCAGTTATTTCAACAGTGGGATGTTCAGCCCGATGAGCCGGAAGCCGCTCCATTTGATTACGATACGTTCAAATACGCTTCAGTAGCGGACGGAAAAACGCTGCATTGGGTCAACGTTACTGTTGAGCATTTGACCTTTAACGATAATGCAGCAGAGAAGCAAAGCAGTCCGCTCTCATTCGACCCGGACGTTTTATACGAAGTCAGCCGACCCATTGAGGAATTCCGATTGGTGCCGATTGACACTCAACTATAATACGTTGCTTCATACCAAACGTAAACTCCCCACTCTCATGGAAAATCAACCCCCAACCCCGCCGTTTTCATCTACCGGAATGCCCCTGAGTCATCCCGACGAGCGGATGTGGGCAATGCTCACGCACCTGAGCGCGTTGCCCGGCTCGTTCGTATTGATTGGGGCCATTGTGGCTCCGCTTATCATCTGGCAAGTTCAGAAGGACAAATCAGCATTTGTCGATTATCACGGCAAGGAAGCTGTCAATTTTCAAATTACGATGGCCATTGCCGCTGCGGTTTCATTCCTGCTGTTCTTACTGCTGATTGGTCTGGTGCTAATCTGGATCGTTGGCGCGGTATGGCTCATCTTTACCGTCATTGCTGCCATTAAGGCCAATAGCGGTGAGTATTATAAGTACCCGCTCACGATTCGATTCATCAAGTGATTTACCAAATGAATAATGGTTAATGTAGAATGAGTAGCGACCCTTTCACAATCATTATTCATTTGATCTTAAAACCACGGTCGGCGTACTTTCATTGATTTTTTCAGGCCCGTAATCAGCAGAAACGCGCCGAGGATGCCGAAGATGATGGCCAGAATAGTGACGTTCGTTATGGCAAATACGACCGCTACCAATATCACAATTACCGATGCTTTCAGCTTCCAGCTAATCTTTTGCCACCAGTTAAGTTCTTTGCGCAATGGAATGCCCAGCTCCGAGCGGATGCGGTTGCCGAGCCGCAGATTCTGTTTGGATTTTGGCTTGGGGCGTGGCTGCTTATCGACCGTCCCGGTTGGCGGAGTTAGCATTGACTGAATCCGGTGCATCCGCCGTTCGACGCGGGCTTTGTTTGGGTCGGCAGTGATAGGCAGGATGCTCCGGCTGGCAACGACTGGCTCATTTGTTTCAACGGGGGCGTTAACCGAATAGGGTTCGCTATTGACAGAATCGGACTGGGTTTCGGCGGCAAGCATCGGCTGGTCGAGGGGTAGCCGGGCAGCGGGTGTGTGCGGTGTGCGCTGGAAGTAAGCAGTGGGACGTTGGCAGGCGGCAAACAGGCCGATGAAGCTGAATAGTAGTGTAAAGCGAACAAGAAGGTGCATCAGGTCGTCGTTGAATAAAAGCACAAAAATCCCCCTTACAACGATACAGACAAGCGGGTTGATATGATTCAGTCGAAAAAGCCGGTCGTCATAATGAGTTGTCCGAGAACGCGCCCGTAGTGAGTAGTGGGTAGATGAGACAATGAACGTTCTTATGACAAGGCCTATTTTCATTCATTAAACAAGGCAAAAAATCACGATTATGAAGCAATTCATCTCTAAGCAGGTCTATGTACGCTGGGCCATGCTGTTCGTGGCCGTTAGCGCGGGCGTGGCCCTGACCGCCAAAGAACCGGTTGGCGTAGGTGCCAAAGTGCCCAGAGGGGCGGAAGTCCTCTTCGACGGTTCGCGCAAAATGCTCGACGAAAAGTGGATTTACTGGGAAGGCCCCCGGCTGGCTGCGACAATGCCTATCAAGTGGGCAATCGAGAAAGACCCGGCTGGCCCCGGCACCGTCATGAACACCAACGACCCGGCCGCAGCGGGGGGCAAGTACGGAGCCGCCGACATTGTGACCAAGGAAACGTTTCGCGATTTCCGGCTGCATGTCGAGTTCTTTATCAGCAAGCCGGGTGGTAACAGTGGCGTGTACCTGCAGAATCGCTACGAAGTTCAGATCGTCGACGGTGATACGACCTCGCACGGTTTGGGTGCAATTATTAACGAAAGTCCGTCGCCGTATAAACTTTACACCGGTATTGGTAAGTGGAACGCGTACGATATTCAGTTTCGGGCGGCCCGGTTTCAGGACGGCAAACGCACCGAACCAGCCATGGCGACGGTGTATCTGAACGGTAAGAAAGCGCATACCAACCAACGCATCAACCAGGTTTGGGGCGGGCCGAATTCAGGCATCGACGGCGGCAACGATGGGGGTAAAGGCGTCACCGATACGCCCGGCGGTATAAAACTACAGGCAGAAGGCCACGATGTGCTGTATCGGAATATCTGGATCAGTAAACTGGATCTGAAACAGGCAAATACTGACTTTTAATTACCTATTCACAGCGCTACGGATGGATAAGTGAAAAAGGCCATTCTGATCGGCTAACCCGCTATCTTTACACTATGCGCTTTCATTGCCTGTTTTTTTTCGTTCTGCTGACTGGCTTGTTGCTGTTACCCCCCGTCGTGCACGCGCAGGACGATAAAAATGCGTTTGTATTTGGCGACCTGCTGCCCGACGCACCGGAACTGGCCGCACGGGGGATATATACGGTTGGCGTTCGTACCCTGACGCTGACCCATCCCGATCAGTTGGATGTGCTTCGTGCGAAAGACGGGCAAACGCCCCGTTACTCGCGCCCCCTGACGGTGGAAGTCTGGTATCCGGCTCATATTCCGGCTGGCAAAGCTGAACGGGTGACGTATGAGCAGGTGATGGGTAGTTCCAACGATCCCAAACGCCCACTGATTCCGTTCACCTTTGCCGGACGTGCCCTGCGCGATGCCCAACCCAATCCCGGCACGGGCGCGTATCCTCTGGTAATCGTGTCGCACGGCTACTTAGGCTCGCGGCTGCTGCTTACTTACCTCACCGAAAACTTAGCGTCGAAGGGCTACGTAGTGGTGGCTATCGACCATGCTGAATCGACCTTTCGCGACGCGGGTGGATTTGCCAGTACGCTGCTCAACCGCTCACTCGATGACCTGTTCGTCCTAAACGAAATGGCCCGGTTAGGGGAGAAGACGAGTAAAACGTTTTTGGCGGGGTTGCTCGATGCGGGCAATACTGGTCTAATTGGTTATTCGATGGGTGGGTATGGCGCACTCAACGCCGTTGGCGCAGGATACAGTGCGCAGGTAGCTAAATTCTTTGGGCAACTGGCTGGTGGCAGCACCGCCCTTGAAACCCGAATGACTGCCGCGCCGGAATACAAGGCTTCGCAGGACCCGCGCATCAAAGTCGTAGTGGCGTTTGCCCCCTGGGGTATGGAGCGTGGCGTTTGGGATGCCGACGGGCTCGCGGGACTAACCCGGCCCATCTTGTTTGTCGCGGGTAGTAAGGACGATATTTCGGGTTACGAAAAAGGAACGAAGGCAATCTACGAGGGCGCGGTTAACGCCGACCGTTATTTACTGACCTACGCCAACGCCCGGCATAACGTAGCGCCGAACCCGCCCCCGGCGGAGTCACTTAAGCCTGGCTTACCATTGGACGAATACCTGCGCTATGCCGAACCCGCCTGGAACGAACGACGAATCAACAATATCAACCAGCACTTCGTAACGGCCTTTCTGGGCATTCACCTGAAGGGCATGGACTACGCGAAATACCTTGATCTGCCCCAAAATGCGAATGACAGTTCATGGACAGGATTCAAACCCCGTACGTCGGTAGGGCTGGAAATGCGCCACGCAAAGCCTTAAATTGAATGACAATGCTTAATTCAAATTGATAATGAACGACAACAATCAACAACCGGCCAATTCCAGAAGAACGTTTCTGAAAACCCTCGGTGCAGCGGCTGCTGCGGCACCAACCGCGCTTGTGGAAGCCAACGCAGCGGGCGTAAGTAGTCCGCAGTACCTCAATCTGATAAAAAGTCATGCCAGCACGTCGGCAAACGGCAAGGTCCGCATGGCACTCATCGGCACGGGTGGCATGGGCATTGGCGATACGCAAACGGCATTAATGATTGAGGGCACCGAGATGGTGGCGGCCTGTGATTTGTACGACGGACGCCTGCGCCGGGCCAAAGAACTGTGGGGCGATGCGCTCACGGTGACCAAGGACTATCGCGAACTGCTGGAACGCACTGACATCGACGTTGTCATCAACGCCACAACCGACCACTGGCACGAAAAAATCTCGTCTGATGCCATGCGGAAAGGCAAGCACGTCTACTGCGAGAAGCCAATGGTACAGAAGGTGGAGGATGGGCATACGCTCATTAAAGTTGCCAACGACACGGGCAAGGTATTCCAGGTAGGTAGCCAGTTTGCCTCGTCGATTATCGTGGCCAAAGCCAAGGAACTGCTGAAGGCGGGCGACATCGGCGAACTGGTGTTTGCCGAAGCGCAGTACGACCGCCACAGCGCACAGGGAGCCTGGCAGTATTCGATTCCGCCCGATGCATCGCCCCAAACCGTTGACTGGGACACGTATCTGGGCGGTGCTCCCAAACGCCCGTGGGACCCCCTCCGCTTTTTCCGGTGGCGCAATTACCAGGACTACGGCACCGGCATTGCGGGCGATCTGTACGTCCACCTGCTCACCACGCTGCACACCATCACTGGCTCGAAAGGCCCGAACCGGGTGTATTCGAGCGGGGGTACGCGCTACTGGAAAGACGGTCGCGACGTGCCCGACATTCAGTTGAGCATCTACGACTACCCCAAGACGGCCGAGCACCCCGAGTTCAACTTGACGACCCGGTCCAACTTCGTCGACGGTGGGGGCGGCACGTACTTGGTTCGGTTAGTGGGTACGGAAGGCGATTTGTCGCTTGGTTTCGATACGTTCACGGTTCGCAAGAATAAGTTTCCCAAAGCACCGGGGATGTCAATCGACAACTTCCCCAAAGATCAAAAGGAGCTGTTCATCGCGGAATACAACAAAATGTACCCCTCGCGTCCCGAAATGGAAGGACCAAAAGAATTCAAGTACACGGTTCCGAAAGACTACAAAGGCGACCGCTATGAGCACTTCGTCAACTTCTTCAACTCCGTGCGCGATAAAAAACCGAACATCGAAGATGCTACGTTTGGCCTTCGCGCCTGCGGCCCGACCCAGTGCGGAAACATGAGCTTTTTTCAAAAGAAAATAGTCAGTTGGGACCCCATGAAGATGCGGATTGGCAACGTGGCGTAGGAAATCGGAGACAGGATCGACGTAACAACAGTGCATTATCAAAGGCCATGAAACTAAAACCCATCAAAACAGAAGCAGAATACGACGATGTGATGGCCTGGGTGGATGAACAGTTTAACCAGAAGCTACGACCAGACAGCGCAGAGGGTGAAACGTTGCAAGTCGCTTTACTGCTCGTAAAGACGTATGAAGACGAACACTACGTCATACCCGCGCCCGATCCAATTGAAGCCATTCGGTTAAAAATGGAAGAGAAAGGAATTAGGAACAAAGACTTTGTAGGAAAGCTGGGCAGCAAAAGCTACGTGTCTGCCTTGCTAAACCGACGTAAACCGCTGACGCTGGAGATGGCTAAACTTTTTCATAGAGAGCTGGGCATACCAGCCAGCGTTTTACTGGCTTGAGCGCTACGTTTGGCCTTCGTGCCTGCGGCCCGACTCGGTGCGGCAATATGAGTTTCTCACAGAAAAAGCCAGTTGGGGGTTATTCGTAGGTGCCAATTAGGGTCACGACTGACTTCGGCTCCAACTGAATCTGTCCGGCGGGAACGGTGGATTTTGCCAGCGTTTTCGTCTCGGTCGTCGTGTAGCTGGCAAAACGGGCTATGTTTCAACAAAACTTGGGCTTCGCTGACCGGCCGGTCAAAGATGTGTTCGGTGGTGGTTTTGCCGGTGGTTGCCCGCAGGGCGCGGTTCAAGTGATTGACGTGCACACCCAGCCGGTCGGCATAATCACGAGCCGACCGTAGCGCGAACCGCTGGTTAGCGGACTCAATGGGAAACTGCCGGTCCAGTAACTCCCGAAATACCGACGTAATTCGGACGTTGGCATCCATGTGCGGATAGGTTGTCTGAACCGATTGAAATTTGGCGGCAACATGTACGAGTTCGACGAGGTAGCTGCGGATCAGGTCATGTTTGTAGGCGTAGTCGGATGCCAATTCGTCCTACATTCGTCCGAACAAGTTGCCAATTACCACCTCCTGCCTTAGGTCAAGACTATAAACGGGTTTATGGCCATGCGCCAACAGGGGTAAACTTTTGACACCACTGCGGTAAAACTCATCGAAATAGGCTTCTTTGAAGATAAAGTAATAGCCGCCCGTTGTGCCACCCAAAAACTCGATGGTGTAGGGAATACCGGGATTATAGAATGCCAAGGTTGGTCCGCTTACGCTGAGTGTCTTGTCGCCATAGTGAATCAGGAAGTCCCCGGTTACGAACGTTACCTTGTTATAGTCTCGTCGTCGGTACTCAATCGGGAAAATGCCACAATCGTCGAAGGGAAAGAGGTTGAAATTTATCCTTCCTGACTTAAATCCTGCACCTACTGATTGAGTTTGTCCTGATAAAACAGGTCAAGGGTTTCTATTTTTTGCATCGAACAGAAGAGTCATTGAGTAATGGCGTAAGAACAGGCTATGTTCAGCCTGAGTTTCGATAAAATAAGAGACCTTAACGGGTAAGGCGCAACGGGGTGTATACAAAATCGAATAAGCATCAGCCAGCTACTGATCCATTAAGGGCAACTTGGTGCTTAGTAACGTCAGTGTAGTCGGCGAAGTAATCAGGTAAACCATTAAAAAGTTTGGCTTACTGATAAAGGTCGACAGTTATTCAAATTTTATACGGTAGGAATGACTTGATTCTCAGCGCTCTTTGCCAGACTACCCACCATACCGCTACAAACGACTCGGCTGTGGGCGATAACTTTCGGTGAACACCTGATTAGTAGGAATCCAGAATAAGGATAACACACTACGGGCTTGATGCGTTACCGCTTCGAGCGCACAGATGTAAAAGATAGCCCTGGCCCGTTCGGGGGCGGGCAATTCAACCAGCAGGTGGATAAGCGCCCGTTCGTCCAGATAGCCTACCAGTTCGGCAGTGTTGGCCACCGATTGACTCAGCAAATGGGTCGTGCGGAAGCGACCGCTGCCGTACGACTGTTCCAAATTGTCTAAGTGGGTCTTGAAAATAATTGATTCCTGGCTGCGGTTGCCGTAGATCAACCAGACCCGGCTGGTAGGCTCGCGGGCCAGCATCGATTTAGCGATGGAAAACAGGGGGCCGATGCCGCTGCCCGCGCCGATCAGGACGACGGTTCGGTTGTTGGTGGGATCAAGCCTGGGGAAGAAGGTGCCCATCGGTCCGAGTGTTTCCAGCCTGTCGCCCGGCTTGAGGTGACCCCATAGATACGTGGAAACCAGCCCGCCCGGTAGCCGCTTAACGGGGACGGCTGGCAATCCATCAACATCGGGTGAACTGGATAGGGCATATGGCCGGCGCACTGTCTGATTATTGACGTTGAGCAGAAAGGTCAGAAACTGTCCGGGCTGGTAAGCGAGTTTCTGATTAGGAGGGTGCCAGAACTGAATCGTGACGGCATCGGGCGTTTCGGGAACGATGTCTTTTACGTCTAAAAAGAATTGATTAGCCATGATATTGGAGTGGAGTTAACGTTTAGACCAGCGTCGTCAGAAAGGCCATCAGTTGCCTGATTCCGTCTTTATCTAAGTGCAACCGAACGTTCCGGCCCTCTTTGAGGTGATTCACCAATCCACTATCCGCCAATTGCTTAATATGGTGCGAAACGGCCGATTGTGAAAGGCCAACCAGTTCCATCACCTGCAAGGCCGTTAAGACAGACTGCTTTTTCAACGCCAGCAGAACAGCTAACCGGGTTGGATTGGCGAGCGCTGCGGCTGCTTTTTGAACAAACTTATCGGTCATGGTCAAACGCTACGGTTTATTCATACTGGGTAGGAAGACGCGGCTGTCGCGCAGGAAAGCAGAGATCCATATCAGCACCAATGGCAGCAACGCAACTAAGGGTGCGTGGTGAGAAAGTTCGGTAGCTAAGGCACCCGCGAAATAGCAGGAGAGCAGAATGAAGCTCAGCAAGGTGACGTACTGAACGACGCCCATTTCCTGAAGCGTTTCGATTGTCTGGGCAGGTGCGTTAGTTTTGTAATGCCGCTGAGTAGCACAAGGCCAACGGCAAGTCCGGTAAAAGTAGCGTTACGACGCGTTTGACGTTGGTATTCATAGAGGTAGCTAATTAAGTTGTGATTCGTTAATAAGGCTTAGTTGGCCGATTCGCATTTTTTAGAAAGACCATTCAAACAAACGATTTCAGCATCGCTAATTTCTCGGCGGTATAGGGCGAATATTTTAGATCCTGATCCGGCGTAAACTCCCTGTCGACAATGTTTTTATAATGGCTAAAGGCGCGAAACCCAGCTTCACCGTGGTAAGCACCGATACCACTTTCCCCCACGCCACCAAAGGCAAAATCGTTGTTCAGCGAATGCACCACTGCATCATTCACGCAGCCACCACCAAAGCTTAATTCACTCAGTACCTGCTGCTTGATAGCCTCATCGTTCGTAAAAAGATAAAGTGCCAGCGGCTTAGCGCGCTGCTTGATGGCGGCAATCACCTCGTCAATCCGGTCATACGTCATAACCGGCAAGAGAGGGCCAAATATTTCCTCCTGCATCACCTTATCCTCCCAGGTAATACCGGACAGAACGGTCGGTTCAATGAAGCGCTCCTGAATGTCATACGAACCGCCTGAATAGATTTTTTCCGGATTGATCAGGTTAGCAATACGAGCGGTATTCCGTTGATTGACTATGCTGACCAGGTTGCCGTTGGCGGCCTGGTAATCCGCTGCTTTAATTTCTCGGGCGACGAGTTCTAAAAATTCGTGTTCGATGCTTTTATGCACATAGACGTAGTCAGGCGCAATGCAGGTTTGACCTGAATTGAGAAGTTTGGCCCAAACCATGCGTTTGACGGTGATCGCCAGATTACTGTCGGCGGTAACGATAACGGGGCTTTTACCGCCCAGTTCCAGCACCACCGGCGTCAGGTGCTGAGCGGCCGCCTGGTATACTATTTTTCCAACGGGAACACTGCCGGTAAAGAAGATGATGTCAAACTGCTGGGTGAGCAGTTCAGTTGTTTCGGGGATACCCCCTTCAACCACCGTAAAATAATCGGGATTGAAGTTGGAATTGATTAGCTGGGCTAACAACCGGCTGGTATGGGGGGTTAACTCACTGGGTTTTAGCACGACCGTACAGCCAGCGGCCAGCGCAGCAATGACGGGGGCGATGGTTAACTGAAATGGGTAATTCCAGGGTCCAATAATCAAGCTTACCCCCAATGGCTCGGGCATCGTATAACTTTTCCCTGGCAAACTTAGCTGATGGGTAGACTTTGGTTTAACGGCTGCCCAGCCGCTGAGTTGTTCGATGGCGTTGCGCAATTCCTCATAAACCGGGTACTGCTCCGCCAGAATTGTTTCAAAGGCTGACTTACCAAAATCCGCAAAGAGTGCCTCCTCAACAGCGGTTTCATTGTCCTTCAGGATGTCCCGAAGCTTGCGGAGTTGTGCCAATCGGAATGCAACCGGCTTGGTTTGATTGGTGTTGAAGTAGTTTCGTTGATTACTGCTTACATTTTCCATGGTTAACCGTGTTTTGATTAAGTTATTTTATTCGTTGGTTGGCGAGCTGAATAAGCTTCGTTGCCCGTTTGAAAGAAATTGATACGGATGATATCCATCTACTTGGAAGCGGATAGGAGCGTACATCGTAACGCCGTGAGGGGATGGTTAACTGACAATGGGGTCCGCTTTGGCTTCCTGGAGGCCTGCGCGGTACTGCTTTTCTAAAGCATCCGTGACCGCCTGAGAGTCCTCATACACCGTCATATCGGTAATCTTGCCCCACTTGAGGGTGACGAAATGAACGCCCTGATTACGATACTCTCCCCCATCCGGTAAGGAAGCGGCCGCCGTCCACTGCGCAATGACCAGCGTGTTGTTGGGCCAGCCTTTCACGATCACCCGGGTAATGGTCAGTTTTAGATCGGGCAGTAACCGGCCCACCCGTTCAAACCAGGACATGACCGCCGTTCGATCATGCCGGGTACCGCCTAAGGCGTGGTCGCCCGAAAAATGGTGCCGGATGGCTGGTGACAGGTTTTTGGCTACTTCATCGTACTGGTGATCGTTCACCAATTGAAAGGCCTTTTTGATGTTGTGTCGGATGATTGCGTTGTACATGGTCTTTGTTCGTTTAGATGAATGGAAACTGAAAGAGGCCTTAGTTAGCGTGGCGAGACGGGGTAGCCAGACGGCCGGGGGCTTTTTTGCGGAGCGTATGGCCCAGCCACATCCAAAGGCCCGTCAGCGTCAGGCTGGGCAGGATAATGGCCTGCATCAGTAGGGTGAACCAGAAGGCGTCCCGCCAGGGGGCATACACATAGAGGCCAATGGCGGCTGCGCCGATCAGGTGAATCCACCGCATCAGGCTTCGTTGTTGGGCTGCTTTCATAAGTGCCTATCCGTTTAGTTTATTTAGTTGACAGGCACAAAGGTACCAGCGCCCCAAACGGGGTGCATTGATGTAGGATAAGAAGCGCAGGGGGCTTATTTTTTCCGCCGGGCCACGGCTTGCTTGATCCGGCTCAAGCTCTCCGGGGTAACGCCTAAGTACGTCGCAATCAGATGCTGGGGTACCCGCTGGAGTAAACCTGGCTCTTCGGCTAACAGGGATAAGTAGCGGGTTTGCAGATCGTGGAACTGAAAGTGACTCATGCGCCGATCCAGCATCAGGTACGCTTGTTCAGCCATCAGCCGCCCCAGCTTTTCCATGGCATGATGTCGCTCGTAAAGGGCGTCAATGTCCCGGCGGTAGAAGACCGTAACCTGACAGTCGTCAACACATTCCAAGTAGAACTCGGTGGGCTGGTTGGTCCGGAAACTGGTGAACTCGGTGGCAAAAGGAAATTCGCGGGGGAAGTACAGAAAATACGTCGTATCGACGCCCTCCTGCAGGCGATAGCTGCGAATGGTGCCCCGGTGGATAAAGATCATCTGGTCGCAGATCTGTCCGGGCTGGAGAATTGGCTGCTTTTTGGCATAGTGCGTTGGATGCCCGATGCTGACGACAGCTTGCCAGATCTCGTCGGTCAATTCGATCAGGTTGTCGAGAAAAGCCCGTATTTCGCTCCATTCCTGTTGCATATCCTGAGTTATAACGGGCACCCGTCTAATCAACGTACCTGTTCCGATTAACGAGAAGAAGCCGTTCAGGGTTTACGCAATAACCTGAGCGATCTGATCTGGTTTCAAATCTGTCAACTTAGTTCAGGGCGATACAGTTACGTCAAAACCGCTGGCTCAGTAACCAACGCCCTGACGGACACCGTTGGTTACTGAGCCAGCAATCGAACAATGCCGACTTATGCTGGTCGTCATGCTTTGGGTGGCGCGGTTGCCCAGCCGTGGTCGCGCAGATACCCCTCCAAGCTGGTCAGTTGCTGGAAGTCGCGGGCCAGCACCGACAGATCAGCTTGGTAACCAATCTTCTCGAACCAGCGAAACATGATGGGGTTCTCCGCCCCGGTTTGCTGCTCGAAAGTCTCGAACGAGGTTTGTTGGTAATCGACGGTCCGGCCCAGCACACGGCTGAAGCTGGCCGCCGTTTCCGTCAGGGTCATTTCGACACTGGCCAATTCCCGCTCCCGGTTCAGAAAATCGCCGGGACGCTCGAACACCTCGGCGACCATCCGCCCGTAATCGTCTTCGGAAAGCTGCTGCAACGTCGTGCCGGGACTGAGTGGAAGGGAAAGCGTGCCGCCTTCGATCATGGGCCGCATGGCATCGTAATTGAAAAAAAAGAAGACCGGCCGTATGATGGTGTAGGGGAGGCCGCTGTCCCGGACGTACTGCTCCACCTGAAACTTACTGTCGAAGTGAGGAATGCCGGTTTATCGTTCGGCACTGCCCACCGAACTGTACACGAAATGCCGAATACCAGCCGCCTTGGCCAGGTCGATAACCGCCTTGCCCTGCCGAATCTCAACATCCAAGCCGTCCTGAATGCCCTGCATCGAAAAAACGCCGTAGCATCCCTGCAACACCTGACTGAGAGAACGCGGGTCATTCAGATCGCCGACTATCAGTTCGGCACCCGCCTGTCTGAGTGCCTGCGCGTTGGGCTTGCCCTCTTCTCCTGCCCGCACCAGGGCGCGAACCGTGAACTTGTTTTGTTGCAGAAGGTGATGGGCTATGGCTCCACCCTAGTGACCGGTCGCGCCGGTCACTAGTATTGTTTTTTTTGAACGTTCCATTTCTATGAATTTTGCTGATTTCGTTGTTCTCGATAATAGACGGCTCGACATTAGCCAGTGCACACGTTGATTCGTGTGTGAAAAACAGGACGTCCCTGCCCAGTTCCGGCGTAACTAGTGCTACTTAAAAGGTAGTATGGCAGGTCAGAGCGCTTTTTGAGAAAACGCCCTCTGACCATGATAAAGTATCGAATTAAGCTGCTACCTGACGAGCGAACCCAACTGATGACTAAAGTTCAGAAAGGCAAAGCAACTCTCAAAATCGTCCAGAAAGCTCACGTCTTATTGGCCAGCGATGAGATCATCGGGCGGCAAAGTGAAACCGATATTGCTGCCGCCTACCACCTATCTACACGCAGTGTTGAGAGGATTCGGAAAGACTTTTGTGAACGGGGCATGGCCGTTTTCAGTCCCAAGCCACGACAACAACGCTCGGATAAAAAACTCACCGGGGAAGTCGAAGCCCACTTGATTGCCATTGCCTGTAGCCAGCCACCAACGGGTGAAAGCCGCTGGAAATTGCAGACTATCGCAGATCGCTTAGTCGAATTGCAGGTGGTTGAAAAACTCTCCCACACAAGTGTGGCAACCGTTTTAAAAAAAACGAACCGCCGGGCGGCCCCGTTGAGCCGTGGCGGGTGAAGGGTTGGGTAATTTCGCCCAAACAAAATGCTGATTTTGTGTCGGTCCGCCGATGCGGTCATATGGAGCAGGTATTGGCGGTTTATGAACGACCTTACACTGAGCAGTTTCCGGTAGTTTGTTTGGACGAATCGCCTAAACAACTCATCGAGATCACCCAATATCGGGCATCCGATGGCACTCGGATGGAAGATTCTGAATATACCCGACATGGGGTTGGCGAGATTTACATGGCCTTTGAGCCGTTGGCGGGGCAGCGTTTTGTGGACGTTAAAGACGATCACAAGGCCATTACCTGGGTAGGCGTACTTGCCAATTTATTGGATGATGCTTATGCTAAGTGCGTAAAGATGACGGTAGTTGGTGACAATTTGAGTGCCCACAAACCAAGCGCCTTCTATCAGGTCTTTGGGGCCGAACAAGCCAAAGCCTATTTGGATCGATTGGAATTTGTGTACACACCTAAGCATGGTTCGTGGCTGGACATGGCTGAGATTGAACTTTCTATTTTGCAACGTGATTGCCTGAATCGGCACATTGCTACTAAAGAAGTGCTGGTTGCTGAGATTAATGCCTGGCAATCGAAACGAAATACGAAACAAGCCAAGGCGAACTGGCAGTTTACCGCCAAAGATGCCCATATCAAACTACACAAACTGTACCCGACCGTTTAACTTTTAAGTAGCACTAGTAGGTGAGCAAACGCTCCGGTTTTGTTTCGCCTTTATCGACCCCCAACGGATTGGTCAAGCCGTTGAAGAGATGACGGATGGCAAACCGTTTAAGGTTGATTTTAACGAACTGTTGGTAAGAAATAATTTTCTTAATAATCAACTGGTGAAGCATACGGCCTTGTTCTTTTCAGCGCTTCAACAGCATTTCTCCGAGCTTGAACAAGAGACCCGCTTTTTGACTTGGATGGCCGCCGTTTTGGTCAACCAGAGCAGTTCAAAGCTACTCATTAGACCAGTGGGTAACGAACGAAAAGCCACCACAACGGTCAAAGCGTATTTGGATGACAACTTTTCCCAGCCTACCCCATTGGATCTCCTCGCCGATGTAGCCTGTCTAAGCAAATTTCATCTCCTACGGTCGTTTGGTAAAGAAACGGGAATGACCATTCATGACTACCAAACCTAGTTGAAAATCTGTAAAGCTAAAAAGTTGCTTAAAGAAGGAAAGCAAATTGTTGAGGTTTCGACCAGGCTCATTTTAGCAAGTGCTTCAAACGCTTCACCTCCCAGATGTCGGGGCAGTTCTGATAACTATCGACTCGGCACTGGCTTACCACCGTTCTCAGGACCAGAACGCATCGAACGCATACTGGTCATCCTCAAAGGACTGGCCCATGGCAATTTTGCCGTCTTGCACCTCAAAAACCAGCGCCCGATTGTAATGCAGCGTTTTACCATTCCGGGTGGGCGTCTCCGCCACTACGGTGTGAATGTGGTTTTCGTGGACCATCCATGCCATGGTGCCCACTATGTTGTGCGTTCCACCACTCAGTTCATTCAGTCGGCTGAGTAGGTTTATCACCCCGTCGGCTCCCCGGTGTTCGCCCGAGAGCAGGCTTTTTCCATGGATCGTCATGACAACATCGTCCGTGAGCAAGCCCTTTGCTTTGGCCGTGTCGCCCCGCTGAACAGCGTCAATAAACGCCTGCATGACCTTAACGGCAGGTAGCTGCTCAAACGTCGGATCGCCCGATGTTGCCACCAAATACTGTGTTTCCATTTATGCGTTAGTTTACCGGTTGAAAACCAATGACTGGCGTATGGCGATGGCCCTTTTTTACATTCCCAGAAACGCGTCCACGCCCATCTGATCGGACTGGAAATGCTCGATATTAAACTTTTTGCCGTTTTTAAACTCGAACAGGATCGTTTCTTCCCATGCAAAAGAGTGGTCATTAAGATCAGCGTGGTTTTTGATGAACAGTACCACCTGTTGCTTTTCATTGACTAACCAGTGCATTTCGCTGATGCTGTAGGTGCCCTTCGTCAGCTCCATGAGTTTACCTAAGTAGCCCATGACTTCCGTCGGTCCTCTGTACACGCCCGACAGCACATTATTCCCCGGTACGGTGTAGGTGACGTCGGGGTCGAAAACGGTAGCTCCTGTCTCGTAGTCCCCCCGCGCCATGGCCGCCTGATAAGCGCGAATTAGTTGCACATTTGGATGCTCTATCGCACCGGTCTCCATGGTTGGCGTTGATTCGGCCATCGGATTGAGTTGTTAACAGTTAAACAATGCGGTGTTGGTGAATTCGTTTTCGTTCCAGGTAATAGCCCCATCCAATGATCGGCAAAATGACGAAGATACCCAGCAACACCTGGTTAGTTTGCATACCGAAGAGTGTCGGCATCGGTAAGCCGTTGGGATCATTGAAAGCAGTTCCGGGAAAAAGAATGGCGGGCATTTGAGCCAGCCAGTACAAGGCAGCCAATAACGTACCCTGGTTGAGCTTTTCAGCTTCTGAGATTTGGTTTCTACCCCACAATGCCCACAAGGAAAGCAAGCCCAGATAAGCCCCGAAAATCATAGTTTGCGCATTATGAAACTTGGCATGGGGCGGCCAGTTGGGATTATAAATGTGGGTCTGATTCCAATCGGCCAGATAAGGTGCTACTGCGGTGAAAACCGCTACAAAAGAGATAAGAAGCTTCCCCGTTTTCACCACCAGAATTGATTCGGACGTTAGACAGGGCAAAAATGGGGGTGTTCTACTTTAGAATCTTGTGAAAAATTGCTCAAGTATTCCAGTCCAAGACAGGTTACCGGGAACTGAAATTTACGGATAGACTGGCCCGCAACCGGTTATTGTAAAAGTCTCCGGCGGGGTCGTAGTAGGTCTCTAAACGCTGCGTCATGGTGTAGTGAAGACCGGCCCCCAGTTGCACTCCCCGGATTTTAGTGGGTATGTAGGCCCGAAGGCCAATTTCGACTGCGTTAACAAACCCAGCGTCTTTTCCATTGAAAAGTTTGTTTTCCCACTCGCTGACCCGCGCTCCGTCAGGTGTTTTTCGATCATCACCCGCTAAGTAAAAACCGGCCCCTACGCCACCAACCATAATTGGAACATCCAGCTCAATTGTCTTCAGTCGGAATGTTGGGGCTACCAGCAGGCCGAACATTGCGTGATCGGCGCGAAGATTCAACCGGGATTGACCCCGATAGGTAACCCCTTCCGGCAGGGCAGTTGAAAACGTCTTGCCGTTGATGGGGCCACTCCGTCCGTAGACGAAAGCCCCTATTTTCAGCCTATTTTTCCAGACTTTCACGCCCAGCGACGTGCCAACTGTCTTACCGATGTGGGTAGGGAGGAACATGGTGCCGACCTCCGGGGTAACGAACCAACCCACTTTGGTTGGTTTTGTCTCCTGATCCTGCCCGTAGAGGCTGGTTACCAGTAGGCAGAAAACTAGGCTCAGTATCTTTTTCATGGTCTTATTTCGTTTTGAGCGGTTAAATAAAAACGGAGAATCAATAAGAAGGCTCCATGATGAGCGAAGCCGTTGAGCGGGACTTGCCGAGCGAGAAGCGGAAACCGGCCTGGACCGACCAGACGAACTTTTGCGCATCGCCGTCGCTCCCGGCGGCCGGTCCCATAAGTGCTTTTGTAAAAAATACCTTCCTATCGGATACCTGGTAGCTCAGACCGGCCAGCACCGTGGTTACGTTGTTTTCCAGCAACGTACTGGGGGCTATCTCAACGAATACGGGCAGCGTTACACCACTTTGTAGCTGTAGCTTGTCAGTGGCCCGGATGCTGACCAGTAGGCCTGGATCAAGGACCAGCGCTGTTGAGTTCAGGCGAACGTCGCGACGGTCGTTGCCATCGGGGTCCAGTACCCCCTGCTGCCGAATGCCTGCCCGGCCATATACGTCCAGCCGAACGCGGTCCCGTTCGTACATCTTCCAGAGGAGGGGTACGGCGATGGTGTAGGCGTATCCTTCCGTAATTAGCTTGCCGCCGACAAATCGATACCGGGGAGCCGCCACTTGCAGTTCTACCCCCGCCCGAAAGCGGCCAGAGAACTGCCGACGCAGGGCGATGTTGGTGTATACGTTGTCCTGACGGGAGGTTCCCACCGAGACGTCGAGTAAGCTCTGGGCCGTTGCGGGCACCGAAAACAGGCTACCAATCAGGAGGGTAGCCAGCAGCGGACGGTGAATTGGTTGTATCATTGTCGTGTTTGTTTAGCTGGTGAACTGGTCACGAATAACGCTACAAAGGTGCAGCCGCGTCCCGGTCCCAGGCCTTGACCTGGGTTAAGTACGACGGGAAGGATCTTGACTTGGGTTAAGAAAGGGTAGACGGTCGGGTTGGTAAATTACTGATCGTCTGTTGAGGGAGCTGTTGCGTGGTTTACTTATACCGGGTGTAAGCTGGCGGTATTATCGACACCGCCGGTCGAGACGACCCCACTAAATGACTATCTTTAACCGCTGACGTGATTACACCATGTTCGACCGACTCAAAGCCAGTTTAGACCGTTTACTGCCCCTTACCCCCGAAGAGTTCATCCACTTCGTGACCCTGCTGACGCCCCGCAAACTGACCAAACACGAACATTATCTGCGGGCCGGGGAGGTGTGTACCCAAATCGCCTTTATCAACCAGGGTTGCCTGCGCTACTATTACCTCAAGGATGGCACTGAGTTCAACGGTCAGTTCTTCTTCGAGGGATCCTGGATTGGCGAGTACCAAAGTTTCCTGACGGGTCAGCCATCGATCCAGTATTTTGACGCATTGGAAAATGCTGAGTTGTTGGTCATGCAACACCGTGACTTACAAAAACTGTATACGGACCTGCCTAAATTCGAGCGGTTCGGACGCGTCCTGGCCGAAAATGTGGTCATTGGCTCCCAGCGCCGGACCGCGTCGCTGCTCTTCGATTCGCCCGAGGAGCGGTACCTCAACTTAATCAGCGACCGCCCAAAAGTAATCGAGCGGATTCCCCTGCACCACATCGCTTCCTACCTCGGCATCAAACCCGAAAGCCTCTCCCGGATTCGGAAACGACTCGCTGATAATCGGTAAAACGCTTCTTTCTTAACTCAGGTCAAGATCGTTCCTGTCGTACTTAACCCAGGTCAAGGCCTGGGACCGGGACGTGGCTGCACCTTTGTCGGGTAGTTCAGACACAAACAAACTACCCGACACGGATGAAAACGACCCCTATTTTTTTAGTCTCTGGCCTGACGGCCTTACTGACCACGGTTGCCGTTCAGGCGCAGGATACCGAGCCAACACCGGCTAAACTGCCCATCTATGCCAATATCAGCATCGGCTACGGCAACACGTTTTTTTCGGGCACCCTGGCTCAAAAAGAAACGATCAATGATGGCCGGGGCTACGGCCGCAATCAGGGCAACACCCTGACGACTTGGTTTTACCTGGCCCCCAACCGCTGGAAGGGCCTCGGCGTCGGCACGGGCATCAAAGGTTTTTTTGCTACACCCAACAATGGTGATAACAACGAGACCTACCTGTTCAACTATTACCACGTGGGCGTAGGGGCCAAGTACTACCTGCTTTCCAGAACGTTCAACCAGGGACTGTGCCTGAAAAGCAGTTTCGGCATCGGGCAGATGACCGAGAAAACTAAGTTTAACAACTCACGCACCTACGAGCATCAGTTTGCCGTCGGTACGACGCTGCTGGCAGGTCTGGGCTACTCGATTCCAGTGTTCAAAAAACGGTCGGCTCTCAACATCGACTTCGACTACGAAATAGCCAACCGACGGGGCGACGTGACGGGCATCGGCGAAGACCAGCCGTTCCGCAATAGCCACGTGAGTCTGAACATTGGTCTTGGCTTCTGACCGTACGTCCATGCAAACCGCCATTGATGTATCCACGCAGGCCGTAACGTACGGCCGCCCCCCCGCCAAACTGTGGTTGATTGGCCTGCTCATGGCCGAAATTACCAGCGTTGTCGCCCCCGTCAGCGTACTTTCGATGTACTTTCGCTTCCCAGGCATTCTGCGCGAACCTGCGTCGGTTACCCTACCCCTGTTTGCCGCCAACGAATCGGTGATTGTCCCGGCTTACTACATCTTCATGGTATCGGGCCTGCTGTTTTTGCCCTTATCGTACGCCTTCAGTGCGGTACTTAAACCCGGCTCATCGTCGGCTTTACGACGGGCACTGACTGGAACGGGCCTGGCAACGGCCATTTTTCAGGCACTTGGGTTCAGCCGCTGGGTGTTTATTGTCCCGTTTCTGGCTGAACAATACGGCCAGCGACCAACCCAACAGCCAGCGATTGGGCTGCTCTACGAAACGCTCAACCGCTACGTTGGTATGACCATCGGCGAACATCTGGGTTTTCTGGCGATGGGTTGCTGGACCATCCTGCTGGCCCTGTTGCTGCTTCGGAGCCGTGTGGTGAAACAGTGGTTTGCCGCGCTGGGCCTGCCGATTGGTGCGGGCCTGCTGGTGAGCACCGGGGAACACTTCGGCGGGCCATCAGCGGAGTTGTACGGCACGATCAATTTTTTGGCCAACACCGGCTGGTCAGTCTGGCTGCTGGGGATCGGGGCGTGGCTGCTGTTCTTGCGCCCTGTTCATCAATTAATTAATCCTGTGGCGATTGTCGATGCGGTACATTAACCCGCATTTATGTTAGTTGGCCAACCCGTCACGGAGACGATTTACGATGAACGTAATGATTATTGAAGAACAGTACTGAACAGCTTTTTTTAGGCAAGAAATAGCTCGATAAACCCACATCAGGCTTCTGGTATAGGTTGTATCGCGTTTTCTTTATGTTTATAGCCGTACAGCCCCCCTTCATGCTCAACTGACCGTTTTTGTCCAGTAAAAGAGTAACGAAAGCTATTTAATGAACTCGTTATTCTGCTATCAATGAATGGGTTGTGTTTATAACAACTACAGCTAAAATCGTTCATGAAACCCTCCGATTGCGGCCGGAACTGTCAAAGAGGTGAAAGGGGAATGAAGGAGAGTTTTATTCCCTTTCCAACTAACTGTATCAAAAGAATCAGTCTAACGAAAAGCCGTGCCAGCAGAAGCTGGACGCGGCTTTTTAATTCAGTTTAATGTGCCGACGAAATCACCAGTTAAATCTTATCTGTTGGCATATCCGCCAAGGTTGATGATCACCGGTCTTTACATGGTAGCCACACACTATAATTGGGCCATCGTGTAAAGGCCGGTGATCGTTAGTGGCTTAACCCTGTGGAGATCGGATTCGCCAAAGGATGCCTGTCCATTGGTTACTGCCGGGCCAGTTCAAGGGTGCCGGTCAGTTTGACCACTTCTCCCAGAGCTGCTGCCGGATATGATGTACCGATGTTGAAATCAAGCCGCCGGATGTCGGCACTGGTTTCAAAAACAGCGATGTTTTTTTTGTAAACCGGATGCTCAAACTGACCGGCGTAGGTAGCATTGAGCATAATTGATTTTTCGATGCCATTGACGGTCAGCAAGCCGTCAATGGCAAACTGGTCCACCCCGGTGAGCCGGAATGCCGTGCTGTAAAACCGAATGTCAGGGTGGTTTCCTACATCGAAAAAATCAGGGGTTCGCAGGTGCTTGTCGCGTGCTTCATCATTGGTGCTGATCGATGAGGCCTGAATGGTCAGGTCGATATTGGCCCCGTCGAAACCCTCGGTGGGTGCCGTCAGCGTACCCGTGAACTCACTAAAGTGGCCCGCCACCTTGGCTATCATAAAATGCGAGATAGTAAAGCGGATGCTGGTGTGCGCTTTGTCGATTGCCCAACGGGTTTGTTCAATCGTGGTTTGTTCCATGTTTTGTTGGCACCGGCGAACCGGTGCGTTTAAGTCTGGGACAAAGGTCAGGCGACCCGGATCACCAAAAAATGGACAAAAGGCGGCTTATGCGGTACGTTTCGGATTGCGCTTCTGAAATACTTTGGGCGAAACGCCCATTCGCTGCGTGAAAAACCGGCTGAAGTAGGATGTGTCGGAAAAACCCAGCCGGACGGCAATTTCCTTTACGTTTAACTCGCTGTAAAACAGCAGGCGCTTGGCCTCGGTCAATATCCGGTCGTGAATGAGTTGCAGGGGTGTTTTGCCCGTTAGCTGGCCGGTTAGTTCGGTAAGTTGTTTGGGCGGAATCATCAGCTTATCGGCATAATAAGCCACTTCCTGCCGTTGGTCGTACGTTTCTTCGATGAACCAGAGGAAATCAAAATATAACTTTTTGTGCCGGGCGGTTTCGGAGGTTCCTTGGCTTAGTTGCCGTTGACTGACCCGTAGTGCTTTAATGAGCATAATCTTCAGGGCCGACCGGACCAGTTCATAGTCGGGCTGCGTTTGGGCTAATTCATCGCGCATGATGGCCTCCCCATAGCGGAAGAGGGTTCTATCAGATTCGCTAATCAACAGTTGCGGACGTTGCAGCGAACAGGCCACAATCTTCATCAGGAGTTCGGCATCCTGAGGTTGCTGCATGACGTAGTCCCGGTCAAAAATTAGAATGAATCCGCTGTCGATCTGTCCCTGCTGAAGCGTATGTACCTGTCCCGGACTGATCAGAAACAGGGTACTGTTCTGAATGGGATAATCCACAAAATCGACGGTGTGGATGCCCGACCCGGTTTCGATAAAGATCAACTCAAAGAAGCCATGTCGGTGGTTGGTAAACGTCTTGTGTTTGTCGAGGTACGTTCTGAGGTTCAATAGCCGGAAGGCCACTGGCCGACGGGGTATGCTTTTGATTAGGTGCGTAGTTATCGGCTGGGCAGGCATACGTTGCTCAAGTAAGATCTTACAGTAACCCCTCCCCTAACAACCTTTCTACGTCCATTTGCCGACTTTGCTGTTGAATCATTCGTTGCCCAAAACCCAGAATAAGCAAACTACTCACGATGCACAGCGTCATCACAGCCACCATGGGCATTGCGGTATTGTTATGGAGAACACTGACCGCACCGGAAATGAAGGCACCAAAACCGATTCGAAAACTACCCATTAAGGCCACCGCACTGCCTGCATGGCGAACAAACGGCATCAGAGCAAGAGCAGAGGCATTGGGACCGATCAACCCCTGACCGGTAAAGAACAAGAATAAGACGATTATCAGGCTGTTCTTGCTATACCAATCCCCCACGTTCCACCAACTAATGCCAGGCCAGCCAGCAATTGATGCCAGCATATACACGCATAAGCCTACATAGAGCGGTCTCTTTCGGCCATACCGATCCAGCAGTGGCCCGTAAAAAAGCTGACCACCCGAAAGGCCAATCAGGTAGGCGGTTAAGGATAGCTGGACGGTTGAAATTGGCGTGTGCAGGTCTTGGGCAATGGCCGGAAATCCTGACAAATACATATCAACGGAGAACGGGCTGATGGCGGATAGTAACCCTAACAGGAAGATAATACCAGCGTAGTGTCGACGCGTCATCGTATAGGGATAAGCTATTCACTTTTTTTTGATTTTTGATTGCGTCCCGGTGTCCAGCGACTACGCCCGCCTTTATCGGCTAGGAACTGCATGGCTGCCTGATGGCAAATTAGTTGTGCGTTCAGCAGCATTTCAGGAGTATGGGTTACCACTTCGCCACGATCATTTTTTCCTGAGAACCCATGACTGGGCGACTCGATTAGCACACTCAATACGCCACTGTGTAAGTTCAACGCTCCATCAAGGTTATAGCCGACCGGACCACCGGCACGGCGTGGGTTGGCTTCTATCTGGAGGTCTTTTGTTTTTTGAAGCCCACTGAGGGTCAATCCTGTATGAATGTAGCTATAAAGCGTATCGAATGTTGGGGCTAAAGCGGGTTCTAAATACGCACGAATGGCATTGACATAGGTTGCCCCCGTGTGCATATTCAGGAGCAGGTCTGGCTTTTCCCGCTCGGTTAAATCGAAGAGAGCCTGTGTTTCGGGTTGGCGTTTGCCAAAAAAATCATCGTGCTGAATATTTACCCCTGCATCGTTTGGATAACCGCCGGGGAAGCCAACGGTAGCAAAATCCAACGGGATATATTCTTTTATCATGGGCCATCCCGTGATTCCACCATCGGCCTTGCCACCTGTATTCAGGTACTCATGAACGACACCATTTGGCCCTCTGAATAGCTCCATATCTAATGGAATGCGGTTCCTACCATCTGGGTTCATGATTGGGATTAGAATCAGCCGATCTAATTTTGAGACTGATGCTGAAATTTCCGGCCAGTCAAGACCCCGGAGATCTTTGCCTGTTTCAATAATGGAGATCAGGTTTATGGTACCGACAATACCTTCAAATTCGCCACCATGCACCCCCGATATACCCATATAAACTCTTTTTTCATGGTCGGCCCCCCGATAAACGGCAACGTTACCAAAGCCAAGTGCCCCTGAAAACGTAGAGGTGCCTTTTCCCTGCCGGGCTGCTCCATAGAAAACCGCATAAATTGGCTTTCCTCCCGCCGATTTACCCACTATTTCTACCTTTCCTTTATGGACAGTATTCTTAATAAAATCAATCACTTTTGCCGATGAGCTTACCCAAAATGGCGGGATAGTTTCTCGTTCGGTGAGGTAGTCTTTTGGTATCTGAAACGATTGTTTATGTTGAGCATTGATCCCTGAAGGCTGTCCCTTCGCCGAAAATGATTCACCAACAATCAGTAAAATAGCAACGAGTCTAAGCATCGCGTCTTTTTTCTTACTCGCTGAAAAATCAACTAAGTTTAGATACATGATTTTTTGTTTATCCGTAAAATTTCTACATCCATACCTATAGCACAGCATATCCATCATGTTAAAACTCGCTGGACTATTTTATACGAATGTGGTTTCCCCAGATTGCTGATTTGGAGATCAATGTGGAAGCAGGATTACTTTTTTTCTTTGAAATGGTTCCGGGCAAAGGTGAGGTATTGCTGCCAGTCGTAGCGGGTTAAATTATGCGCTCCTTCGCGTAGGTGATACCCCAGCGCGGTGTTGAAAACCGGCACATTAACCGCAGGCTGCATGGTGGCAGGCAGCGGGCCGATGCCATACAAAGCGTACACACTTTCGGCGTTTTTCAGGGCCAGAAACGACCCCAGCGGATCGGCCCATTTGTCTTCACTTGCCGTACCCACATACACCGCACGGGGGGCCACCAGGGCCAGCAGCTCATGCTGATCTATCGGCAGGGCGGCCTCGCGGTCGTTGTACTGGCGAAACCGGGGCGCAAACCAGTGCGGAAACGCCGTATTGGTCAGTTTCAGGGTTTCGCCATACCGCCGACGCGACAATGAAGACCCGCCATTACCCGAACAACTTGAAACAACCACCGCAAATCGTCCATCCTGAGCACCGCACCATAGGGCAGCTTTGCCGCCCCGCGAATGCCCAACGACGGCCACTTTATTCTTATCAATCCTGGCGTCCTGTTGCAGATAGTCCATTACCCGACTGGCTCCCCAACCCCAGGCCCCTAACGCCCTCATGCCATTGTTCATGTCGAGCTGCTCAGGATACAGTTGCAGCACCCCGTTTTGAAACGTGGCTTTATCGTCGGCTGCCACGTCGCTCACGTGGAAGGCGGCAATGGCAAATCCTTCGTCGATGAGCAGTTCGGCGGGCCAGAAATCGCTCTTCGTGATTCGTGTCGGGTCGGTGTTGTCTTTGCCCCGGTGGTTAATCAGCAAAAAGGCGGGGGCGGGGCCTGTTACCTGATTCGGGATAAACAAAATCAGGTTGATCGTGAGCAATTTCTCCCCCTGCGTTACTGAAATCTGTACTTGTTTGAGGTGGGCTTTACCGCCCATTGCGGTTTTGTCTTCGTTGGTCAGCGTGAATTTTATGGCGGAGTACGTTTTCGGGATTTTTCCGTACACGTTATCTTCAAAAAGCCGCAGTACTTCGGGCCGACGTGTCGATTCCCACTGCTGTTTAGTACTAATCCGGCTTTTATTCAGGGAAAGCAACGGGTCAGGCAGGGTGTAGTTGGGTACCTTTGCTTCGTCGTAGTTTTGCGCCTGACTGCTCGCGGCAAGCACAAGGGATAAACAAACAAGTTTAATTGCATTTAAGATCATCTTAACTGCTGGATTTAGCGGTGTACCAAGTAGCTTATTTGAATGTTGGTTGACATGGCAGTGCTACCGTTTTCGGCGGAGCTCTACCTCCGTTTATTATAAATAGGCGAGACTAAGCACTATAACTCTCCTCGCTTTAAGGCTTTTACACTGTAATCAGCAGCCCTGGCGGTCAGAGCCATGTAGGTCAGCGACGGGTTCTGACAGGCCGATGAAGTCATACTGGCACCATCGGTTACGAAGACGTTCTTTACCGCGTGTAGCTGGTTCCACTTGTTTAGGATCGACGTTTTGGGGTCTGCTCCCATGCGGGCGGTTCCCATTTCGTGAATAGCCAGCCCTGGCGCCTGTTTATTGTCGAAGGCGGCAGTAACCCGAATGCCGGCTTGTTCCATCATCGCTTTAGCCTGTTCGATAGCATCGGTAGTCATTTTGTCTTCGTTGTCGCTCCAGCCGCAGTCAATGTCCAGAGTAGGCATACCCCACTGATCTGTATTGGTGTAGTTCAGCTTAACGTGGTTTTCGTGACGGGGCAGCATCTCGCCCATGGCCGTCATGCTGAACGACCAGTCTCCGGGTCCAGTTAAAGCGTCCTTGAAGTCCGCCCCAAAGCCGTCCGTACCGTTGCCCCGTTCCCAGCCAACCCGACTGCCACCACAGGCATAGGCATAGCCGCGTACAAATTCGTTTTGCCGGTCATTCAGTACGTTTCGGAAGCGAGGAACATACGTACCGGTTGGTCGGCGACCATAATAATAACTTTCGTTCAGATCGTCTCCTTCATAAACTCCGCTCACCCGCCCCCGGTAGTTGTGATCCATCAGGTAATGCCCCAGCGCTCCACTATCGTTGCCCAGCCCGTTTGGAAATCGAGTTGAGGTCGAGTTGAGCAAAATCAGCGTGGAGTTCAATGTGGCTGCGTTCACGAAAACGATCCGGGCGTAATAGTCCGTCATTTCCTTTGTGTGGGTATCGATTACCCGAACGCCGGTTGCTTTGCCCCGTTTCTCGTCGTAGATGATGGAATGAACAATGGAGAATGGACGGAGGGTAAGTTTACCGGTTTTAGCGGCTGCGGGCAGGGTAGCCGAATTACTGCTGAAATAGGCGCCGTATAAGCAGCCCCGCCCGCACCAGTTGCGCGACTGGCAGTCAGCCCGGCCTAACGCCAGGTGATGAGGTTGAGCCTTGCTCAAATTAGCGGTCCGACTGATAATCAGGTGACGATCTGAGTATTGCTTTTTCCAGACATCCCGCACACTTTTTTCCAGGCAGTTCATCCCGAACGGCGGCAGAAATTCCCCGTCGGGCAGGGTTGAGAGTCCATCTTTATTGCCACTGATTCCGGCGAACTTCTCGACGTAACTATACCAGGGGGCCAGGTCCGGGTAACGAATAGGCCAGTCAACACCGTGACCGTCTTTTAGGTTATCCTCAAAATTGAACGGTGCCCACCGTTGCGTCCAGCGCGCCCACATCAGCGACTTTCCGCCCACCTGATAGCCGCGAATCCAGTCGAAGGGTTTGGTCTGCTGGTAGGGATGGTCGGTATCTTTCACAAAAAAGTGGCCTGAGTACTCGTTGAAGGCATAGCCCACTTTCGCTTGAGTTGGACTGGCCCCCAGCACCTCAAGCGGATAGCGGCCCCGGTGGGTCATCTCCCAGGGGCTGGACATGGTGGTGGGGTAATCTTTGACGTGTTCAACAGGCCGTCCGCGTTCCAGCACGAGAGTCCGTAATCCTTTTTGGGTTAATTCTTTAGCAGCCCATCCTCCACTGATACCTGATCCGATAACAATGGCATCATACGTATTTTGCTGAGTGGCCTGGCCCAGTAGATTCATATCATTTCAGGTTAAGAGTTTGGTTAATAGAGCAGGTAGCTAATCTATCACTGAAAATCTATTTTCCAATCGTCAAGAATCGGTCCAGCCACTTATACGCATAATCCCGCACGTTGTCTATCGTGTCGTGGCCATCGCCGTGTACCACTATCGAAATCCGGTTCGGCGTTCCCAGTAGTTTATACACGGCGCTGGCATCGTAAACGGCTTTGTAAACGGCCATGTTGTCCGGGTTATACGGATCATTGAAGGGTTCTAAAAACAGCACGGCCCGGGGCGCGCACAGCGCGATCGCTTCGTGGGTCTCATAAGGAGGTATCCCGTCTTTGGCTACCTTCTCGGCCCGCAGCGGTTCGTCAATTTTGCCCCGGCCCATGATGCGGTAAATATTGGTGTACAGCGGACTTACTCCCGTCGAAACAATCGCGGTTTTAATCCGATTATCGACAACCGTATGGTACAAAATCGACCCCCCACCCAAGGAATTACCAATTGAGCCGTACGCGCCCTTTTTTACAAATTTGAGTTGCTCGAGCATATCGACGCCCCGCATCAGGGAGAGCATCTGAATACCCCGGATGGACCACTTGGGATACTTCTCGTAGAACGATTTATAGACTTGTTCCTGGGTTGTGTTTTTGAGCGAAGCACCATAGCCGTACAAATCAGCAGCGAAGGTTACAAATCCTTTTTGGGCCAGTTCAATGGCATACGACCTGTTTTTGGGATTGCCCAGCGCACCATCTTTCCCGATAGCTCCATTGGTGCCATGTACGGCTAATACAACCTGATATTGATTCGTCTCTTTGAAGTCTTTGGGGAGCACGCAGACAGCTTCAATCCAGATGTCGTCCAGCACATGAAACCGATACCGAATGTGGGTTAATCCAAGGTTAACGTAGCGGCCGGTTTCCTCAAATTTATTGACAGTAGGTTGATAAGGCACTGGTGAAGTACCCCAGCCACCCGTAATTCGTTTATAAATCCGGCTGCGAAGTTCAGGCCATTCTTCCGCTTTGGTATCCCGAAGAATCAGGCTTGATGTGAGTACGCTATTAAACTGTACCGACCGACCTGGTACTACATCGCCGTACAGTTCTTTCAGTCCTGCCGTGCCAACCTGCACACTATCCTGCGCTGTACAGTGCAATTGAAAACTAAGAACAAGGAATAACGTAGCTACTATCCGCATGATTTTCGTGAATTATTGTGTCGTAAAAAGGCATCGATAATGAAGCCTGAAGTTTAGCTCATTTCTTCGCTGTCTTTATTGGCTCTATTGTGCGTAAAAACCCCACCAGATCAACAATTTCACCCTCCGTCAGCGTCTCCAGCAAACCCGTCGGCATCATCGAAACCGGCGTTTCCTCCCGCGACTGAACGTCGGATTTATTGAGCACAACCACGTCTTGCCCCACCACGCGTAGCCTGAGCTGACGCTCGTTTTCCCCGGCGATATTTCCCGTGTAAGTACGCCCGTCGCGGGTGGTCACGACGACCATTTTATAATCGTCCTGAATCTCACCACTGGGGTTGAGAATGTTGCTCAGCAGATACTCCACGCTGGCCCGATTAGCACCCGTCAGGTCCGGCCCCATAATGCCGCCCTGCCCGTACATCTTGTGGCACGGGCCGCACGTCCGGGTAAAAAGTGCCTTGCCTTTCTGCACGTTAGCGGCCATCAGCGCTTTGTCGTTCAGTAGCCGCCCGTATTTGGCGTATGCTTTTCCATCCACGCCGTCCCCTTCAATGGGTCCCCACACTTCGACGAAGCCACTGCCGACGACCCGCAGCAATTGGCGGGCCGCATAGCTGGGTACATCACGTTTGGTAATGCTGCCCGTCTTCAGCGCCTGCGTCAACAGCCAGCCGTACTTGGGTCGTGACGACAGGGTTTGCACCGCTTGGAGTTTCTCCGACGGGCTGAACGTTGGGTAGCGCGTGAGCAGCAGTTTACCCAATGCGTCGCTGTCGTAACCGGCGATGGACCGGATAGCATCGGGGCGCAGAGCCGACTCATCGAGCAGGCCCGGCAGCAGGTCGGAGAGTTCAGTTCGCTGTTGGGTTGTCATGGCCCGCAGTGCCTGACGACGCTGCTCCACAGGAGTCTTTTTGTCGATCAGCTTTGCCAGATTCTGCTTGGCGGCCTGCGTATCGCCAAATAGCTGCGCTATTTCCGTGCCCAGTTTGGCCACTTGGGGGTTAGTCCCTTTGAGTTTGGCATAAACGGCGGGCCAGTTGGCTGGAGCCGTCATATCCGAACGTCCTTCCAGGCCATCCCGTAGTCCTTCCAGCAGCGGAACCAGCGATCCAGACGTTTTAAGCAGGCCGAGGGTGCTCACTAACCGCTTCACCTCATCGGCATCGACCAGCCGACGACCAATGAACTGTGTAACCATTGGAATCCGGCTGCGAGTGGCCAATTCCAGTGCCTTGCCCGGATTGGCTTTTACGAGCGGTTCAATGCCGAACCAAATGAGTTTCGGCAGATTGTGGTCAGCACTGTCTTTACTGTGCGTGAGCAACGCACCGGCGATGTTCCAGCGGGCCTCCGGTTCCAGCCGTTGCAGGGCCGACGCCAAATAAAGACGCACCACCGGCGAAGCATCCTCGCGGGCCATTCGGGCAAAAGCCGTTTGCGCTTCGGCCGAGGGCGAACGATCTTCGCACAGCAATTGAATCGCCCAGGCCCGGACGTATTCATCTTTATCATTGAGGGATTTTAGCCCCATTGGTTCTGCAAAACCACCGGTGACGTGTAAAGCCCACATCGCCCGGAGCCGCCAGTCAGCGTTGCCAGTCGCCAATCCAGGCCAGACCGATCCAGGCTGGGCATCAAAAATTTTGCGCAGCCGTTCGTGGGTGGCTTTATCCAGGGTGCCTTTAGCCGCCCGATGTTGCAGAATTCCCCGTGCCCGGCGGGCGTGCCAGTCGCTCGCAACGGTTTGCAGGTCAACTAATTGAGCATCGGTCATTTTGACCAAATCCGAGTAGCGGCCCGGCCAGTTTTCGGCCCCTGACGTTTGGGGCGTTATCCGAAAAATTCGCCCCGTCTCGCTATTCAGCACTTCTTTGCCGCAAATGTCGGCATCGTGCCAATCGAGTACGTACAGTGCCCCCTCCGGGCCAAGCTCCATGCTGAAACCAACCCACTGCGCGTTGTTGGCCAGCAGCAGTTCATCACCGTGGTGACCCACGAAGCCCGATCCTTTTTTCTCCAAAATGTCCGATAAAACGGCGTGCTCGTGAATGTTAGCCATAAACAGGCGACCCTGCTGCGCTTTGGGAAACGCATCGGACAGGTAGACCCGCGCGCCCCCGTGCGCCGACCGGTGGCTGTGGTCGGTGATGGTCTTGATGTCGCTATACACGTACGGGTTGAAATGCTGCCCGCCCTGCCGGTGATAAATACCGCCGGGTACTACGTGCCACAGGTGGGGAATGACGCAGGCACTCATGAGGAGTTGGCCTTTGGCGTCGTAGTCGATGCCCCAGGGATTACTGAAGCCGTGGGCTACCACCTCGAAGCGGTCCTTGGTGGGATGGTAGCGCCAGACCCCCCCGTTGATATCTACGCCCTCGCCGTTAAGGATATCCTCTGGAAATGGATCGTTGTGTTTGTACAAACGACCTTTACCGGTCGGCTTGCGAACTTTGGAAGGCGTGGCAAACCCCTGGAGGCCGTAGAGCCAGCCATCGGGTCCCCAGTGGAAACTGTTCAGCGTTTCGTGCCGGTCGCGGATGCCCCAGCCCGTGAGCCTGACCTCAATATCTTTCTCGTCGGCGACATCATCCTGGTTACGGTCGGGAATAAACAGCAGGTTAGGCGGAGCGCCCAGAAAAAGCCCGTCGAACCCCACTGCCATGGCCGACGGAAACGCAATGCCTTCCAAAAACACTTTCCGGCTGTCAGCCACGCCGTCGTGGTCGGTGTCTTCCAGAATCAGAATGCGGCTGTTACCCGCCTTTGAAAAGCCGTAGCCCCGCGATTCATAGTCCCGGTTCTCGGCCACCCACAGCCGCCCCCGGTCGTCCCAGCAAAAGGCCATGGGCTGGGTCATCATTGGTTCAGAAGCCCACACGTTGACCTTGAAACCAGGCATCATAGTCATACTTTTAACGGCCTCTTCGGGCGGCAGAAATTTGGCCGCCAGCCCTTCCTGCCGCGCGATTCCCCACAGAGCACCCGTAGATTTCTGCCCGCTGTACTCCCCCCAGGTTTTGGTTAGTTCAACGTCATTGAGCGTCCCGGTATAGACAACTATCTCGTGACGAATAACCTCGGTATCACCTTTTTTAATGGTCCAGGCACCGGTTCTGGCCCGCGCCGGGCCAATGCCCATTTGCTCGTCGACGCGCCAGGTTTGGGGATACCCTTTGTTTTCGGGGTGGTCGAAGATGGCGACGTGCGCCAGGTCGTCGCGTCCTTCGACCTGCATCCCGGCATCGACCCACATGGCCCGTTGCCCTTCGGCGTTGGCGTTCCGTTGCCGGGCCGCATTGATTACTTCGCCTTTAATACCCGGTTTCCAGGGCATCCGGAGAAACAGCCCGCCGTAGTCATGTTTGGCGATAGTAACGTCGGTTTTGGCTTCACCTTCCCATTCCAGATCGAGCAGGAATTTGTTCTGCACCTCGCGTATAGTCCAGGTTTGGGTTTCGGTCAGGACAGCGGCCCCGGTCGAATCCAGCAAATCGTAGACGGTCTGCCACTTCACGGTCTGCCCGGTGGCAGTTAACACTTTTGCCGAGACGCGTCGCCAGTAATCGCCCTGTGGATGGTGGAAATAATCGCGGCCGTTGACCCGCGTAAAGCCCCAGTACAGTCCGGTCTGGTGTTTGTGGTGGCCCGGCGAGTATTCGGTGACTACGCCTTTGCCATCAGGGGCTACGATGGGATGCAGATAGGGCCGGAAATCGGCCTTTGCCTCCTGGGTGACGATGGGTGTTTTGCCACCGACCCGGAAGACAGCAATCGTTCCCGCTTTGGTGTCCTGAACGAGTCGCAACTTCGTTGGATTGGGCGCTACTGTTTTAGAAAGCGACGTACCAGAAGCTGATTCCTGACTACGACTTTGTATCCGCACAAACGCGAATCCACAACCAATGAGAGCAATAAGGAGTAAGGTGATACTGGTTCGTATCATGTTTTCACAGCGTTAAATTCATACAGTTGATTGATACACTAAAGCGTTAACCGCTGCTTATCCCGGAGCAATACCTGCTGTAGTTTCTGGTAAGGCAGTTTCTGCGGAGATACCTTGTTTTCGATGGCCAGCACAGCCGCCGTCGCTGCCGATTGCCCCAGAATCATGAACACCGGCTCCATCCTGATCGACCCGTAGGCGATGTGCGAACTCGATACACAGACTGGCACCAGCAGGTTGTTACACTCGGCTTCTTTCGGCAAAATAGACCCGTAAGCAATTGAATACGGCTTGTCGGGTTTTACGCCAATATCGCCTTCGTTTTGTACGTACCCCTCTTTGGTGACGAACCGCTGAATGTTGTGCGAATCCAGGGCGTAGGAACCCATGCCAACCGGGTTAGGTACGTCGGTTTTGCCCAGCGCGTCGTTTTCTTTCATGACAAATCCGCCAATCATCCGCCGGGCTTCGCGCACGTAAATCTGATGCGGCCAGCCGCCGTTGTCGGTAAATTCGTCTTTCGCCAGCCCCCACTGCTGCATGGCGTCGTGTACATCGGCGGGTACGCGGGCATCGTTCTGTAAAAAATACATCAAGCCCTTTTGGTACAGCTCGTGGTCGCGGATAATGGCGCGTCGGCGTTCGTAGGTGGCTTCGGGATAGTCGTAGTTTTTGCCGATGTAGTCGGTGCTGAACGGCCCGTTGTTGTTGGTGTCGGTTTTTCGGTTCGGAATCGGGTCGAACTTGGTAAAGTGTTGGCGCCAGCCGGTATCAAACACACGGGCGGCCAGTTCGTACCGGGCCGGGTCGTAACCGTCGGGTTTGGCGAACGGAATGCGGTTGTCGGGGTGATTGCTCAAACACATTCTGAAGCAATACGCCTGGATTTTGGTGTCGCCCGCGCCGTTTTCGCCGGGGGGATCGGTCGAAATTTCGGCCAGCAAACCGCTCCTTTGATCGTCGGGAATTTTGTACGGACTGACCGGATCGCCGGCCGCCGGCTTCTCAAAATAATGTTTGTGGTGAAACACGCCGACCTGTACACCGTTGTGGGTTTCGCCATAAACGCTGTTCGCTTCGCGGCCCACGTGGTACTTGACCCCCGCAAGGGCCATCAGATCGCCCTCGTAGGTAGCGTCGATGAACATGTTGCCCTGGTAAACCTGGCCGTTCAGCGTTCGGAACGACTGAATGACGTTGCCTTTTTTGCTAATCCCCTTGGTCGAGCGGTCGAGCCATTCGTCGCGGTAAACGGTTAGTTTATATTCCTTCACAAAGTCCTCGAATACCTGTTCGGCCGCGTGGGGTTCAAAAATCCACATCGTGCGGTTGGCTCCGTCGATGGCGGGCGTTCCCTGCCCTTTGTTGCCGAACTGTTCGCGCTTCTCCCAGTTCCACGACGCATCTTTCTGGTAATGGCTGTAAAGCCGACTGTAAAACTCGCGCGACAGCCCACCGATCACTTCCTTGTTGCCCGTGTCGGTATAACCCAGCCCGCCCGACGACAGCCCACCGAGGTGTTTATCGGGCGAGACGATGATGACGGACTTGCCCATCTTTTTGACCTGCACGGCCGCAATCACAGCCGCCGACGTACCGCCGTAAATGATCACGTCAGCCCGGCGTACCACGGCTTTTTGGGCAAAAAGTGTGGCTGGGAACAGCGCGATGAAACACAAGAGATATGTGATATATTTCATAATTGGGTTCAGGATAAGCTACCATCAGCCTAAAAAAACAGGTAGCGATAGTGCCTTTGGTAAACAAGCCTTTATCGCTACCTGGCTATTTACATTTACTCAATACCCCGGATTTTGCTCCAGCGCGGGGTTTACGTCGCGCTCAGTTTGCGGAATCGGAAACAGATAATGCCGATCCTGCACCACAATGCTGGGGTTCTGCGCTTTCACGGCGGCCACGAGCCGTTTGGTGCGAGCCAGGTCGTACCAGCGGTGACCCTCAAAGGCCAGTTCGAGCCGCCGTTCCAGCAGCACCGCATCGCGAAACTGATCCTGGGTCAGCCCAGCCAGCGCGGATAAACCCGCCCGACTACGGATTCGGTTCACAACGGCGTAGGCATCGGCATTTCCGGCGGCCTGTTCGTTCAAAGCTTCGGCATACATCAGCAGCACGTCAGGATACCGGATAATCGGGTAGTTGTTGGCCCCGTCGCCATTGCCCGTAGCCGTCAGGTCTAAGTACTTATAGACGTAGCCGGGAAACAAAACGCTGGCCGGGGCAGCGGGCGTACTGGTAGCCGAGTATATCCTTATCGTCACGTCACGCCGTTTGTCGGTCGGCAGGTACGTTTTATACAGATTCTCGGTAACCGGATCGTCGCCGAAGCCCGCTGCGCCGTTGACCCGGTCGAAGTTGGGGCGCATGTAGCCCTGCATCAGGCTGCCTTCGCCAACGCCCCCGCCCAAGGCCTGCATCTCAAAGACAGCCTCTTTACCATTTTTATTGGCTACCAAAAACGCTTCGTTGAACGTGGCCCACAGGTCGTACACGCCTAAATCAATGACTTCTTTGGCTTTGGCCGACGCTTTGGCCCACTCGCCCCGCGTCAGATACACTTTCGCCAGAAATGCTTTAGCCGCTCCCTTCGTGGCCCGGCCCCGGTCGATGCCGGTGAATGAAACCGGCAGTACCCCTTCGGCATCGGTGAAGTCCTGAATCACCTGCTTATACACATCATCGGCAGAGGCACGCGGTATGGTCAGGTTGTTCAGTGAGGTGGTTTCAGTTAATTGCAGAGGCACGCCACCGAACAGCCGCACGAGGGTGAAGTAATAAAACCCCCGCATGAATTTGGCCTCGGCAACATAGCGGGCTTTCAACGTTTCATCCATCGAAATGCCCGGCACCCGTGCAATAACCGTGTTGGCCCGGTTGATGGCCTGATAAACCGTACCCCAAAGCAATTGAAAGGTGGGGGTGGCAGGCGTAAAGGTGTACCGATCAATGTCGTTTTTGGGCTGATTGGCCGTTGAGCGACCGTTGCCCCACTCGGCATCGTCGGTGGCCTGGTCATTGATAATCCACATGGTCTGGCCGTACAGATTGGCGTTGTTCAGGGGATCATAAACCGTGCTGAGAGCCGCTTTGGCATCGTCGGCATTAAGGTAAAAATTGGCCGGGGTAAAGCTGGCCTCGGGGGTCTGCTCCAGCACCTCGCAGGCGGTTAAGCCACTCAAAAGCAGAATAATAAGAAGTAAGTTCTTTTTCATGATTTTGTCAGGAGTAGGGGTTAGAAACCAACGTTCAGGCCGAAGAGAATCGTTTTCGCGGCCGGGTAGCTGGCATAGTCGAACCCCTGGCTCCGGCTGTCCTGGCCAAACCGATTTACTTCGGGGTCATAGCCCGAATAATTCGTGAACGTCAGGTAATTCTGCGCGGAGGCATACACCCGTAACGACTGAATTTTCAGGGTTCGCAGCAGCGACTGGGGCAGGTTATACGCCAGTTGGATGTTTTTCAGCCGCAAATACGAACCATCTTCAATTTGCCGGGTCGAAATCCGGTTGGCCGGTCGGGTGGTCGAAGCACGGGGAATATCGGTGTTTGTATTCGTCGGTGTCCAGCGGTTCAGGACATCGCTCGTCTGGTTGGTGGTCGCGTTCAGGTATTCCAGCTCAAAGCGGTTAGCATTCAGAATATCATTCCCGTATACGCCCTGAAAAAACACGGTCAGTTCCACCCCTTTGTACGAGAAGGTGTTGTTCAGTCCGCCGATGAACCTCGGCTGCGCCCGCCCAATGATGGCCCGGTCGTTGTCGTCGATTTTCTTGTCCCCGTTCAGGTCGGCATACCGGCGGTCGCCGGGTTTGCGGGACTGCGGATCGGCAATGGCCGTCAGTTCATCCGTCGTCTGGTAAAGACCGTCGGTCACGTAGCCGAAGAACGATCCCAGTGGCTCACCCACCCGAATGACCCCCGTACCGGAAACAGCGCCAATATTCGCAAACTGTCCGGCAAAAATCTGGGGAGCACCGCCGATGTCCAGCACCTTGTTGCGGTTGGCCGCCAGATTCAGGTCCGTACCCCACCGGAACGCTCCGGTGGAGGGTGACCGGATCGCCGGACCGCCCGCCACGTTGACCGACGAAATGCTGAGTTCAACGCCCTTGTTCTCGACCTGACCGAGGTTCCTGATGGCACTCCCGTAGCCCGACGTGTTGGGTATCGTCACGTTCAGCAGCAGGTCGCTCGTTCGTTTCAGGTAGGCATCGGCGGTGATGGTGATGCGGCTGTTGAACAGCCCGATGTCCACGCCCAGATCGGCCTGCGTGGTGGTTTCCCATGACAGATCGGGGTTGGCAATCTGGTTGGGGCCAATGCCGGTCGAGACAACGTTACCAAAGACGTAGTTCTGGGTACTCAGCAGCGAATAGGCCGGGTAGTTCCCGATGCCATCCTGGTTGCCCGTTGCCCCGTAGGTAGCCCGCAGTTTCAGGTCGTTGACCACGCGGTTGTTTTTGAGGAACGCTTCTTCGCTCACCCGCCAGGCTAAAGCCGCCGATGGAAAATAGCCGTACCGTTTGTTGGCCCCGAAGCGCGAGGAACCATCGGCCCGGAAACTGGCCGTGAATAGGTATCGGTCTTTGTAGCCATAGTTTATGCGGGCCAGATACGACTGCAATCCCCAGGTTTGTACTCCCGATGAAGGCGTTAAGGGTACTGACGCAGTACCGAGGTTGCTCGATCCGAGGTTGTCGTTGACGAAGCTACGGGCGGCAGCGGCACTCGATTCGGTGCGGTTGGCCTGTTGGGTGAATCCGACTAAGGCCCCCACGCTGTGTACCGTGCCAAATGTGCGGGTATAGGTCAGCAGGTTTTCGTTGAGCCAGGTGATTGCCGAACTGTTGAAAATAGACGCGGATCCGCCCTGCGCCAGGCCGCTCGACACCGAGCGGGGCAGGTAGCTATCCTGTTTTTGCAGGACGGCATCAATGCCCAGCAAGACGCGCAGGTTCAGCCCGTCGATGATCTGGTAATCGCCGAACACGTTCCCAAACGTGCGGAAGGCCGTATTGCGGTTTTTGCTCCCGCGAGCCAGGGCAGCCGGATTATCAGCCGTGAAATTCGACGCACCGAGCAGGTACGTTCCATCAGGGTTGTAAACGGGCAGGATGGGTGGGAACTGCAGGGCTGCTATGGTCACCTGACCCGTACTGCCGAGGTCGCCATCGGTACGTGACTGATTAGTGAGGGTGCGGTTAACGGTCAGGCTGTTGCCAATTTTGATGCGGTTGGTCAGCTTGCGGTCTAAATTGATGCGGAACGAGTAGCGGTCGAAGTCGGAGTTCGTCACAATACCGCCCTGTTTAAAGTAGCCGCCCCCGATGGCGTATTGGGTACGCTCGTCGCCCCCGCTGAACGAAAGCTGGTAGTTCTGGATGGGTGCCTGCTGGAAAATTTCGTTCTGCCAGTCGGTACCCTCGCCAAACGCATCCACCTGGGCCGGGGTATATACGGCAGGTCGGCCTTCGTTGGTGTTGGCATCATTCACAAACTGAGCATACTGGCGGCCATTGAGCACCGGGTATTTGCGCCGGACATCCTGAACGCCGTAATACGCATCGAAGTTGATCGTCGACTTGCCCGCCTTACCGCGTTTAGTGGTGATAATCACGACACCATTCGACCCCCGCGACCCGTAAATGGCCGTCGACGAGGCATCTTTCAGAATAGAAATCGATTCAATGTCGTTTGGATTAAGCGTACTTAATACGTTGAAATTCGACCCGCTGTTCGCCCCATTGCTGGCCGCTGTGCCGGGGTCGTTTTTGAAAGGCACACCGTCGATGACGTACAGCGGTTCGTTGTCGCCCTGGATGGAGTTGCCGCCCCGGATTCGGATGGTTGTTGCTCCTCCCGGTGCGCCGGAGTTCTGGGTGATCTGTACCCCGGCGGCCCGGCCCTGCAACTGCTGATCGAGCGAGGTGACGGCCAACTTGCGGATTTCGCCCACCGGAACGGTTGCTACCGACCCCGTCAGGTCGCTTTTCCTGACTTGACCGTAGCCAACGATGACCACTTCGTTCAAGGTTTTATCATCTGGTAATAAGCTAATATTTACTGTAGTACGTCTACCTACCGCTATTTCCTGGGATACATACCCCACAAAACTAAACACCAGCGTAATCGGTCGGGAGGCCCGCTCCGGCGGACCGGCATCCCCGTTGCTGCGGTCCGGTGTGGGCACGGCAATTCGATAGTTGCCCGTGGCATCGGTGGTAGTTCCCCGATTGGTTCCCTTCACCAGCACACTTACACCAGGTAAGCCCTCGTTCGTTTCGCCCGTCACACGTCCGGTCACGGTTTCGTCAGCGACTTCCTGCGGCTGAGCCGACAGCATTGGTTGCACCGAGGCCACCGACATGGCCGTGACATTGGTCGCTAAAATTCCATCGGTATAGTTGATGGTTTGATCGGGACCTATATCTGTACTGGTCGTTAGTCTGCGGTCGGTTCGCTGGCCGGTAATCAGATAAGTGCCGTTTTTAGCCTTGCGATAACGCAATCCGGTTTCGCGTAACACCGCCTGTAAATTTTGTTCCAGCGTCGCCTTTGGGTTCAGGGCGTCGCCGGATACTGTGAGGCCCTGAACGAGCCGGTCGCCGTACAAAATATCGACCTTATATTGCTCTTTCAGTTCATTCAGCACCTCACCGAGTTGTCGGATCATGTCCGGCCGGGCCGAAGGAATAGTGGTAAGCCTTGCCGGAGTTCGGGTGGGCTGCGCACTGATTTTGGCTAATAAGCCGACCGGCAGGCCGAGTAAGGTCAGGCCCACCAGCCCAATTATTTGCAATCGGCGTAGTTTTCGTTTCATCGTATACATTATTGAAGCGGTTTTTGAGTTAGGATAAGTTTGTTGGGTTTACGGTCGATGTCGATGTTAAGCACCTCGGCAATGATTCGTAGCAGTTCATCGGCGGTCTGGGCTGAATACGCCCCCGAAATCGTCATTTGGCCGGTTTCGGCATCAGCGATTTCAGCGGTCAGGCCGTAGTTCTCACCGAGTATCGCCACAATTTCCGTCAATGGGGTTTTGTCAAATACAAAACGATGTTCAGTCCAGGCGGGATTGGCGGGTGGTTGGTGGGTCTGCCGGTGCTTTATTTCGCCTTGCGGGGTGAGCATGACCAGATCACCGGGCTTCATCGTTACCTGTTTCGACTGGCGATCCGATTGCTGATAATGTACTTCTACTTTACCCCGGTTCAATACCACCTTTGTGCCGCGTGGCCGGGCAAACACCGTAAACTCAGTACCGAGCACCACCACCTGGGGACCGTTGGCCGTCTTGACCACAAACTGCTGGTTGGTAGTGGTATGCGTTACGGAAAACAAAGCTTCGCCTGTCAGTCGTACCTCGCGGGTCGGAATGCCGAACCACGGCGCACCAAACCACTGCTTACCAAAGCCGAAGCGTGGAATCCGTAAGGACGAGTTGCTGTTTAGCGTCACGGCACTGCCATCGGGTAAGTTCACCAATCGTGTCTCACCGTATGCGGTTTCGTAAGTCCGGGTCAGCAGTTGCTCCCGGAAGGCGAATGCTCCTACCATAAACGTCAGCGATGCGGCTACGGCCCATACCAGCCAGCTACGTCGACCGAATAGCCTGATAGACCGGGATGAAACCTCTTCTGCTGGCAACGGATTGGGTGCACCCGACTGGTTAGCGTACAAAAAATTGTAGTACTGGCCGAATGCTTTTGGTTGATCGGCAGTGTATTGCAGGTGTGCTTGTTCCCACTCATCGAGCCAGCGGTAAAACTGTTCTTCGTGTGCGGATTCACGGCTCCATTCATCAATCTGTTTTTTCTCTAAGGCCGTCGCTTTCCCAGCGAGGTAGTCGAAAATTCGTTGTTTATTGATGTGTTCGTTCATATTGTTGGCCCGCTGGAGCGGTTGTCGTTAGCTGGATGACACAGACTGGTTGAAACCCCTTATTCGCTGGACAGGATATAGCGCGTAATCACCCACAGCGTCCCCATAAACCACTTATCTTTCAGCAAATCGCGCAGGTGATGGCTGGCCCGGCGAATCTGTACCTCCACCGTGCGGGGGGATAGCCCCAGTTCATCGGCGATTTGGGCGTACTTTTTCCCGTCAAAATGGTGCATCAGGTAAATGCGCCGACGCTGGATGGGCAACGTCTGAATGGCTTGCTCCACATCCTGATAAAGCTCTTCGTATTGGGTGATGGCATCGGGTTGCTGAGCGTCTGACACACCCTGATACTGCGCTTCTTCCAGGCCGGTGTCACGCCGAATCGTCTGGCGCAGGTAGTTGTAGGCCCGGTGCCTGACGGTCTTGTAGAGATACGCCCGATAAGAGGTAGTGATAAGTTGGAACACCTTTTCGGCGTAGAACTGGCAGAAAATTTCGGCTACCAAATCCTCGGCAATGGCCCTGGATGAGACGAATCGCCCGGCATGACTGCACAGGGCATCGTAGTACCGTCGGAACAGTAATTCGCACCCCAGCCGGGCATCCTGCTCAAAAGCCCGACGGATGAATAACTCGTTGTCGGGCGCAGCCAATTCGTCTGGTGATGCAGCGTCCATGCTATGAAAAGGAATGGGGGCAACCGCCAATTCTACCCGTGTGATACCTGTTTGCCGCATAGTATGAACGATTAAACCCTTTCGTCGACTTATGAGAATAGTTGGCGAATACAGGTAGACACATTTAGGGTGTAAAAACCCTTACACTTGTTGTACTAATTTTATAAAAAATTTCATCATCACGTCAATTTTCGGCCAGACACTACATTTGCATGACGACGCATCCGGTTTCTGCGGGGGCTTACCTGTTTTTCTGGCCCGGCCAGTTTTTATACATCGGCCCAGCGCTGGATACGCATACCCACGATCATCATGCACTGCAGGTCGTGGTCAGTCTGGATAAGCCCTTTCAGATTCGAACGCCCCAACAAGACTGGCAACACCACTCCGCCGTATTGATTGCTTCCGATCAGCCTCACGAATGTTTAGCCAGCCAAAGTACCATCCTGTTTCTGAACCTTGACCCAGAAACCCGGCTGGCACGCTTTCTGAAAGCTACTTATTTGGAGCAATCAACGTTTGTATCGTTGCCTGATGCCGTTACGATCCCATTTGTTACGGCGTTGAGGCAAACGCTGGGCGGATCGGTAAGCTGCCTAAGTTTAGCCCGGCAGCTTCAGGAGTTGACCGATACGCTGGCCGGACCCGTAGCTGTGATTCCGCTTGACGACCGCATCGTTCAGGCGCAGACCCTGCTTAAAGAATCGCTTGGGAAACCTATTCCACTGGCTGAATTGTCGGACTCAGTCTGCCTGTCGGAGGGGCGGCTGGCGCATCTGTTTAAGGAACAGGTAGGCATACCCATTCGGCGGTATGTGCTCTGGGAGCGACTGTTGCTGGCCATTCAGCAACTAACCGGGGGGTATAACCTGACCGAAGCAGCCCATCAGGCTGGTTTTAGTGATTCGGCTCATTTTAGCCGCACTTTCACCCGGATGTTCGGCTTGCCTCCGTCGTTGCTAACCAAGAATAGCCAGTTCGTTCAAGCACGGGTGTGCCGTTGACCTCACCTTTGTGTCTGTCAATCAACTATAACTCGACAGACCATGCAACGACGTGAATTCATGCAGCAAACAGGTCGCTACGCAGCAGCCACGCTGGTAGCTACCCAACTTACCCAACGGGTAATGGCCCAGTCACCTCGCTCACCTAAGTACAATCCTCCGACCATGTCCCTTACTTCACCTCACTCGGAAAAAAGCGTGCATACGACAACCGTATTGAAAAACGGGCAACCGGTCAAAATTCACGCCATCAGTACTGGAAGCGTGGCCGTCACTCAGTCGTTCCGCCGGGCAAAAGGGGGCGAATTGTTTCGTAAAGCAAACATCCTGCTCGATAGTCATTTCACCGAATTTATGCCCATCTGGGTTTGGGTGATCGAGCACCCCGAAGGCGTACTTGTGATCGATACCGGTGAAACCAGCGATGTTCTTAAGCCGGATTATTTCGACAAAACGGGGAAAATTAACCGCTTTGTCAATAAAAAAGCATTTCGGTTCGCTATCGGGCGGGAGCAGGAAATCGACCGGCAACTGGTGCAGTTGGGCATAACGCCCGACCGCATCCGCCGGGTCGTGATGACGCACCTGCACTTAGACCATACCGATGGGCTGCGTTATTTTCCAAAGACCGAAATCGTGGTGGCCCGCCCGGAATTTGAGCGTCCCTACAGTAACCTGCCCGAACTATACCCTTCCTGGTTTAAACCCCATCTGGTGGATTACAAAACGGATCAGATCGCTGGATTCAGTCAGTCGGCTCCGCTGACCGATGCGGGCGATGTGTTACTGGTGGCCACGCCGGGCCATACCCACCACCACAGTTCCGTCTTGTTCCAGGCCGACGATGTGCACTATTTGTTCGCCGGCGATATGTCGTACAATCAGGGACAGTTGCTGCGGGGCGAACTGGCCGGGGGCAATGCCAATCAGCACCAGGCTCGCCAGAGTTATCAGCAGGTATTGGCTTATGCGGCTCAACACCCTCTGGTGTATCTGCCTTCCCATGACGCTGATGCTGCTAACCGACTTGGGAACCAGCTTGTCGTGCCAACCGCTGTGTGAACGAAAAAGTAGTGATTATTAGCGTACACTACTGCTCATTTTCCTTCAGGCAAGAATAACTCGATAACCCCTCGTCAAGCTTACTGTATAGGTTGCGATGCGTGTTCTTTACACAACGTATCTGTTTATATATGTGCAGGCTCCCCGTTTACTCAACTGGCAGATTTCGTCCAACAAAAGGATAACCAATGCTATTTGATGAACGTCGTAATTGCCTATGACCTCCCCCCATTAAACTGGCTCATAAAACGGGGTAAGGACACTGAGTCAACACTTAAGATCTGTAGTCGGACTAACTACTCAGTGCATAATTAGTGTGGATATAACCTTTGCAATGATGGTTAAAAACCCGATTAAACGTTTGCCTGCTGAGCGCATCTAATCACTGAAAGCCCAAAATACAAGGTGATGGAAACAGCAAAGAAGCTCTGGATAGTATTGGTCAGCATGACGCTCGGTCTAACGGGCGCAACCGCAACGTTGGCACAGCCGGGGTACGGCCAACCGGGTTATGGACAGCCGGACTACAACCAGCCGAATTACGATCAACGGTATGACCAACCTGGCTACAATCAGCCCGGATACGATCAGCCCGATGGTCAGAGTTTCTATAACGAATTAGGGCCTTACGGTCAGTGGGTACAGACGCCCGAATACGGAAGCGTCTGGATTCCTAACGTAGAGCCGGGTTTCCAGCCCTACGCTACCAACGGGCACTGGGTCGTAACGGAATACGGTAACACCTGGGTCTCGGATTACGCGTGGGGCTGGGCACCGTTCCACTACGGTCGCTGGTATCAGGATCGTTATCGGGGCTGGGCGTGGGTGCCGGGTAACGACTGGGGACCCGCCTGGGTGTCGTGGCGTTCGGGGGGTGGCTACTACGGCTGGGCACCGCTGGGTCCGGGTATCAATATTAACGTGAGCGTCAACATCCCGTACAATTACTGGACGTTCGTGCCGCAGATCTACATCACCAGTCCGCGCCTGTACACCTACTGTGTACCCCGGCCGCGCGTGGTGAACATCTACCAGAATACGACCATTATCAATAACGTGTACCGGTCTAACAACCGGTCGTACGCCTATGGCCCACGTCGGGAAGAGATCGAGTACGTTACTCGCCGGAGTGTGCCCGTTTATCGGATTGAAAACGCTGGTCGGCCGGGTCGGACCACTGTTCGGAACAACTCGGTTGGCATCTACCGTCCCGATATGAACCGGAGTTCGCGGGGCGACGGTAATCGGTACTCCAACAACCAGCGCGACTATTCGCGCCCTGAATACACACCAAGCAGGGGTACGTATAACGGAAATCAACGCAACAACCCGGAAACGTACAACGGAACTCCGCGTAATAACCAACCCGTCGAAACGCCACGGTATCAATCACGCGGGCCGTCATCGCCGTTGAATCAGGGCCGGGGTTCCCGTTATGAGCCGCAAACGCAGCCGGGCCAGCCTGCTCCTCAGCCGGAACGCAGTCAGATATACCCGCAGTCGAGTCGTCAGGAATCGTTTCCGCAAAGTCAGGGGAGCCGGGGCAACCGTCGTCAGGAGCCGACTGTTCAGCGCGAAAGTAGCCAAAGCCAGCCTGCCAACAGCCAGACGCAGCGGCCGGGCGACTACCAACCGCGAAGCCGTGAGCAAGTGCAGGCTCCGCAGGGTTCAACTCCCGAACGGCGCGGTGGTTCACGTGGCCCGCGTTAAAAAGAAAGGCCATATACGGCAAGCGCTTATTATCCCAACCGGTCTGCTGGTGCGACAGGAGGGATGATAAGCGCTTACGCATTAGCTAAGCATGGCATTTCGCATCATGTCGACGCTTTTACGAACCCCTGATTCGGCGGCTTCTTTGCCTTCAAACTCAATGGATACGTAACCCTGGTAGTTGGCATCGCGCAGAATACCAAAAATGCGCTTATAATCGAGATCCAGCGAGTACCATTCACCCCCGCCGTAGTAGGTTTTCGCCTGTACGAAACTGGCGTGCGGAGCCACTTTCTCCAATTTATCGTACGGATTCTCGAGGAAATTGCCCGTGTCCATCAGCACACCCATCCAGGGCGAGTCAATGGCTTTGCGGATGCGTAATAAACCCTCCGGCGTTGACGACAGGCCCCAGTGGTTTTCGAGCGCCAGCATAACGCCACACTCGGCCGCTTTCGGCAGGCATTTCTCAATGGAGTCAATCACCCATTTAAAGCCTTCGTCTTCCGTATGACCGGCCAGAATCGGTTCAATGCCCCGCTTCGCCATCAGCTCATCGAACGATTTGATGGTGTTCCAGCGTCCGGTGTTGAGCCGTAAACACGGAATGCCCAGCTTATACGCCATTTCGATTCCCTTAATGGTGTGGTCAATGTTTTTTTGCCGTTCGGCCGGGTCAGGGTACACAAACCCCTGGTGAATCGACAGGCAAATCAGATCAACGCCGTTGAGAAAAGCGTGGCGTTTCAATTTTTGCAAATACGCATTGTCTTCCCCTTCCATCTGGCGGTGCAGAATGTCGACTCCCTCAACACCCAGCCGGGCCGCTTCGTCGATGACGGTCTCAATAGCCACCTTAGCCGTTTTAAAATGCCAGTAGGAGTAGGACGAAAGCCCCAGCTTGATCCGGGATTTGGGGGCGGGCGCTGTTGACGTCAATAATTGGGTTTGAGCCAGGGCGGGCGTGGCGGCTGTCAGCACGCTACTGACCATAAAAGCGCGACGGGAAAGTGACATAGGTGGAGTAAGGTTTAGTGCGGATGAATTACGAGAAAAAACGACTTGTATCCAATCGATTCGTAGTGATGCGCGAATTTGCGACTGCTTATTCCGCTGGTAGTTCGCAGGTATAAACCGCAGGGTCTATTCTTTTGATTTTGAACCCTAAACCTTACCCAACGTGGTCAATCTCAACCGCCGACTCTTCCTTAAACAACTGGGCTTTGGTGCCGCTGGTCTCACAATAGCCACGACCCTGACCGGCTGGGATGCGCCAGCCCGTTCGACCAAACTGCCGCGTAGTTTACCCCAGGCCCAGGGCGTCGCGTCGGGTGGTTTACTGGATTTTGTGAACACGGTCGAAAAAGCAGACCTGAATCTGCACAGTATGATGGTCGTTCGGCACGGACAGGTCGTAGCCGAGGGCTGGTGGGCACCGTACGCCCCCCAACTCAAGCACACACTGTATTCACTCAGCAAAAGCTTCACCTCAACGGCCGTTGGTATGGCGGTGGCCGAAGGGAAACTGACGGTTGAGGACAAAGTAGTTTCGTTCTTCAAAGCGGATCTGCCCGAAACCGTCAGCGACAATCTGGCGGCTATGCGGGTAAAAGATCTGCTGACCATGTCGACCGGCCATGACAAAGAACCTACCCTCACGATGCGGGCGGAGGGCAACAAAAACTGGATCAAGCTGTTTCTGGCGCATCCCGTTGAGCACAAACCCGGAACGCATTTCGTTTACAACAGTGGCGCAACGTACATGCTCTCCGCCATTGTGCAGAAACTTACCGGCCAACCCGTACTCGCCTACCTGAAACCCCGCCTGTTCGACCCGCTGGGCATTGAGGGCGCTGACTGGGAGGTCGATCCAAACGGCATCAATACCGGCGGTTGGGGACTGCGCGTCCGCACCGAGGATATTGCCAAGTTCGGGCAGTTGTACCTGCAAAAAGGCATCTGGAACGGCAAACGGCTCATTCCAGAATCCTGGATTGCCGATGCTACCCGTAGACAGGTGCAGTCGGTAGGTGGGAAACGCAAAGCCGAAGAGAACGACTGGCTACAAGGATACGGTTACCAATTTTGGCGGTGCCGCCACGACACCTACCGGGGCGACGGAGCTATGGGGCAGTACTGTATTGTGCTTCCTAATGAAGACGCCGTTGTGGCTATTACCTCAGAAACGGCGGATATGCAGGCCATTCTCGATGCCGTCTGGAATCACGTGCTGCCCGCGCTACGGGGGACTGGTCTATCGGCCGACAAAACAGCCGCCGACCCGCTGAAACAAAAATTAAGAACCTTGGCGCTGGCTCCGCCGGTGATAGAATCAACCTCGCCCATTGCCGCCAAGATTAGCGGAAACAAGTATGGTTTCGATGAAAACACGCTGAAGGCAAAATCGGCTTCGCTGACGTTTGGTAAAGATGGCTGCATCTTCAAACTCCGCGACGACCGGGGCGACCATCAGATTACGTGCGGCCTGAACCGCTGGGTCGAAGGTGACACGACGTTCTCGGCCCTGCCCCTAAAATTGACCCAAACGCCCATCCCCGGCGAAACCAAAACGCGCGTAGCGGGCAGCGGCACCTGGCAGGACGCGAACACGTTTGTGATGACATGGCGCTTCATCGAAACCGCCCACTACGATACGGTCACCTGCCGCTTTGGCGATGACAGTATGGCGGTCGCCTTTGAAGGAAGCCGAGCTAAAATCAATAAGACAAAAGACGTGCGACCGGTGCTGGAGGGTAAGTTGCAGGCGGAAACAGTTGGGGCGAAGGGGTAGCTACTATTTGTAGTTACAGTCGAATCAATTTAGGTAAGTTTTATAGATATATCTTTTGAACTAATTCGGAAGAACAATTAGACTTGGTTATGTATGAACGTAAGTTTCTAATATAAATAATTGTTTCTTTTTTTTCCTTTTCCTGTAAAATTTAATATTTTTATTAACCGTAAATCGGAGATTATATCTCTACCACAGCATGTCGTTGCAAGAAGAAATTGATACTAGACGTAAAGAAATACATACTGAATCATATCCAATGTCAATTGGGGAATTGATGTCTTTATACACTGGTGGAGAGATGGATATTCATCCCGAGTTTCAACGATTTTTTAGATGGACGCCAATACAAAAATCTAAGTTAATAGAATCCATTCTTTTGGGAATTCCTATCCCACCAGTTTTTGTCTCGCAAAGAGATAATGGTATTTGGGATGTGATAGATGGTTTGCAAAGGTTATCCACAATTTTTGAGTTCGCAGGGATACTAAGAGACGAGCACGGTAAATTACTGCCAGCGAGTAAATTGTTAGCTACAGAATATTTGCCGATGTTAGAAAATAAGTACTGGCATAATGAGGAAAATGAAGATGATTCGTTTACCCAAGTTCAACGTCTGTTATTTAAAAGGGCTAGATTTGATGTTAGTATTATTCAAAAAGAAAGTGATCCTGACACTAAGTTTGAGTTATTCCAACGTCTGAATACTGGGGGAACAAAATTAGAGGATCAGGAGATTAGAAATTGTATTTTAGTTATGATTAATCCTGATTTCTATAAATGGTTGAAGGGTATAAGCTCTTATCATAGTTTTCAATTATGTCTTCCGCTAACAGATAGAGCAAAGGAAGAACAGTATGATGTTGAATTAGCTTTGAGGTTTTTCGTCTATAAAAATTCTACAGTACAAGAAATAAACACTATAAAAGATATTGGAGATTTCATAACAGTGAAAATGATTCAGTTTGCGAGGCAACAAAACTTTGATCTGAAAATTGAGAGTGACATTTTTAAACAAACATTCGATTTGCTTGCAAAGCAACTTGGAGAAAATGCATTTAAGAAGTATTTTCATGACAAAGACATTTTTTTAGGAGCTTTCTCTATCTCTGCTTTCGAAGTAATTGCTACGGGTATTGGTAAAAACATTCAAAAAGATTCTATAACAAAAGATAATAGTGAGTTGGTAAATAAGATAAAAAACGTGTGGCTCAATAAGGTATTTATTCATCGATCTGGGAGTGGAACCAGAGCAAGTACAAGATTGCCTTATTTTATTCCTCTTGGCGAAGAAATATTTTCTTTATGAAAGTTAGAACTGTTGAAGATCTCAATGATAGAATCGATTCAGATTTTGCTTGGAGAAGGAAAGATCTGACTATAATTCTTTCTCAAGTTGAGAAGGCTAATGGAAAAATTATAGAGACTACTATTAGGAGCGGGTTGTTGATGTTATATGCTCATTGGGAAGGATTTGTTAAAAATTCTGCCGAACTTTATCTAAACTTTGTTAGTAATAGAAAATTAAAAAACTCCGAATTAAGCGAGTCATTTATAGCCCTTATTTTTAAGAAAGAATTAGATATTTGTTTATTAACAAATAAAAATACAGTTCATACTCAAGTTTTGAAGTACATTTTAAATAATGATGAAGAAAGATCAATTATGCCATATAAAGGTATAATTGATACTAAATCAAATCTGAGCTCAGATGTACTAAAGGAACTATTATCAACAATAGGATTAGACTATTTAGGATACGAACTAAAAGCTAATCTGATAGATATCAAGTTGTTGAAGAATAGAAACGAAATCGCTCATGGACAATATTTAGGAATGGAGCAAGCAGAATTTAGAATTATATATGATGAAATTATATCTATCATTATTGATATTAAAAACGCTATTTGTAATGCCGCAATAGAAGGTAGATATAAGCGTATCAAATAAAATAATTAGTTTATTTAATTGTTAAATATAGCAACTTTCAATAAAGTTAAATTTAAAAAATTATAATTAATATAACATGCGAAATTTATGACGTTGGTCAGTACGTAATGGATGTGGCCATTTCCAATGTGTGGATAATATCCGTACATCTATCGTAATACTCGTCTGAAATTATTGGTGAAAACGTGAGTTCTGCTATTCATACTACTAATTTTCACTCAATTCAGCTAATCCATAATTCGTACTCCGTCCGCCTGCCTCCTCCTTCACCAAAACGCCCTGTTCAACCAATTGCTGAATGTCGCGTAAGGCTGTGTCTTGAGAGCATTTGGCAATTTTGGCCCACTTGGAGGTGGTGAGTTTTCCGGTGAAGCCGTCCAGGAGTTTGTTCAGCAGGAGCCGCTGCCGCTCGTTGAGGGTTTTGGTAGCCAGCCATTCCCAATAGCGGGCCTTTCTGAGGACACTGGCCAGGGTTTCCTCTGTCGCGGATAACGCCCGGTCTAAGCAACTCAGAAACCAGTCTAACCAGTCCGTAATGTCCAGATCACCGCGCTGTGTTCGTTCGAGTGCATCGTAATAGGCGTTTCGTTCTATGCGGATTTGCGCCGACATGCTGTAAAAACGTTGAGCACTTCTGTCAGCCCGCGCCAGTTGCATGTCGGCAATCGTCCGGGCAATGCGTCCGTTGCCGTCGTCGAATGGGTGAACCGTGACAAACCAGAGATGAGCAATAGCGGCTTTGATTACCGGATCAACGGGTTCATCACGGTCGAACCAGTCCAGAAACAACTGCATTTCATGGTCGAGGGCTGAAGCATCGGGAGCCTGAAAATGTACCCGTTCTTTTCCCATTGGACCAGATACAACCTGCATCGGTCCCGTCTCGAAAGTGCGCCAGTCAGCGACCGTGATTTTGTACATACCGCTTCGGCCAGTTGGGAACAACGCTCCATGCCAGTTGAACAGGCGGTCTTTAGTTAAGGAAGCTGTAAAGTTTTGAGTTGCATCGAAGAGCACGTCAACAACGCCTTCGACGTTTCGGTCAACCGGCACTAAGCCGAACGTGTCGATGCCCAGTCGCCGGGCAATGGACGAACGAACTTGCTCCGGATTGAGGAATTCACCTTCAATCTCATTGGATTTCAGCACATCAAGGGTCAATGTTTGCAATGTGGCTTCCGACCGAAGCGAGAAGCCAAGCGCGGCCATGTACCCGGTTAATTCCCCCTGTTTGTGACGTAGGCTTGCCAGGGAGTCAATCAGCCTGTTTTTATCCCAATGAAATTCAGGCCACCCTCGCCTTTGATAAATGTACATGACCTATTCACCGCATAGTATGCGGTGAATATAGTGCTTAATCTCCGCATTGCTACGAGTGCGGTAGTCGAATTAGTGCACATGCATAAGCGCTAAGCAGTAAGCAATTGAACAAAAATCACCTTACTATACTCATGGGTGCGTCGGGTAAGTGACACTCAATTTCTATTCGATTAATACTCATTTAGCTAAAAATAATAGTAAAACGTCAACTAAGTAACAATCAGCCATAATTTGCTCTTATGGATAAACAGCCACGACACGCTGTCTCAATCCTTGTTATCAGTTCCATTGTACGGTATAGCGTATAGTAATATAGATATTCCGGGACGTGAATAGGGTAAGAATAGACTCACTCAATGACCATGCGACTCCGTTCGTTTGTAAGCTCCGTTTGCAGCATTCTGCTTGTGTTGGCCTTGATGGGCTGGCACACCCGCAAAGAAGATAAGCTTCTTGTCTTCCTGAAAAACAGCACCAATCAACCGACGGCAAACGTAGCCGCCGGAACGCTGATGGCCCTCGTAAGCCAGAATGGTATCGATGCTGATACGACATCGAACAGCGCCTACATCGCCGAAGATTCGCTGAAAAACTACCGCGCTATCATCTTTCTGCAAACCTCGCCCGACGTGCTGGACACTTGGCAGCAGAACGACGTGGAGCGGTTTGTGCAGTCGGGTGGGGGCATGGGCGTTGTCAATGCCGGTGGCTTCACTACGTATCAATGGCCGTGGTATAACGACATGCTGGCGGGGGGTAATAAACCAGCCGATGCTAACCAACCCGTTTTCTGGACGAAAACGTATGACGGAGGCCCGGTGTTCTATGCCGCTGCCGGAAACATCACCGATCAGACGCTGGCCAAACAGATTCTGGATGGCGTCAAACAGGCGATGGATGGCCCCGCAATGAACTATCGGAATGCGCACACCGCCCGGACGCCCGAAGAAAATCGCTTTACGTCCACTGTGCTCGATTCATACATGGAAGAACCCATCGAAATGGAAGTGATGGACGATGGCCGGGTGTTGTTTGTCGAACGGCGGGGCAATGTCAAACTTTACGACCCGACTGCTAAAGCAACGAAGGTCATTAACAAACTGACCGTTCAACTGACGGGCAACTACGAAGATGGCCTGCTGGGGATGGAACTGGACCCTAACTTCGAGAAGAACCACTTCGTTTACCTGTATTATTCGCCCGTTGGCACCAAACCGGTGCAAAATTTGTCGCGCTTCCTGTTCACCGGCGATAGCCTGCAGATGGCTTCCGAGAAGGTGGTGATGCAGGTACCGGTGCAGCGCGAAACTTGCTGCCACTCGGCGGGCAATGTGTACTTCGGGCCGGATGGCAATCTGTACCTGTCGACGGGTGATAACACCAGCTCCAAAGAGTCGGATGGTTTTTCGCCGTTGGACGAGCGGCCCGGTCGTGCTCCGTTCGACTCGCAAAAATCGTCGGGCAATACCCACGACCTGCGCGGTAAGATATTGCGCATTCACGTCGAGGCCGACGGTACTTACACTATTCCCGACGGAAACCTGTTTGCTAAAGATGGATCGCAGGGCCGCCCCGAAATTTATGTAATGGGTGCCCGGAATCCGTACCGGATTTGGGTCGATAAGCGCGGTTTTTTGTATTGGGGTGATGTAGGGCCGGATGGCGGAACCGCCAATGAGCGGGGTCCGAAAAGCCAGGACGAATGGAATCAGGCCCGTAAGCCCGGTAACTACGGCTGGCCTTACTTCGTGGGCGACAATAAAACGTACGCCGATTTCGACTTTGTCTCCAACAAGATTGGGCCACTCTTCGACCCGGCCCAACCCCGAAACGAATCGCCCAACAACACGGGGTCTAAACTGCTGCCACCCGCGCAGAAAGCCATGATCTGGTATCCGTACGACAAGTCAGTCGAGTTTCCGATGCTGGGAACCGGCTCACGGAGCGCCATGGCCGGGCCGTTTTATTACCTCACCGATTATAAAAAGTCAGACGTGAGGTTCCCGAAGTACTTTGACAATAAGATGTTCATTTACGAATGGGCACGAAACTGGATTAAGGTGCTGAGCTTCACCGATGCGGGGGACCTGAAGCAGATCGAATCGTTCATGCCGACTACGTTTATCTCGAAACCAATCGATATGAAATTTGGCCGTGACGGGGCCATGTATGTGCTGGCGTACGGCGCGAATTACTTTGCCCGCAACCCCGATTCGCAATTGCTCCGCATTGAGTACTCGGAAGGGAATCGTCGGCCGGTGGCGAAGATCACCGCGTCAAAAACGGTGGGCGCGGCCCCGCTGACCGCCAAACTCTCGGCCGCATCGTCGTTCGACTATGACCGGGGCGATAAAATTACGTATCAGTGGGAGTCCGGTAACGGCCAGAAATCGAGTGTCCTAAACCCCACGTTCACCTACGTCAAACCCGGTGTTTACCGCCCCAAACTGACGGTAACCGACGCCGAAGGGCAGCGCTCAACAACTGAACTGGAAGTGAAGGTTGGCAATGAAACGCCACAGGTCGACATCGCGCTTCGGGGCAATCGGTCGTTCTACTTCGACAAGACGCCTTTAGCCTACACGGTCAGTGTGCGCGATAAAGAAGATGGCAGTTTGAACAAAGGCATTTTGCCGAAGCAGGTGAAGTTCGCCATCGACTACTTAGCCGAAGGCAAAGATCTGGCGCTGCTAACCTCGAACAGCCAAAACCTTGGCGACGTAGGCGCTAAATACGTTCAGGGAAAAACCCTCTTAGCCAACAGCGACTGCAAATCGTGTCACGCCATGAACGTGAAGTCGATTGGACCATCGTGGATGGACGTCTCGAAACGCTACAGCCCGGCCGGGGAGAGCGCCGTGCCGATGCTGGCGCGAAAAATAATTACGGGCGGCAATGGCAGTTGGGGCAAAAATGTGATGTCGGCGCACCCGCAGCATACCGAAGACGAAACGGCCGAAATGACCCGGTATATTTTCTCCCTGACTGCCGAAGCAACGCAGCGGTTGCCGCTCGTGGGTTCCTACACGCCCGTTCCGCCTGCCAATGCAACAGAGGAAGGCAGCTACGTAATTTCGGCCAGTTATGCGGATAAAGGAAATCCGGTTACCGGTTCGCTGACGGGGCGTAAACTAATTATTCTTCGCAACCCCAAAGTACAGGCCGAATCGTACACACTGTCGGCTAACGTTGACCGCAAACATCAGGATGGCAACAATCAATCGTGGGTGGGCGATATTAAAGATGGCTCGTACATTGGCTTTGCCGATATTGACCTGACGGGTATCGCGAAACTGGAGTTCAATGTTGCCGCTATGGCATCGCGGGGAGGCCGGGTTGAGATTCGGGCGGGTTCACCAACGGGTAGGCTGCTGAGTACCGTCGACGTAGCAACGCCAACCGAAACAAGGGCAGCAATAGCAGGCACAGGAACAACAGGTACGGGCAGAAGAGGACCGCAGTGGCAAATCGTTACCGCTCCGATTGCCGATGCGAGTGGTTCAACGGGTCTGTTCTTCGTGTTTCGCAACGATCAGGTGAAAGATAAAAACCTGATGATTGTCGACTGGATTCAGTTCGCCCGGAACTAACGGGCTGGTTGGCTAACGGGAATGAAGACATTGTCAGGCTGGTCATGCTTTGGCCAGCCTGACAATGTCTTTCACTTCCAAAACCGGCTTCTCATAGCCAATCCTGACCGAATTAATCATCGCCAGTGCCAGTTCCTGCATCGTGGAAAATCCGGCTGGGTACAGCGCACGGCCAATTGGGTAGAGCCAGGAAATGTACTTGTAGTACACCAGCGTATTTTTCAGTCCCTGAGTCGGTTTGATGAAGCCCGGCCTGAACATATACGCACGTTTAAAAGGCAGCCGCATGAGCGCGTTTTCGGTGGCTCCCTTCACGCGTGCCCACATGCTGTTGCCCTGTTCAGTGCTGTCGGTACCCGCCCCGGAAATGTAGCCGAAGATCATGTCGGGATTGAGCTTCGCCAGCGTTTGGGCAGCATGGAGGGTCAGGTCGTAGGTAAGTCGGCGATACTCCGGTTCGTTCATGCCGACGGATGAGACACCTAAGCAAAAAAAGCACGCTTTGTAGCCAATCAACTGATTCTCAATTGGGGTCAGATTGAAAAAGTCGGAATGAATGATCTCGCGCAGTTTCGGATGCGAGACACCACCGGGTTTGCGATTGATAACCAGCACCTGCTCGACGTCGGGATGTTGTAAGCACTGGTGCAACACGCCCTCGCCCACCATGCCAGTGGCACCCGTAATAATTGCTTTGATTTTCATGAATCGCTTGTTCGTATTGAATTGAATAAATTTACCGGATCACCCGGCATTAGTCAGCAGGCCCTCAATAAAGCTTGAAATTCATGTAAATCTTTCAGCCCTCGGAAGATTTACATGAAAAATGCACCGTTTTTGTCTCCCTTACCCCGCATAAACTAACGTAGCCGCTTTTCTGTCCGGGTAAATCACTGAACGCGAAAGCTTATTTTAGCGAATAAAAAACTACTTCATTCCATGCGAAACCTCCTGCTTAGTCTATTCGTCCTTCTGACCTCCTCCGGCTTTGCGCAGGAATTGGTCAGCAATCGTCAGCGCGACATTGTGTTTCGAGGAGTCAACGTGATTCCGATGGATCGGGAGCGGGTTATCGAAAACCAAACGGTTGTCGTTCGCAATGGCAAGATCACCGCAATGGGTAATGCCGCAGCCGTTAAATTTGGGAATGGGGCGCTGGTCGTTGATGCGAAGGGGAAATACCTGACACCCGGCTGGGCCGAAATCCACGCGCACGTGCCGCCCATCGACGATATTGAGCCGATGAAGGACGTGTTGATGCTGTATCTGACAAACGGCATTACCACCATTCGTGGGATGCTCGGCCATCCGAAACACCTCGAACTCCGCAGCAAAATCAACAGCGGTGAGATTTTGGGACCGCATTTCTACGCGACGGGTCCGTCGTTCAATGGTCAGTCGGTGAAAACGGCGGAGCGGGGTGCCGAAATGGTACGGGAGCAGAAGGCCGCCGGGTATGATTACTTAAAACTTCATCCCGGTCTGACCAACCAAACTTTTCCGGCCATTGCCAAAACCGCGCAGGAGGTGGGTATTCCGTTTGTTGGCCACGTTTCGTTCAACGTCGGCGTTTGGCGGGCCATTGACGCTAACTACTCAACCATCGACCATTTAGATGGGTTTATCGAGGCCATCACGCCGAGGAGCGACACGCTGGCCGAGCAGGAAACGGGTCTGTTCGGGGCCTGGATTGCGTACCGGGCTGATGCGTCGCTGATTCCGAAACTCGTCAACGGACTCCGCGAAAAGCGGATTCGGGTTGTGCCGACGCAGGCCCTGGCTGAGCGCTGGCTTTCTTCACTTCCGGCGGAGGAATATACCGACGATCCGGAAATGAAGTACATGAAGCCGCAGGAGGTGCAAAACTGGGTGAAGGCAAAAAACACCTATACCAGCAACCCCAATTTTTCGAAAGAACACGCCGAGAAACTGGTGCAAATTCGCCGAAAGCTGATTTACGAATGTCAGAAGAATGGCGTCGAGTTGTTATTAGGCTCCGATGCTCCCCAGGTATTCAACGTACCGGGTTTCTCGATCCACCACGAAATGAAGTACATGGTCGATGCCGGACTGACGCCCTACGAAACCTTGCGCACGGGAACGGTCAACGTAGCGGCTTACCTGAACAAACCCGATTCGGGCGTCATCAAAACGGGAAATGTGTCGGACTTAGTCTTGCTGAATGGTAATCCACTGAGCGACATCAACCAAACCCGAAACATCGAAGGCGTGATGATCGGCACAAACTATTTGCCGAAGGCCTACATCCAGAAGGAGTTGAAGAAGCTGGAGAAGAACTGAACCGGTTGCCTGGTGTACGTTACGTAACCGTCCAGGCTACGTAACGTACAACTGCTTACTCACCGAAGAACTGCTTCCAGAGACCCTTTGCCTTTTCTTTGGCGGCTTCGATCTGAACGGCGGCTTCGGCTTTCAACTCGTCCATTTTTACCTGGGCTGCTTCGAGCTGCACGGTCGCTTCGGCTTTCAAGTCGTCAAACTTGTCTTCGGCGACGTCGGCGAGTTCATCGGCTTTGGCAGCGGCTGCGGCAAACGTCGTCTCGGCCTGCGCCTGTAAGTTGGTCAGGGTTTCGGCGGTGGCGGCTTTGGTCGCTTCAAACTGCTCCGTTGCCTGGGCCTTCAACCCCTCAATGTCGATGTCCTTGCCAACTTCCTGCGCTTTGGCCACCAGTTGATCTTTTAGTTCGTCGAGTTGAGCTGCGGCCGTGTTCAGGCGTTCGCCCGCTTCGGTTTTAAACATTTCAAATTTTTCGGCGGCCGTGGTTTTGGCGGTCTGTAGTTGCTCACCAGCTGTGGGTTTTGGCGTGTTTTCCATGTGTGTATCTGCGGGATTTTAATATCGGACGAAAATTGGTCAGAAACGCCTGGAATACCAAACGGCCGCGTCTTTAGTCAGGATCTTCGTAAACGGGTAAGTCACTGTCCACTCTCGAACAAATAATGTCCGATGTCGGACACACTTAACCGGTATCTTGACGAGCTTACTGCTGAAAATCAATGCATTACATAATTGGTGCGCTGCTTGATAGGATCCAATTAGTTGCCATGCCACTGGCCTGTCGAGTAAAACTGATTCCTTCGTGCAACCTTCTGGCGGGCAACGTCATCATTGTCACATAAACAAATCAATTGCTATGAAACGCTACCAGTTTCTACTGACCCTATTGAGCGCGGGCGCACTCTCGCTGACGACACTTACGGGCACTACGTTTGCCCAACGGAACGACCGTGATGACCGTAGTCCTTATCAAACGAAAACCTTTTCGGGCAGCATCAACGCAGTGCGGGCCGAAACCTCGGGCGGTAGCCTGACCGTAGAAGGGGGTACCGACCGCAACGCCAAAGTCGAGATGTTTGTCCGGGCAAACAATGGAAATGATAACCTCGACAAGGGGGAGATCGAAGAGCGTCTCCGAGACTATGATATCAGTATAGACCAGGAAGGCAGCACGATTGTGGCGACCGCCAAACGCCGGGGAAACGGAAATAACAACGATTGGAAGCGGTCGCTCAGCATTAGCTTCAAATTTTACACTCCCCGCGCCGTGGCTACTGACCTGCGCACGTCGGGCGGCAGCATCAACCTGAGCCAGCTATCGGGTAGACAGCGGTTTCGCACCAGCGGAGGAAGCCTGAACGTGACTGACGTGGAGGGCGATATCAACGGACAAACGTCGGGCGGCAGCATTCACCTCGACCGGTGCCGCACCAAAGACCGGATGGACCTCCAAACGTCGGGTGGCAGCATCGAAGCCAGGGCATCGTCGGGCAATATGCGGCTCCACACGTCGGGCGGCAGCATCCGGCTCAACGACCTCAGAGGTGATATCGACGCGCAGACCAGCGGAGGCAGCGTGCAGGGCAGCGACCTGACGGGCGAAATTAAAGCCGGTACGTCGGGTGGGTCGGTACGATTGTCCAACGTGTCGGGCAGCGTGGACGCCAGCACCAGCGCGGGTAGCGTAGATGTAAGCATCGTGAAGTTGGGCGAATACGTCCGGTTGAGCACCAGCGTTGGTAGTGTGCGGGTTGACATGCCGTTAAACAAAGGAATGGACCTGAATCTGAGTGGCAGCCGGGTCAACATACCGTCGTCGCTGTCCAAGTTTGACGGAGACATTGAGAAAAATCGCGTTCGGGGTCGGCTCAACGGCGGGGGTGTTGCGGTCAACATCTCGGCGGGAATGGGTAACGTTTATGTGAACCAGTAAGAGGAAGAGAATGTATACTGGCTAATGCACAATGAATAATGTCGCTCATTAGCCCATTATTCATTGTGCATTAACCAGTATACATTCTCTTCCTCTTATGAACTTTGACCGCCAATTGCTCCTTAACCTCGGCCTGACGGTCGTCAGCAGTATTCTGATTTTGGTTTGCATCAAGATCACGCCGAGTATTCATTTGCCTTACTTCGTGACGCCCGCACTGGCGGCTGGCCTGGGTTTCCTGGAGCCGCGCCGGGGCTGGCTTTTGGCCGTTACGCAGGTCGCCATCATCTGGCTTGGTTACATGCTCATCGCTCCGGCACCGGTCGATCACCGCGACAGTGAGGTTGAAGCCTTTGGTTTGTACGGTTCCATGATCCTGACGTTTGTGGGCAGCTTCATCGGCGGCTTGCTGAAGCGGTCGCTGGACCGGGGGTAGATTTACGTGTGTAAACCCAAAAATCAATCAGATAAGGAAGGTTTCCGCAAATTCGTAATTCATCCAGTACATCCACAAAATTACCAAATGTTGACTCCGGCATTGGATGTATAACAATGGCTAATTCGCCGGGTATCAACGCTTCCTCTCTGTATCTGAGGAGTGCCTGGCGTAATTTGTGTGAACGATTGGCGTTGTCCGTAACAAAATTTGCACAACAAACCGAGCCAACGGAATGATGACTGAACTGCATTTCGTTTTTGTCAAGTAAGAGAATATCCAGTACCTTTTTTGACCGATCCGGCTCAATTCCTTTGCGACAGCCCCTCACCATATTTCCACTCATTACAGTGGGCCGCTGCACCAGTTTCACCCATATGAAGAAGACAATCAACAACAACGCAATGCTGACGAAAGGTGCCATGTCGATACGAATTGGGCGGTAGGTCGGACGAATTTTCATAGCAGGTTCGGTTTTACCTAAGGTGCCTGGATCGGCTCAATTCCATAAAAGCTATATAAAACTGTGGGTGTACAATTCCGTTATCTTTGAGGAAAGTATAAGCCTATGGATTCTATCGTTTTTCATGTCGACGCCGACAAAGTTGGTCCAAACCTCGCCGAAAGCATCCGGGCGTATTTTGGTAGTCGGCCAGTACAGATCATCGTCAAACCCGACGAAATAGCCACTGATGTGACCACCCGTGACGAAGCTGAAGACGACGAAACCGAGGTCCAGAACTACGCGCTTCCTTACGACGATATTGCCCGAATCGCGGCTGCGTTGGAGCGCAACGAACCGGTTGACGTTGCGGCCGAGATGAAGAAGTTTATGGCTGCTGAATAAGCACATTTTGCTGAAATGACTAACCTGCCAGCCCACTACGAGACCTGGTTGAGTTATAGTACCGTATAGACGGCCGCTCACTTTCAACTGCGCTTGGTTGTGTGGGTTCCATTTGTCTTGGCCTGCTGCTCATCAGCAACGACATTTTTCTGGTTCGGGCATACCGGCTGGCGGGGCGCAGCTAAGGCGGTTTCTTCGTATCTTTAGAGCCTGATTCAAGCCTGCCGCCCATGTTCCGACTGCCGCCAAAACTGCCCTTTGCCAACCTGTTGCCCGGTTTTGAGGGTGACCTGTATTTCGATGAATCGCCCGAACACACTGCCCAGCGGGTGCTTTACGCGACGGATGCGTCGGTGTATCAGGAGATGCCCGTCGCTGTAGCTATTCCCCAGTCCGTGGCCGACATTAAGCGGCTGCTGCGGTTTGCCAAACAGTATGGAAAGTCGGGGGTTTCAGTTGGGCTGATTCCCCGTGCGGCCGGTACGTCGCTGGCCGGGCAGGTCGTTGGCAGCGGCATTGTGGTCGATATTTCTAAACACTTCGATCAGATACTCGAAGTCAACGCCGAACAGCGGTGGGTGCGTGTGCAGCCGGGGGTGATCCGCGACGACCTCAACGCGTTTTTAAAACCGCACGGCCTCCTGTTTGGACCCGAAACCAGCACCGCCAGCCGGGCCATGATTGGCGGCATGATTGGCAATAATTCCTGTGGGCTGCATTCCATCATCTGGGGCACCACCCGCGATCACCTGCTCGAAGTCCGGGCCGTGCTCAGCGACGGGGCCGAGGTCAGCTTCGGGTCGCTCACCCGCCCTGAGTTCGACGCCAAGTGCCGGGGTGAAAACGTCGTCAGCCCGCTCGAGCAGCGGCTCTATGTCCAGTTCCGCGACTGGCTCTCTGACGAAGCTACCCAGCAACACATCCTTAATGGATACCCAAAACCGACTGTCACGCGGAGAAACACAGGCTACGCCCTGGATGCGCTGGTGGGGTTCTTCACCCCCTCACCCCCGGCCCCTCTCCCCGTGGGAGAGGGGAGCGTCACATCCGAAGGTTTGCACCCCTCTCCCCGAGGGAGAGGGGCCGGGGGTAGCAGGACCTTCAACTTCGCCCGTCTCATTGCCGGTTCGGAAGGGACATTGTGCTTTATTACCGAAGCCAAACTGAACCTGCTGCCCCTGCCGCCGACCAAAATCGCGCTGGTCTGTGCGCACTTTGCTACCATCCGCCAATCGCTCGAAGCCAATCTGGTGGCACTCGACCACGGTTGCTCGGCGTCGGAATTAGTTGATGATTACATTCTTCAACTGACCAAAACGAATATCGAGCAATCGAAAAATCGTCATTTTGTGGAGGGTGATCCAAAGGCGATTTTGATGGTTGAGTTTTTTGGCGACACCCACGCCGAGGTCTCGGATAAAGCCGACGCCTTTGTGAGTGATCTGCGGACGAAGTCGCTGGGCTACGCCTATCCGACGTTGTTTGACGATGACACCAAGAAGCCGTGGGCGTTGCGCAAGGCCGGGTTGAGCATCATGTATAATATTCCCGGCGACGAAAAACCAGCCAACGTCATCGAGGATACGGCCGTCGACGTGCATGACCTGCCCGATTACATCGAGGAACTCGACCGCATGGCGTGGGACAATCACGGATTGAAACTTGAATATTCGGCCCACGCCGGTGCTGGTGAAATACACGTGCTGCCACTCATTAATTTAAAATCATCGGCGGGGCGGACCACGTTTCGGAATTTGCTGATGGACACGGCTCAATTAGTCAAAAAATATGGTGGATCGCTGTCGGGTGAGCACGGCGACGGGCGGCTGCGGGGCGAGTGCATTGCCTTTATGCTTGGCCCCGAAAACTACCAGCTTTGCAAGGACGTGAAAGCACTCTGGGACCCGCAGAACGTGTTCAATCCCGGTAAAGTGGTCGATACGCCCCCCATGAACGAATCGCTGCGGTCGGAGGCCGACAGGGTCATTGAGCCACCCAAAACGGTATTCGACTTCTCAGCGGTGGGCGGTATTCTCGAAGCGGCCGAAAAATGTTCCGGCTCCGGCGACTGTCGCAAAACCGAAATTTCGGGTGGAACGATGTGTCCCAGTTACATGGCCACCCGGCGCGAACGCGACACGACGCGGGCACGGGCTAACATTCTGCGGCATTTTTACAGCGGCAAAACGGTACCCGGATCAGCCGGTACGCCGGAGCGGGACCGGACCAATCACGAGTATGAGACGGTTAAGGACGTACTGGATCTGTGTTTGTCGTGCAAAGCCTGCGTGTCGGAGTGCCCAAGCAGCGTGGACATGACGCGCATGAAAGCCGAGTTTACGCAGCAACAGTACCGTCAGAACGGCGTACCGTTACGGGCGCGGTTAGTCGGCAATTTTACCCGGCTGATGTCGCTGGCGAGTTTGGTGCCCTGGGCCTACAATGCCATTTATGATACGCCTGCCCTGCGCCGGATTGCCAACCGGGTCGTTGGTTTCCACCCCGACCGGACTATGCCGGAATTGATGAAGACGACGCTGAGAAGCTGGTTTTCAAAGACCAAAAGAGCTATTGCTACGCTTCCCCCCGAAACCTACCGGACCGCCAATTCAGTGCGGAGCAGCCAGGATGCTTCGTCCAGGACGGCTCGTTGGTATGCGCAACAAATCGAGGCTGGTATGGGGGTGCACCACCGGGCTGCCCGCCGGAGTCGGCGGCTACCCGCCGGAATCGTGAACCTTTTCTGCGACGAGTTCACCAATTACAATGACGTTGAAGTAGGGCAAAAAGCCACCCAATTATTGGAGCACTTAGGCTATATGGTCGGCATTCCTTACCACGTGGAAAGTGGCCGGACGTACCTGTCGAAAGGGCTGGTGGAAGACGCCCGGCAACTTGCCATCCGAAATGTAACGCTGCTTAAAGACATCGTTACGGACGAAATGCCCCTGATTGGTCTCGAACCGTCGGCTATTCTAACGTTCCGTGATGAATATCCTGATCTCGTTCCGACCGAACTGAAAGCAGATGCGTTGCGCATTGCCAAAAATACGTTTCTGTTTGAAGAATGGCTGGCCCGTGAAGTCAACGCTAACCGCATCGACCGCGACCTGTTTACCACCTCGGCGCGGCAGGTAATCGTTCATGGGCATTGTCACCAGAAAGCGCTGTCGTCGATGGAGCCGGTCAAAGCGGTACTGTCGCTGCCGCCGAACTACGACGTGCAACTGATTCCGTCGGGGTGCTGCGGCATGGCCGGTTCGTTCGGCTACGAAACGGAACATTACGCCCTCTCGATGCAAATTGGCGAGTTGGTGTTGTTCCCGGCCGTTCGTAAAACAACGGATGAGGTTATCGTTTCGGCCACCGGTACATCGTGTCGTCACCAGATCAAAGACGGCACCGGCCGCTACGCCCAACACCCCGCCGAGATTCTGTTCGACGCGCTCAAGTAACGCTGATAATATGTCGGCACCGCTTGAGGGCATCAAACCTTTTGCGCCCCCACTGGTTCTTCATAGACCTAAAACATTCACAACGGTTATGGAAAATAACGCAAACCTCAGCGATGGCGCCCAACAGGCCGACATCGTTTCCAGCGAACACGCCGAGACCATGTTCAGCGCCGATCAGGCCGAAACCAACATGGTCAAACTGGTCGACGGTAAGCTGACGCCTATGGGCGATACAGAAAGTGACGTTTCCGACGATATGCCCCGTATTCGCTTAGGTAGTGACGAAGAGCGGGCACTGACAGGCGACGATAAAAAGAAGTACGAAAATTCGGATGCGGCTTTGCGGGCGGGCACGATGTTCGATCCGAGCGTGATGCCCAACGACCCAATTGCCGTTGCGGGTATTACGGGCAACCCCGACGCTGGCTCGACGGTGAACACCGGCCTGCCTTCGGAAAATGCCCCCGACCAAAGCGAGCCGGATAAGGACGCAACACCAACGGGTTCGTTTGGTGCCTGGAACATGATTCCCGCCACGCCCGGTACGCCCGACCCACTACAGCCGGTTCCGGGCATTCCCGAAACGCCCCCGTACAATCCAATTCCCGGACCCGAAGTGCCAGAGTTGCCCGGCAGCCCCTCGCCGGGCGTCCCCGAAATTCAGGAACCCAGCCAGCCCGACCGCTCACACGAGATTAACTCCGCCGCTAATTTCGTAACCCATACAGCCGGTGTTGTTGGAACTAACCCGGCATTGGACGTGGAACCGGGTGAAGCCGTTCCGGGAAACCAGTACGAAGGCATGGGAACGGGACCGGATGCGGAAGGCATGACCGATAAGCCCGACACCGGCGACTCGGCTCACCGTTATGATGTTAGCGCCAACGATGCCGATGAATACCAACCCGGCGAACGCCCGGAAGAAGGGAAAGAAACGCAGCAACTACCCCGCGAAATGATGGATGAAAGCAGCGTCACGGCGCAGGATATGATTTCGGGACCGGACCGCTCCGATCAGAAATCGACCGACGGGCTGGATCGCACCTACAACGACCCGCAGGCAGCCCGTGATATGGCCAGCTAAAGACGAAGAATTCAACAATAGTGAGGACGGCAACTTTGCCAAAGTTCCAAACTTTGGCAAAGTTGCCGTCCTCACTATTGTTAAAGACGGCTAAGTTTTATCTTTAACCCGATAAACCCTGCATTTTTATGAAAAACCTACTCATTCCCTGTCTGCTGCTCAGCGCAATGGCCCTGGCAACACCGCCCGGCAAAAAGTCGAAATGGACCAGTCTATTCGATGGAAAAACCATCAAAGGATGGCACAGTTACCACAAAGAGGGCGTGGTTGGCTGGTACGTTGAGGACGGGGCCATGACACCCGACGGCACCGGGGGCGACCTGGTGACGGATAAGGAATATGAGAATTTTGAACTCGAATTTGAATTCAAAATTCCAAAAGGTTCAAATAGTGGCGTGGTCTACAAAATAATTGATAACCCGGATATCAAGACGACATATATGTCGGGGCCGGAGTATCAGGTGATCGACGACAAAGGCTACGTAGATGGAGATGGCAAGCCGTATAAACTGAAAGGCAGCCAGTTAACCGGAGCCAATTATGATGTGATAGCGCCCACCGACCTAACCCTGGTCAAACCTGCGATGGAGTGGAACAAAGGCCGGATTCTGGTCAATAACAACCACGTTGAACACTACCTGAACGGCAAAAAAGTGGTAGAATATGAATACGGCTCTGACGGCTGGAAAGCGATGGTAGCCAAGAGCAAGTTTGCTGACTGGCCTTACGCCAAGCCCCACGCCAAAGGAAAAATTGCCCTGCAAAATCACAGCCCCAAAGAGCGAGTCTGGTACCGGAACGTACAAATCCGGGAGTTATAATTGTCAAACACGGAGTGGTCTGCGATGGCGGACCACTTCGTGTTTAATAATCAACCTTCTTTCGTTTTTCTTTCACCTCTCCCTTGCGCTTCTTACCGGCAATGCGCTCAGCCACGGCCGCTTTCGACGGTCTGGTAGCCCGGCGCGGCTTGGGAATCTCGAATGCCTTTTCGATTAGTCTCAGGAATTTCTTCGTTACCTTCTCCTTATTGCTCAACTGCGTCCGCTCGGTTTGATGCGTCAGCACCAGCTCGCCCTCGGTCGTGAGTTTGTTCGCTAATTTCTCCAGTAGAATAACCCGTTGCTCGTCCGTCAGCAGGTCCGAATCCCGGACGCTGAAGCGCAGTTCAGCTTTGGTGGCTACTTTATTGACATTCTGACCACCCGCACCCCCACTCCGGGCAAACTGGTACTGAACATCGGCAAGCAGTTGATTCGAGTTCATGATTTGGCGGTTATACGTGATGGGAAACAACATTCACTCATCAACGTTCCCCCGGCGGCTGCGTAATTCGCAAAATAGATGAACTGATTTCGGGTAAATTTTATCGAAAGGAAATACAATTCTACAAACATTATCGAATTACTGTAGGTTGGAAAAGGGCCGGTCGGTCGACGGGCAATCAGGGTATGAACCAGGGTCAAAAGCCAACCTTACTTTTATGATATCAAAGGACCAAAATCAGATTTCACTGATTGAGCAAACGGTGAACGCGTTCGATAGCGGCATTAGCACCGTTGAACCACAAGACGGGATAGCGCTCATCGACAAATGGCTGGATCGGCTTGACGAAGCAGGCGACGATGCCACCGACGAAATTGCCGACACGCTCGAAGAACTGCGCTCGGAACTCGACCCGGACGAAACTGAAGGCCAACCCAATGCAACAGCCATTGCTGAAATTTTGCAGGACCTCATTGGGCAAACTCAGGCCGTGATGCAGTCGGCAGAAGCCAGCGCCGAGCAAACCGAACTGTCGCAGTTAGTCGCCACGCTCGAAAACCTGCACCGCCAGTTAAGTAATGCATGATAAAGAATCACAATGTATAATGGTCAGCGTGTCAGTTCATTATGCATTTTTCATTACTTATTATACATTCCCTAACCAAACGTTAATATGGCACTCAATCAACACGCGGCCAATCTGGTCGAAACAACCGTAAACGCCTTCAATGGCGACTCAACAAGTGTTTCGCCGATGGACGGTATCTCGCTCATCGACAGTTGGACCAGCACCTTACGCGACGGCGGTCTCGATAATAACCCAGTAGCCAGCGGCCTGGACGAACTGAAAACCGAACTGCAGAGCGGTAACCCCGATGGATCCCGAATTCAGCAACTACTGGGAGAACTGGCTGAGCAGGTTAGAGGAACTGCTGAGTCGGCCGATGCCGATGTGAAGGCCAAACTAAGCTCATTAGCCGACGCCTTACAGGGCTTCAGCGAACAACTGGGTGGGTCGTCGAAGATGGCTTCCATGAATACCGAACCGTCGAATACCGTTATGCCCGGCGAGTCGGGTGAGCAGGCACCGATGACCAGCACCGTGGGTGGCGAATCGACCAACAGTGGCAGCGGAGCGTCAGCATTGGGCACCGGGGACGATGACCAACTGGCAAACCGTACCGGTGGCACCACCGAAAATGGTTCGGCAACGGGTATGGATGATACGACCGGCAGCGATGGCGCTCAACGGAAAGATGGCGGAGAATATAGCTATAGTACCGGTGCTGGGTCAGGGGGCGACGATTACAGCGCCGGGTCCGGTACCCAATCGTCAGGTGTATCGGGTGGTTCGGCCGAGTCGGGCAGTGGTTCGTCGGGTGGTCGGTCGCAGTATTAATAGGCTTGCTGCCGGGCAGATTTGGTAAGGAGCCACCCCAGGGCGAGAGCCGTTGAAGAGGTTATTGAGGTAACGGTTCGATGGGGAGCTACCTGCGCATCCATCGAACCGTTACCTCAATCTGCAACGGACCAATTCGGTCAATTACGCGGTTGATGACCAAACAAACCGCCAATCGGTGGGTTCTATTCAGCAAACAGGATTAATTATACTCAACAAGCATGGCAAATCAACATTCATCGTCGTCGGGGTCGTCGGCAACTACGCTGCTCGACGCGACCGTAGCCGCTTTCGATCAGGGTCAGGCCGCGTCGCCCCAGGAAGGCATGTCGCTTATTACGGACTGGTTTTCGTCCATCAAGAATAATCACCAAACCGGCGACCTGATGGAGCCGCTCACCAAATTGCGCAACGAACTGCAAACTGGAGCCCCCGACAATCAAAAGCTTCATACGTTGCTCAACGAGTTAGCCGATCTGACCGATGAGGCCGCTCCTAAAGCAGAAGGCGACTTGCAGTCGCGCCTGGAAACACTGGCAACGGCCCTGCGTAATTTTGCTGGTCAACTGTCGACGGTGGTTTAAACGCAGAATTGTACTCATACCGAAACTATGGCTTCACACGCATTGGATCAGCGGCTGTTTGAGCAAACGGCCGACAGTTTAGGTAACGTGGCCACCGCATCGCCCGCCGACGGTGTGCAGCTTATCAACGGCTGGCTAAAGGTTGTTGAAGGCAGTACCAGCGCCGGACTTATTGAAGGGCGCTTGCTTGAACTACGCGGGCAGTTGCAGGTTGCCACGCCCGACACCGACCGGATTCGCGACTTGCTGCTAAGCTTAGCCGACCACACCTCGCAGGTGGCACAGAGTCGTAATACGCAGGAACAGACCTCCGGTAAGCTTGAAGACGTAGCGACCTCGCTGCGCTTATTTGCCGCTCAACTTTAAACGAACAAGTATGGGAACGAACATATTGGAGGAGCGGATGCTCGAAGATACGTTGACTACATTCCGCGACGGCAACCAGTCGGGCGTGTCACCGGCGCAGGGGGTTATGCTTATCGACGGTTGGCTACAGGCGCTCCAGGGTGACCCAAATCTGAACCAGTTGGACGTTCAGCTTAATGAACTACGGGCCGAACTACAGGTGGCGCAACCGAATAGCCAGCGCATCCGTCAACTGATGGAAAGCTTGGCCGATCAAACTCAGCAGGCGGCCGAAGGACCCAACGCAGAGGGAACCTGGACGGGTGGATTGGAAAGCCTGTCGAAAATATTGCGGAATTTCGGAAGCAGGTTATAATCAGACGGTAGACAAGGCGGAACTGCCCTTATACCTGAGGTAATGACCCGAAGTCTACTGTTTACCGCAGATCTATTCACGATAGTATGGAAGCAACACTGGAACAGCGGATGCTAACCGATACGCTGGGTGCCTTTGGCGAAGGCAGCGCCGTTGTGATCTCGCCCGACCAGGGTGTTCTGTTGGCCGAAGGCTGGCTCAATGCGCTGCGGGGCGATGTGGGGGCCGAGCGCATCAGGGCGGAGTTGGAAACCCTGCGCGACAACCTCACGTCGGGTGAACCAGACGGTAATATGATTCGTCACCTGCTGCTGAGCATGGCCAGTCATACGGCTACGCTTGCTGGTGAACCGTCCGTTGCCGACGGACAAACAGATAATCAACTTCGGCAGTTAGCCGATGCGCTCCGCAACTTTAGCAGTCAATTCTGATATGATTTCACACGAACAATCGACCGAACTGCTCGACGCGACGATGGTCGTCCTCGAAGGAGATACCACGAACATTACCCCCCAAAGCGGCACGGGTATCATTGATCAATGGTTGGTTGAACTCCGCCAGGTTGAGAATGCAACCGAAATTACGGATCTGCTGGAGCGGGTGAAAACCCAACTGAAGAGCGATCAGATCGACGTTGCTGAACTGAGCCAACTGCTGGAAACACTCGCTACTCAAACTACCGAATTCAGCACGCTGATGGGGTCGGAGGGTGACATTGCTCCCCGGTTAGAAGCGGTTTCTTCCACCCTGCGTTCGCTGGCCGGGCAATTAGGCAATTCATAGGCAATGGTAAATGGGTATTTTAGTGTATAGGCGTTTTAGTGTGTACGTGTTTGAGGACCGCATACACTAAAATACCTATACACTCACTTTCCCTTCTACGCCAATGCCCGCTGAAACAAACTCAGCCGGTCGCGCAGGACGTAACTGCTGATGTCAGGATTCCAGCCGCCCCGGCCGCTTACTCCGAATGTGCGTAACTCCGGCGACAGCGTGGCGTATTTATCCAGTGCCTTGTACCAGGCCGCACGATCCCGATACGGAGCCAGCAGCGTTTGCGCCTGACTCAGTGCCCTGTGCTGCCGGGGCGACCAGATAGGCCGCTGCTGATAACCGGCTCCCCGCTTATTGAGCAGGTCGGGCAGGGTGTGGGGTGGTGCAAAAGGCAGCAGTTCAGATAATAGATACAAGCCCAGTTCGACGTTGAGCAATCGGTTTGCAACCAGGCCGGGCAAGGCATGCCGGTGGCGCAACTGGGTAGCTAATGGCTCCTGCCAGCGCAACAGATTAGTTAGCGCAGGACGAATGGCCGGATAAGTGGATGTTAGGACCGTGTTCATATTTAGTGTTGTTGTTTACCGTTCTGAACAAAGTTCACACCGTCAGAACGTAAAAGTTTTACGTTGTTCTTTTAGCCGTACATTTTTTTTGCCGGTATGTTACTGACGGTGTTTAGACCGTCTTTCGTAGTGAAGCTCACGCCAGCATTTTGCGGAGTACGGTCAGGCGATTACGTGAGAACCCGACTGTCTTCTCGCCAAACCAACTACGATCCCGGCTAACGTCATAGGCACTGAGTGTAGTAGCCCCGCTTGCGTATCGCTCGATAAGTGCATTCCAGGTAGCCGGTTGCAGGCAATGGCCCAGCAGTGTCCGACCCCGATTCAGGTATTTATTCTGTTTTGGCGTCCAGTTTGGGCGATCAGAGAAAGACGGTTTCCCATTACCAATCAATGCAGGTAAGGCGTCGGGTGGCGCCGTGGGCAGCAGCTGCGACAGTAGAAACAGCCCCAACTCAACGTCCAGCAATTGACCAGTTGACAAAGCTGATTGCTTAGATACGGAAGAACGACGAACCGGGCCGAAAAGCACGGGGGTTGGCGATTGAGGAAAGAAATACGTGTTCATAAGTCTGGTCGTTTAAAAAAATTGACAGAACAAAGTTCTACCGGCCAAAACGTAATCTTTTTACGTTCTTCTTTTTTGTGTAAGAAATAATGATGTTTTTTGCTGTAAAAGAGACGCAAGGTATTGCCGCATCGGTGGTGGTGCGGCATTCCGCCCGGTCTCTACACAAACCGCCATGCCCATAACCCGCTCTGCCTTCCAGCGTTATCGTCTGATTGATGAAATTATCAGTCGATACCCGCGTCAGTATTCCAAGCAAAAACTTTTTGAACTGTGTCAGGAAACGTGCGGCATTCGCTCCATTTCGTCGTTGGAGAAAGATATTCAGCGGCTGCGCGAAGACCACGATGCACCCATCGCCTACTGCAAACGGCGCAACGGTTACTACTACACCAATCCGCAATTCCGGCTGCTGCGACTCATGCTCTCGCCCGACGACATGGACGCCCTCGACTACGCCCGTGAGGTACTGGCCGCTACGCAGGGCGCGTCTGTTGCCGACGAACTGACCAACGCGCTGCAAAAGGTGCGGCAGAGTTTAGATATCATTCGGGAAGTAAAAACGGAGGCTATGACGCGCCGGATTGTGTATGTGGAGGAGCGGATTCTGGGTGGCAACCGGCAGTATGTGCCCGTGTTGATTCGGGCCATTAACCGGAACCGACAAATCCAGTTCCGGTATACTAAACACGAAAACGCCGACGTGAACGCCCCCGTAGATGTACCGAAACTGCGCAGCCTGCACCCGATTCTGCTGCGGGAAGTGGCCGACAGTTGGTATGTGATTGGCTATGATGAAGCGACGGGAAAGGAACGCACCTTTGCCCTCGACCGGATGAGCGACCTTACCCTGACCGACGATCCCTGCGCGGTACCATTCGCCGTGCTGACGAACGTGAGCGAGTTGTTTGAGCATATCTACGGCATCACCGACAGCAGCGGACCTGTGGAGGAAATCGTGCTGTCATTTTCACCCCTGTTCGGCCGGTACGTGAAAGCCAAGCCCATCCACCAAACGCAGGAGGTTGTCAACGATACCGATGCCGAATGCGTCGTGCGGCTGCGACTCGCGCCCAACCGTGACCTGCTCATGCACCTGCGCTCCTACGGCGACCATGTGAAAGTGATGCAACCGCAAAGCTTGGTTCAGGCCATGACCGAGTCGCTCCGGGCCGCGCTGGAGCGTTACTAACTCACTCGCTCAAACCTGCAGGTTTTTTAGAAACCTTACAGGTTTAACTACAGCTATGCAAACCTTTACCGCACTCCTCCAGCGCTTCGGTCAGAAAGGCGAAAAAACCGGCCGGGCCACGCTTGGCTGGACGTACGTTGCCATTCCGGTTGATGTGTCGGAAGCGCTCCGGCCCGGTCAGCGGACGTCGTTTCGAGTTAAGGGGAAGCTGGATGAGTACGCCATCGAGCGGATTGCGCTGATTCCGATGGGACAGTCGGGCGAGACGGATGGCGGATTCATTATGCCAGTCAATGCGGCCATGCGACGGGGTATTCGGAAAGAAGAAGGCGCTACGGTGCGCGTCTGCCTCGATGTGGACAATGACCCCCTGCCGCTCTCGGCTGATTTGATGGCGTGTCTGGCCGACGACCCGGCCGCGCTGAACTTCTTCAACACCCTGCCGAAAGGTCACCAGAATTACTTCAGCAACTGGATTGAAGAGGCAAAAACGGTCGAGACAAAAACCAAACGCATTACCCAGGCCGTGACGGGATTATCGATGGGCCTGGGCTATGGAGAAATGGTCCGGTATTTTAAGAAGATGCGTTAGAAGAGTGCATTTACGTCCGCCCGCAAAAAATCAACCCAGGGTATACCGCTATTGCCAACTAACAATACTTTGTCGGGATGGGCTTTTTGCCGGAAAGCCACTATGCCGGGAGCACTTTGCGTTCGACCGCTTTTAACTTCCAGCCCAATCACCTGTCGACCACGCCGGATTATGAAATCAACTTCGTCGTTGCCGTCGCGCCAATAAAACAACTCAACGTTGCCCAATCGGGCGGCTCGGTTGAGGTGTGCACCGATGGCAGTTTCAACCCAATGGCCCCATTCAACCGGGTTGGTCCGGGTCTGTTCAAAGGTTTGAGACGCGAACACCGAGAATAGCGCTGTGTTTTGTACCTGCCACTTTGGAATGGAGCCGCGCTGACGAGCTTTGTCAACGGCATACTTGTCGAGGCTGCTGAGCAAACCGGCAGAGTCGAGCAGTTGGGCATAATGAGTGAGTGTGGTTGTGTTGCCTGCGTCCTGCAACTGACCAAGTAATTTGGTGTACGACAAAATTTGCCCCGAGTAGCTGCAACCGAGTTCAAACAGTCGACGAAGTAGTGCGGGTTTATCGACGCGGGTCATCATCAGAATATCTTTTGAAAGCGTCGTTTCTACTAATGCGTTCAGTACGTAATCACGCCAGCGCGTTTCGTCTCCGACCAACGGAGCGGCACCTGGGTATCCGCCGAACCAAACGTATTGGTCGGGCGTAAAACCGAAAGCCGTTTCCATTTCGTCCAGCGTCCAATGGGTCAACGGCATCAACTCAAATCGACCGGCCAATGATTCGCTCAGACCACGCTGGATCAACAGCCGTGCCGAACCCAGCAAAATTACTTTCAACGACAGACCGTCAAAGGTGTCTTTGTCCCACTGCGCTTTTACGGTCTCGGCCCAGTTATCAATCTTTTGAATTTCATCAATAACTAACAGTCCGTCAGTTACGCCCGCGTTGCGGAGTTGAAACCGGGCGACCTCCCATTGTTGCTCAATCCAAACTGCATTTGCTGAACCAACGCTGTCGGCTGACACGTATAAAGAGGGTAGGCTTACCCGCTTCAACAACTGTCTGACAAGCGTGGTCTTCCCAATTTGGCGCGGCCCCAGAATTACCTGCATAAACCGTCGCGGCTCGCCAACGCGTGCGGTCAGTTTCAATAACTCAATCCGCTCAAACATAACTTTACTCAATGTATTGAGTAAAGTTACTCAATACATTGAGTAAAATATTTAATGTACTGTAATTGATTGTGTATCAACGCGATGTTAATTACACAAAGCACTTCTATGTTCGCACGGGCTTTCCCCAGTCCGCTAATTCTTCTGCCGACCATAGCGTCGGAAAAAACATGCGTTGTTGCTGCACCGGTGGTAAATACGTTTGCCAGTTGGTGCCGCCCGTCGCCGTCGCTTTGACAGCGTCCGGCCGGTCGCGTAAATACTGCACCGACGTTCGCAGGTGAGCCAGCTTCCAGCGGACGTTGACGCGGTGGTCATATTCGCGCAGGGTATTGGTTAGTTCGGGCGTTGTTTCACCGGCCCGTTGGAGTTCACGGAAACGGACGTTGAGGTTTTTAGCCTGGTAAGTTCCGGCCAGTTGAATTAGCCGGGTGCCGTACTTATGATCGAACTGGTTGAGTGTCAGCGTTTTTTGCTGAGTTGCCAATTCGGTAGCGCCCCGTTTCCAATAAATCGTATTGTACTGCTCAGCGATGGAACCCGGCTCAGCCGGAACTTCAGACAGCAGGTGCTGAAAATCAGTCGAAACGATCTCAATTTCACGAAACTGCACCGACTGAAAACCACTCGACGGCAGCAGCGCCATTCTGAACTTCAGGAATTGTTCGCGCTCCATGCCGGAAATCATGACACCAAACGACTGTTCCAGCAGATCGAAATAGCGGTTCACCCGTTGCATCCGGGCCACAAAAAAGACGGTTGTGAGTAGCTGAGCGTCGGCGATTTGGGCGATTTCGTGCAGAATCAGCTTGAAATACAGTTCGGTAATCTGGTGGTACGTTACAAAGATCAACTCGTCGGGATAGGCGGTTTTCGGGTTTTGCAGCGATAGCAACGTTTCGAGGTGGATATAGTCCCAATAAGTGAGGTAATCGGCCTGAAGCAGGCCTTCGAGATAGGATGCCATATCCTGACCCATAGTGGCAAATTTCCGCTCCAACTGGATCAGTTTATCGGGAATCGATTCGTGCATGAGATAGAAGAAAATTAGGCTTGTAACCGGGCGATCTCGTCGGCAATTTCCTGAATGATTTCTGCGTTGCCAATCTCACCCTTCAGGCTAAATACGATAAATACTTTGCCGAAGTATTCTTCAGTGAATTGAGCAAAACTGCTTTTCATACGCTCTGATATGGAGTAATTACCAAAGTTGGGTTTGGCCGTGTCAGGCTTAATTTGAATGCCAAACGCCTTCTCACCCACATAACCAAGATAGTCAACGTCGCCGGAGTGATCAAGCTCGGGCGGTGATTCTTCAAACCTCACATCAGGGAAGATTTTAGCGAGACCGTCGTACACGACTGACTTTTCACGGACGTATCCGTCGAAGGTTCGATTGATGGTCAGATTATGAATGTAAGCGATGCAGTCCTCTTTGGTAAGTTGACGAAAAGCCTCTTCCCATTCGGGGATGACGAACGTCTTAATTTTGTCGTACAATCGTTCGCCAAGATATTCAGCAAAATCAGGATGTTCGGCTACATACTGATGTAAAGATTCTTGGTGTGAATTGGTAATCATAAAATTTTGAAGTTCAAATTCATACGGCTACGTTTCGGTGTTAGGTCTATGCTGAATATATGGCAAAATCAAATTGTAAAACAGTCGCCAGTACAATCGCATTGTTAAGTAATGTCCATTGCACTAAGGATTCTACCATCAATTCGAGTAGATAAAAGAGTTGCCCTCATCCTACATTTCCACCATCGGGTAAGGGGGCGACGTAACAATTAAATCAACCGATGCATCGGCAATGGCGTCCATGCGCTGGGCAAGGCCAAAATGAATTTGGTGGGTGGTTTGCATAAGGCAAAAGTACGGATTTATGCCCCAATGAATGCCAAGAGTGACGCGTCACACTACCAATCGAAAAACGCACAGAGCCCGATTTATACCGGGCTTTGTGCGTTAGTAAGGGACTATCATGACGGCTAATCCCGCGCTTTTGGCGCAAACTTTTTGGGAGCAAACAGAAAGCCGAATGCTTGGCTGCCCTCTCTGGTGTGAACGCGGTGGTGAATGTAATGGGCGTTCATAATCCGGCGCATGTAGGGGTGTTTTGCTGAGTATTTGATCTTAATCCGCCGGTGAACGATGATGTCGTGGAAAATAAAATAGAAGACGCCGTAGATCAAAACACCAATGCCGATCCAAAGCAGAAACCACAAGCTTTCGACCCGCAAACCAACCGCAATCGTCACAATTGACACGAGACTAAAGACAACGGCGAAGTAATCGTTCTTCTCAAAAAACCCTTTATGGTGGTTGTGATGGTCTTCATGCCAGTTCCACATCACGCCATGCATAATGTATTTATGGATAAACCAGGCCGCTCCCTCCATAAGCAGCACCGTGGCAACAACAATTGAAATTTGCAACCAGATCATAGTCAATAGCAGCGTGTTACAGTTCTGTTTTTAAGGCAAAGATAGGGGACAAAATAGGTCGTTGACCACTGGGCTACCCCGCCTGAGTCGCCGTTTTCTCCCTGGCTTCGGCCAGCTTCCACCACGGCAGATAGGGGTAAGCGTGGTGTTCGTAGTGATAGCCAAAGAAGTAGCAGCTCAGAAACGCCAGGGTATGGTTAAGTCCCTGACTACGGGCGTGGTGCGGTGGTGCGTGATGGTCGCCCCGGTGGGGCAGATACGTGCCGAAGATAAACAACTGAATGGTGCTGAGCCAGGCCGGTACGATCCAGAATACGATCAGGTTTTCCATCGGAACCCAGATGTTCAGCACGGTGTACGTAGTGGCCATCGCCAGCACCTGCCAAACCGATATGTATTCGAGCAGGAAACTAAACCACCACGCCAGCAGATTTGGGTTGCCGCTGTGGTAATCAGGGTCGTGGTCCGATGCGGGATGTTTGTGATGCAGGTGGTGCTTTTTATACAGCTTGTCGTAATTGTTGTAGGCAAAGATTAACGCCGACATACGGCCAATCCAGCGGTTGGCGTGTGGGTGCTCCGGGGCCACTAAGCCATGAATGGAATCGTGGGTGGTGATGAATACGCCCGTGAAGAGGTGCGTTTGAACCAGCGCAAACAGATAAACGAGCGGGTCGTTCCACCGGATGGTATAATTGAGCAAAAACGTCAGCATTCCCGCCCAACTGAACAAAATAGCCAGTCCGATATAAATTCCTTTTGTGCCGATCTGAATCGGCTTTACCCGAACCGTTGAGGTCATGTACATGTGCGGTTTAACCGTCTGTAATAGAAAATGGTTTTTAGTCCAAATGGTTCAAACTGCTTAGTCTACTCGATTAATATTCTTGTAACGTCAGCTAAAATCCGCCTTACTTTGCACGTCCAAATCTTAAGCAAAACCCATGACGTTAGCCAACAAAACCATTATCATTTCCGGCGCATCACGCGGCATTGGCCGGGCCACGGCCCTATTACTGGCCCAAAACGGCGCGAACGTCGTCATTACAGCCCGCAACGTCATCGAACTGAAGCAGGTCGAAACCGAAGGGCAGGGGCGCATTGTGGCCGTGCCCGGCGACGTGTCCAGCGAGGTTGATATGCAGCGCGTGGTGCAAACGGCCCTCGACCGCTTCGGCCGACTCGACGCAGTCATCAACAACGCGGGTTACGGCGTCTTTAAAAACGTGGACGAAATCACCGTCGATGAGTGGGACGAGCTGATGGCAACCAACGTCAAAGGAACGTTTCTGCTCACGAAGGCCGCTCTGCCCACATTGAAGGCACAAGGATCGGGGCATGTGGTGGTCGTGGCCTCGGACGTGGCCAAGCGGACGTTTGCGGGCGGGTCGCTTTACACCGCCAGCAAATACGCGCAGGAAGCGTTCATGGGCGCGTTGCGCAAGGAAATTCGGCCGTTTGGCATTAAGGTGACAGGCGTGTATTCGGGTCTGGTCGATTCCCATTTTCACGAAAAAGGCCACGGCCACGAAACGTCGAAAAGTTATCTCCAAAGTGAAGACATGGCCGAGTCAATGCTGTTCATTCTCAGCCGCCCGGCCCACGTCGTCGTTGATGAATTTATGGTGCACCCACTGGAGCAGGAGTATTGAAAGGATTACCAACGCTGAAGCAGTGGGCTGATAGTATGAACTGGGCCAGTCAAGTTTTATATCAGCCCACTGCTTCAGCGTTGGTAATCCTTATTGCGCTACTGACTCCACTCCGTTGGCATACGGTCCCAGCGGTGCGCTTTCAACTCATTCAACAGCCCCGCTGGCAACGGTTGTCCATCGCTGCTGGCAATGTTGGCTTCCACGTTGCGAATCTGGCGCATGCCGGGAATAGTCGTGTGCACGTCGGGGTTGGCGAGAATGAAGCGCAGGGCCAGTTCGGGCATTGTCATACCGGCCGGAATCAGCGGCCTGAGTGCCTCGGCGTGGTCGACGCTGCTGTTCAGGTTTTCGGGTACGAAATATGTCGAACGCCAGTCGTCGGCGGGGAAGGTCGTCTCTTTGGTGAAGGTGCCAGTCAGTATGCCTTCGTCGAACGGGACGCGGGCAATGACGCCGATGTTCAGTTCGCGGCAGAGCGGGAACAGGTTATCTTCAGGATTTTGGTCGAAAATATTGTAGATGACCTGCACGGCGTCAATCAGCCCGGTGCGGAGCGTATCGAGGCAATTGTCCGGCTCCCAGCGGTTTACCGAAAGGCCCCACGCCCGCACTTTTCCGGCCTGCGTGAGTTGCTGAGTGGCTTCTTTCCACTCGTCGCGGTCGGCCCAGCCATCTTCCCAAACGTGGAACTGCATGAGATCAATGGTGTCGACGCCGAGGTTTTTGAGGCTTTTGTCGGTGTATTCAACAATGTAGTCAGCCGGGAAAACGGCCTCGAGCCTGAAGTCCGGTTTGGAGGGCCATTTCCGATTCTTGGGTGGAATCTTGGTGGCGGCATACAGTTGTTTATCCGGGTTGTTTTTGAGCAGTTGGCCGAGAATCTGTTCGCTGACGCCCTCTGCGTAGCCCCAGGCCGTGTCGAAAAAATTGCAGCCCAGGTCAACCGAGCGTTGCAGGGCACGCAGAACCTCGGCTTTGTCGGAGCCGGTCCATCCCGCTAAGCCCCACATGCCGTAGCCAATTTCAGAAACTTGCCAGCCCATGCGGCCGAAGGTGCGGTAATTCATAATACGATTGGTTAAACGCAGAGAAGATAGAGTTAAGGCGCAGAGAACACAGCGTTATGCTCATTCCTACTTCTTTGTGTAACTCCGTGCCTTTACTCCCTGTTCTGTGTGTTTATGAAAAAAAGCTTACTCTTCGCCGTCAATGCTGGGTACGGTCAGGGCTCCACCGAAGAACAGGGCGTTCAGAAACAGCTTGTTGGTGCCGTACCAACTGGCGCGAAAATTAGGGTTGTCGGCAAACAGGATGACGCGCCCCGCTCCGTCGCCCGCCGTCAGAATAGCCGCCGACTTAGCCACGCGTTTCAGCACGGATGGATGCACGTAGCCACCCACTAAGGGTTTGTCGATGTACTGAGCCACGGTATTGTACGGACTCTGGCTGGCCTGCAAAATAGTCTGGTTGTTTTTGAACAGGGATACGCGCCGGTCCGTAAAGCCAAAACCAATGGGACTCGACAAGTCGAGGTCGGCCGTAAAAATGCTGCCGCCGAGGGCTTTGGCCCCCTCGTAGTTAGTGGCCTCGTCGTAGGCGTAGCGTAACGCCTTCTTCGTCGTGTCGGCGGCTAAAAGTTTCTCTTTCACCAGACCCTGTTTGATGGCCCATTCGCTGGCGGTTTTAATCGTAATCAGCGTACCACCCGCCTGCACCCACGCCTTTACTTTGTCGCTCACCGCTTTGTCGGTCGGATAAACGCCCGATACCATAATGAGCGTGGTGTAGCGGTTGAGGTTGGCGCGGCCCAGGTTGGCCAGATCGAGTTTAGTGATCGGCATGCCCACGCGCCGGTCGAGCAGGTGCCAGATTTCGCCCGCTTCGTAGGGACTGGTGCCGGGGCCAACCACCACCAGCGCTTCGGGCTTGCGCAGGGTGCGCACCTGATTGCTGCCGAGGTCGATGCCCTGCGTACTGAAGCCCGTTTCGATACCGCGTACCGCCACACCCGTCCGCTGGCTCACGGCGCTCACCAACCGAAACAGCGAGTCGGCCGGGAGGGTTTGCTGCTGCACCGGTATCACCAGCGTACCGTAGCCAAACGTTTGGCTTTCTGTACCCGAGCGGGCCGTGAACGGCTTAAAACTGGTTTTGACGAGCGCCCCGCCCGATTGCAGCGCGTACAGTGCCCGGTACACGTTGTAGTCCGTTACCTCCATCAGATAGGCATAAGCACTGCGGGTAACGGGCGCGGCCGACGCCATTAAGGGTTCCGTAACGGCCATACCGAGCGGTAGCGTGGCCGTAGTCCCTTTGCCGGTTGGTGTGGTCAGTTCGGCATGGGGCAGACCAAACGCGTGAATCAGCGACCAGGTCGAGGCATCGTAAAACAGGCTGTCGGCGTAGGTGATCTGCTTCTCAAAGGCCGAGCGCACCATCAGGTAATTTCGCTGTTCGACCGGCACCACAAAGGCCTGACCCTTGCGGAAGGTGCGTCCACCCGCCGTTACGTCGCGGTCGAGGGTGTAGGTATCAATCTGGTGCCGACGCAGCAGGTTCACAAAGGCGTTGGTGCGCGTCTGGTCGGCGGGTTCGCCAAACACGTAGCCTTTCACGGCGCTCCGGCGGGCCTGGTCGCTGGCCGACGTGTAAAAATCACGGCGGAGTTTGAGCAGCATCAGTTTTTCGGCCATCGACGCCCGAAGGGTGGCCAGGACGGCCGTAAGCTGATTGCGGACGGTGAACGCAAAGGTGATGGGCACGGTGGTAGTTTCCTGCACGATGCCCCGCGCACTGGCCTGCTCGAACAGAAACCCGGCCCCTCCGTAAAAATTGACGTAGCTGGACCCATAGCCCGGATACAGTTTGTCGAAGGTTTCTTTGGTGAAATACAGCGAACCGATGCCGTTCATGGCCTTTGAAAAGTAGTTGCCGAAGGCGGGGTAAACGGTATCGTAGAGGTAGGCGGGCACCACGGGGTTGTTGCTGCTGTACTTGCCGGGGTCGAAATAGAACGTGGCGTTGGTGCCCATCTCGTGCTGATCGACCACCACGTAGGGCATCCAGCGGTGAAACCAGGCAACGTGGGCCTGCGCTTCGGGGTGGGCGCAGAGGAACCAGTCGCGGTTGGGATCGAACCAGTAGTGGTTCATGCGGCCACCCGGCCAGATCTCGTTGTGCTCGCGGTCGAGGGGGTCGGCCACCGATGCGTCGCTTTTGTGCATGTTCACCCAGTTGGCAAAACGGTCGCGGCCGTCAGGGTTCAGAATCGGCTCCACAAAAATCAGCATGTCGGCGAGCCATTTTTTTACCTCGTCGCTTTCCGAAGCTGCTAAATAATAAGCCGTCAGCAGGGTCGATTCGCCCCCGGAGGGTTCGTTGCCGTGCACGTTGGCCCCAATCTGCACCACCAGCGGTACGTTCGTTCCCACGTCGCCCGTGGCTTGTTTGAGGTGATTTTGCCGGATGGTTTCCCGGTTGGCGTAGTTGGCCGGGCTGGTGAACGACGCCATAATGAGCGGCCGGTGTTCGTAGGTTTCGCCGATGACGTCAACATTAACGCGGTCGGAGAGCCGGTCGAGTTCGCGGAAATAAGCCACCATCTGGTCGTAGCGGGTAATGTGCGAACCGAGGGGATAGCCCAAAAATTGTTCGGGCGAGGGAATGGCCGGGTTGAGCGGGCCGCTGTTTCCGGGAAAGAAATAGGAGGTTTGGCCTGACGCGGCATGGCTGAGCCACAGCAAGCTCATCAGCAGACTGGTACGGAGAAAATGAATCATGAAGAACGATAGGGGATGAGCGAAATACCGGTCAACTTAGCGAAAAAATAGCCAACCCCAACACTATGCTCGTTCGTATTGTCCGCATGACGTTCCGTGACGACGCCCTGCCTGACTTTCACGCCATTTTCGACCAGTCCAAACACCACATCCGCGCCTTTCCCGGCAACCACCACCTCGAACTTCTGGCCGACCCCGGCAACCCGGCTGTTCGCATGACCTACAGCCTGTGGAATTCGGCCGATGATCTCGAAGCTTACCGCCAGAGTGAGCTGTTCCGCACCACCTGGGCTGCCACGAAAGTGCTTTTCTCGGAGAAGCCAGTGGCGTTTTCGGGCGAGCGGCTGGAGGAGGTCAATATAAGGAGTTGAACCTTATATTGTTAAAGTTTATAACTGACATATTCTTATTTCTTAAGTAGGCACTGAAATCAAGATCATCAGTCAATAATACGTAATCTTGTTTTACTAACTCACCTGCTACCATGTCGCTTAATCCAAATCGGGTGAACAGCAGTGGGTGCTGGCGAACAACTTCTTTGCTGGGAATGTGTATTTCCTGAACTATATTTATGAAGGTGGTCAGCGAGTTGAGAAGCGGCCCATACTGGTAGCGAGTGCCTTCGAGGAGATTACTCACTTCGGCCAAAATATGAGGTGTTGTAACTAAGCGGTTGTCGAAGAGAGCAATAAAGTTTTTGAGTAAATAGAAGTCATCGGGTGAATAAAACCCTTTCGTACGTTTAAACTCTGCAATTCGCTTCACGTCATACAATCCCACAATATATAGTGTTAGAATGTTGCTATCCATAAGCAAACCGGCCTTGCTTCGGAATGTCTGGAAGGTCATCCCTGAAGTTCTCTGATTTTCATAGATAAGACAGCACCCGTTTTAGCATCAATCTTTAAGGTTTTGTAGCTCCGATCTTTGCCAGGGTACAAAAAACTCTGCAACGTAGTTGGTTCTGTAGTTGTGAAACCCGCGTCTACAAGTTTATAACTCAGCGTAATAAACCAATACTGCTGCTGATCGTCCATCTCAACCTCCTCCACCAGTATGTTGTCCGCATCTTCGTAAAGATTTTTCAGGAAAGCAACGCCGTTTTTAACGACCTCCTTTATACTTAGAATGTCCATGTCTTCTCTTTATTTATAGCCAAACCTACGTAGTGTTCGGCGAAAAACGCCCAAAGATAAAGCTTTACAAGCAGACACGCACAAAGCTGTTTCGCACCACCTGGGCCGCCACGAAAGTGCTTTTCGCGGAGAAGCCAGTGGCGTTTTCGGGCGAGCGGCTGGAGGAAATCCGCCCGGAGCAACTGTGAGTATAAGCACCTGAAGCACACCTTTTGCGGGAGGTGAACCACCGCCTTAACCGCCATGAATCATCGACTTTTTATCGGTTGGTTGATGGCCTGCCTGCTAACCGGGCTGGCTGCGGTGTCGGTTGCCCAAACGACCACATTGACCGGTCACGTAACCGACGCGGCAACGAATAAAGCGATGCCGTTTGCCAATGTGTACTTGAACGGCAGTACGCGCGGCACCCTCACCAATGAGCAGGGCTATTACGCCCTGTCGAGTGTGCCGCTCGGCACGGTTGAAATTGTGGCTTCGTTCGTTGGCTATCAACCCCAACGGCGTACCCTGCGGCTGGACAACACCCAAAATGAGCGGGCTGACTTTCGGCTCAAACCCGACGACCAGACCCTCGCTGCCGTAACGGTCCGGGGAAATCTGAAACTGTGGCAACGGCACGTAAAGCAGTTCAAAAAGCAATTGCTCGGTGAGCCGTTTGGTGGGCAGTGCCAGCTCGTGAACAGTGATGTGCTCAACTTCAACGAGAAGAACGGGCATTTGACCGCTACCGCTACGGAGCCGCTGGTCATTGAAAACCAGGCGCTTGGCTATCGGCTTTACTACGATATGCGGTACTTCGACGGAACGTATCAGAAAGTATATTACGCCGGTACAACGCGTTTCGAGGAATTGAAAGCCGCCGATGAGCGGCAGGCGAACCGCTACCAGCGCAACCGAATGCGGGCCTACAACGGCTCAACCCGGCACCTGATGGCCAGTTTAATCGACAGTACGTATCAACAGCAGGGCTTTCTGGCTTATCAGGAAGACATAACGGTGCCCATTGCCCAAAGCCGGGAGAACCGAACGACGCTCTATGGCTCCATCGCGACAAACGACTCGGTACGGGGGCGTCTGAAACCACTCCAGATAAAGAAGTTGATTCAACCGGGGCGGTTGCCGTTTGAACGGCGGCTGGTATCGAACCGCCAGCTCGTCGTGTTTTATACGCCTGCGATGTCAGCCTACTCGCCCTACGCCGATGCCCGTTTCGCCTACACGCAGATCCGGTTGCCCGCCGGTCAGATTCAGCTAACGGTTGATGGTGTGATTACGCTTCCCGAAGGCATGGAGCTACAGGGGTCTCTGGCCGACGACCGCCTGTCGACGCTGCTGCCCGACGACTGGAAACCCAACCCGGTCGCTGCCGACTCCACAACTTCGGCACCGTTTATTACGCAGGGAAAACTGATGCCCGCCGATGCCCGGCTTGGTCGAATTGCCACTACGTTCAACGAGCGGTTTAAGGCGCTGGCCCCGGTTCTGTTTGTGCATACCGACAAGCCGTTTTATGCCACCGGCGACCGGCTGTGGTTAAGTGCCTATTTGCTCGATGCCGCCACCAATCGCCCACTATCCGGCGAAACCGCTATTCATGTCGATGTAGTAGCGCCGACCGGAACGCTCGTGCAGCATCAGTGGCTGCGCGTGGCCGACGGGCGGGCGGTGGGTAATTTTCGACTGTCTGATTCATTAGCGTCGGGTACGTATCGGCTCCGGGCCTATACCGACGAGGACGACGGGCAGCGACGCCCTGCTTTTGAACGCGCCATCACCGTTTATAACCTGCTCACTAACACGACAGTTGGCACAGCCGATATCATCCGAAAACGGGCAGACGTGCAAATTCTGCCCGAAGGCGGACGGTGGCTGGTGGGCGTACCATCGCGGTTGGGCATCAAAGTGGTTGGGCCGGATGGACGCGGACTGCTGGCAACGGGCCGAATTGTGGACAACACAGGTACGGAAATTTGCCGGGTAACGACCAGCAACCGGGGCATGGGCAGCGTGGTGGTGACGCCCCTGACCGGCCGGACCTACTACGCCGAAGTGATTCACAACAGCCAGCAGCAGGTAGTGCCGCTGCCCCCGGCCGAATTACAAGGGTTTAGCCTGTCGGTCGATGCCGTTACCGATAGCACCCGATTCGTGTTGACCATTACCGGTACGCACCGGTCCGCAGCGGATTCGGTTTATGTGCTGATTCAGCAGCAGGGCCGATTGGTCGATCAGCGAAAAATTCAACTGCAAAACGGTACGGCGCGGCTAAGTTTGCCAACCACTACGTTGCCCCCCGGCCTGAATCAGATTACACTTTTCGATGACGGGGCCCGCCCGCAGGCCGAACGGCTGGTGTTTGTGCCGGAGCGGGTGCCGCCCATCCGCGTAGTGCTCAATCTCAACAAAGACCACTACCAGCCCCGCGAACCAGCTACATTGAGCGTCGCCCTGAACGACGATGGACTGCCCGCCGTAGCCGTGCTGTCGGCGTCTATCACCGATGCCGAACAGGTGCCCGACGACAGCGCGGCCGCTACGGTCCGCACCCACCTGCTGCTGACGGGTGAACTGCGGGGGCGGGTCGAACAGCCGAACGAATACCTCAAAAATAACGCACCCGAAACCCGCCGGGCGCTGGATGATTTACTGCTTACCCAGGGCTGGCGACGGGTGAGCGGCACCCCTGCCACCAACCTCCTGGGGGGCGTGTCGCTGATGGGGCGGGTGCTGAACGCGAACAACCAGCCAGTAGCCGGGGCGCAGGTAGTGGTGGCGTCGACGACTTCTAAACCGTCATTCGTGCGCTCGGCGGGGGCCGATGAACGGGGGCGGTTCCGGCTGGCCGGGTTGGCTATTGCCGATACGGTGAAACTGATGGTGCAACTCGCCGACCGTCAGTTAAAAGATCTTCCGGCCAAAGAGGCTCACCTGGTGCTCGACGGGCCGGGTCTGTCGTGGGAGCCGGACACAGTTCGTGCGATGCCTGACTGGGGTGCCACACGGGCACAGTTGGCCGCAGCCCGAACCCGGCAGGACGGTGAGGCTGATTTGTACCGCGACAAAACCGCTAAACTCCTGAAGGAAGTGACGGTGCGGGCGCGTAAATACGAAGAACGCCCCCAGGATATTCAGCGCAGAAGTTTACACGGCGCGGCCGATGCGACCATAGTGTTTGATGCCAATGCTGGTCAGTTTGCCAACTTGTATGAAATGATTCGGGGTAGGCTGGCGGGCGTGAATGTGACACAAACACCGGTAGGCTATCGGGTGCTGATCCGGGGTGTTAGCAGCGTCAATGGCAGTACAGAACCGTTGTTTCTCCTGGACGGTGTGGCGATTCAGGGCGAAGCCGAAACAATGCTGCTAACCTTTAATCCCGGTGATATTGAACGAGTCGAGTTATTGAAAAACGCCGGATCAGCCGCTACGTATGGGGTTCGGGGTGGGAGTGGCGTCATTGCCTTTTACACGAAGAGCTGGCGATCCGGTTCCGCGACGAATAAGCCGAAAACGGGCATGACACCCCTGCAACTGATTGGCTACCCATCGGTGCAGCGCGAGTTTTACGTGCCCCGCTACGAGCGTAATGCCGAACCAACTCAGTCGGCCGAATCGTCCCGAGTCGACCGCCGGGACGTGCTGTACTGGAAACCCCTCATGCAAACCGACGGTCAGGGCCGCAGCCAGTTGATGATTCCCCTGTCCGACGTGGTCAGAACGGTACGGGTCCTGGTGCAGGGCATCACTGCCGACGGTCGGCCGGTGGTGGGCGAGGGTTTGTTTCGGGTGCAGTGAGGTGGTCTGCTGGAATAGGCCAATAGTCGGGGCTATTTGCTATTTTGCCCGCGTATTCACCTGTTTCCTTGTCGACCACCAATGGCTCTGAGCTGGATTGAGATTAAAGACCGTGCTCTGCGGTTTGCCAATGAATGGAAAGACGAAGCCTCGGAAGATGCCGAAGCCAAGTCGTTCTGGGATGATTTCTTCGCTGTTTTTGGCGTGACGCGCCGACGCTTAGCGCAGTTTGAGAAGGCCGTGGAGCGGCCCGGCCGCAGCAAAGGCTTTGTGGACCTGTTCTGGCCCGGTACGCTGGTGGTTGAGCACAAATCACGCGGGCGGAGCTTAGACGATGCCTACCGTCAGGCAATAGCGTATTTTGTCGGGCTGAAAGACCACGAACTACCCCGCTACGTGCTGGTGTCGGACTTTGCCCGCTTCCGGCTCTATGACTTAGACGAAACGACCGGAGCAGAAGCGCACGAGTTTCCGCTGGCCGACCTGCACCTGCACGTGAAAGAGTTCGGGTTTATGCTCGGCTACCAGAAACGGACGTATCAGGAAGAAGACCCGGTCAACATCAAAGCCGCTCAGATGATGGGCAGCCTGCACGACAAACTCAAAGCCGTGGGCTACGACGGCCATTCGCTGGAGGTGTATCTGGTGCGGCTGCTGTTCTGCCTGTTTGCCGACGACACGAGCATTTTCGACAAAGGTATTTTTCAGGACTACCTCAGCCAGAACACCCGCGAGGACGGCTTCGACCTTGGGGCGCAGATGGCGATGTTCTTCCAGATCCTGAACACACCCGCCGACAAACGCCCCAAAAACTTAGACGATGCCCTGGCGCAGTTTCCCTACGTAAATGGCAAGCTATTCGCCGAACCGTTGATGATTCCGACCTTTGACCGGGCCATGCGGCAGATGCTCCTCGACTGCTGTGCGCTGGACTGGGGCCGCATCTCGCCCGCCATTTTCGGGTCGCTGTTTCAGTCGGTCATGAACCCGGTGGAACGGCGAAATCTGGGAGCGCACTATACCTCGGAAAAGAACATTCTGAAAGTGATTAAGCCGCTGTTCTTAGACGACCTCCGGCGCGAGTTCCTGAGCATCCAGCAAGACAAGCGCAAGCTCACCGCGTTTCACGGCAAGTTAGCCAACCTGCGGTTTTTGGACCCGGCCTGCGGCTGCGGCAACTTTCTCATTATCACCTACCGGGAACTGCGGCTGCTGGAAATTGACGTGATCAAAGCGCTGCAAAAAGGGCAGCAGTTCGTGAGCGTCAACGACCTCGTGCTGGTGGACGTAGACCGGTTCTGCGGCATCGAATACGAAGAGTTTCCGGCCCAGATTGCGCAGGTGGCGCTGTGGCTCATGGACCACCAGATGAACATGCGCATCTCGGAGGAGTTCGGTCAGTATTACATCCGGCTGCCGCTCACCAAGTCGGCGACCATCGTCCACGGCAACGCCCTCCGCACCGACTGGCAATCGCTCCTCCCCGAACCCAAAGACGGCGACGAACCGCTGCACTACAGCTACATCATCGGTAACCCGCCGTTCATTGGTTCCAAGATGATGACCCAGGAGCAGCGGAATGATATTATGGCGATTTTTCCGGGCGTCAACGGAGCCGGTACGCTGGACTATGTGTCGGGCTGGTACGCTAAAGCATCTGCGTTTGTTCAGGCAACGGCGGCAAAAGCAGCCTTTGTTTCTACTAATTCTATCACGCAGGGCGAACAGGTCGGCGTACTTTGGGGCGAGTTACTCAAGCATTACAAGGTTGCTATCTCGTTTGCGCACCGCACGTTTCGATGGAGTAACGAAGCCAAAGGCAATGCGGCTGTTTATTGTGTTATCATTGGGTTAGACAATGATAACACAATAAACAGCCGCATATTATATGACTACCCCGATGTGAAAGGTGAGCCTGTTGAACGAGCAGTCAAAACAATAAATCCGTATTTGGTTGAGGGGCGTAACATACTAATCAGCAGCCGACAAAAGCCGCTTTGCAACGTGCCTGAAATTGGAATCGGCAACAAGCCAATCGACGGTGGTCATTATCTGTTCACCATTGATGAGAAACAGGCGTTCATTGCGAAAGAACCGCAGTCAGCAAAATGGTTTCGGCGTTGGCTGGGTGCGCATGAGTTTATCAATGGCTACGAACGATGGTGCCTTTGGCTGGGTGATTGCCCGCCGGGCGAACTGCGTCAAATGCCCGAAGCGATGAAACGCGTACAGGCTGTTCGACAAGAGCGATTGAATAGCGTTAGCGCACCAACCCGAAAACTGGCTGATATACCGACACGCTTTCACGTTGAGTTTATTCCAGATGTGCCTTACATGGTCATGCCCGAAGTTTCATCGGAACGTCGACAATATATACCATTCGGATTTTTGCAACCGGACACGTTGGCCAGCAATAAATTACGTTTGCTTCCCAACGCTACTTTGTATCAGTTTGGGGTGCTTACGTCCGTTATGCACATGTCTTGGACCCGTTACGTTTGTGGCCGTATGAAAAGCGATTATTCATATTCAATTCACATCGTTTACAACAATTTCCCGTGGCCCCAATCGCCGACGGAAAAGCAGGTGAAGGTGGTGGAAACGGGGGCGCAGCGGGTGCTCGACGTGCGGGCGTCGTTCGTCGGCAGCAGCCTCGCCGATCTCTACGACCCGCTCACCATGCCGCCCGCGCTGGTCAAGGCCCATCAGGACCTCGACCGGGCCGTTGACCAGTGTTACCGCCCGGCGGCATTTTTGAACGAAGCCCGGCGCATCGAGTTCCTGTTTGAGTTGTATGAGCAATACACCGCCCCGTTGATGGCCGCAGCCGAATCGGGCCGGAAAAAGAAGCGAACAGCGTAGGCAAACAGGTTAAACACTACCCGGCCTGACCCGGTTATTTACCCAATTCCACTGACTTTACTACCTTGCAACGACGTTATTACCTGATCTTTTGGATACGACAACGACCAATTCATACCCGTTTTTAGCTGGTGGTGGCGAAATGGGTGCCCTCACCCGCAACTACGACTGGTCGACAACCGCTTTGGGTACGCCCGACCAATGGCCGCTCAGTTTGCGCACCACCGTTGGTATTGTCTTGCACTCGGCCTTCCCCCTGTTTTTGTTCTGGGGACCCGACCTCATCTGTTTTTACAACGATGCGTACCGGGGTAGTCTGGGCGACGAGGGTAAACACCCGGCTGTGGGTAAACGCGGGGCCGATGTCTGGCCGGAAATCTGGAATTTCATCGGCCCCCTTATTGACCGGGTCCTGCAAACCGGCGAACCGACTTTCTTCGCGGACCAACTCGTGCCCATCTACCGGAACGGTCGGCTGGAAGACGTATACTGGACGTTTAGCTACAGCCCGGCCTACGGCGATGGGGGTGAAATAAACGGGGTGCTGGTCGTTTGCAATGAAACCACTCAGGCCCTGATGGGTCGGCGGAGACTGGAAGCCGATGAAGCACGTTTTCGCAGCATTATTCAGCAAACTCCAGCCGCCACAATGGTCCTGCACGGTGACAACTACGTAATTGACCAGATCAATGACAGTATGATGGCCCAGATGGGGCAGGGGGAAACCGTGATTGGTAAGCCCCTGTTAACCGTCATGCCAGAGCTTGAAGGCGAATTTGCCTGGCAGCAGGTTCAGAACACCTATCGAAACGGTGTCTCCTTCGACGGGCGTGAAGTGCCGGTAACTCATGCGACGGCCGGGGTGCTCCAGAAGCACTGGTACAACCTCGCTTATCGCCCGCTGTGGGAAGACGACAACATTGTAGGGATGATTCAGGTCGTAACTGATGTCACCGAGCAGGTACTCGTCCGCCAGAAAATCGAAGAAAGTGAAGCCCGGTTCCGGTCGCTGATTGATGAATCACCCGTGGCTACGGCCCTGTTTGTCGGCCCGGAGCTGATTATTGCCGTAGCGAATGAGTCGATGATCCGTTTCTTCGGAAAAGGTCCGTCTATTGTTGGTAAGCCAATTCGGGAGGTGCTGGCAGTGCCCGGTGATGACTCCTCGGCGATAGCCCTGTTAGACCAGGTATTTGCCACGGGCAATCCCTTTTGGGCCACCGCTGCCCCCGCCGAACTGACGATTGACGGTGTGCCGGGCACCTACTATTTTGATCTTAGCCTGAAACCCCTTCGCGATGCGGCCGGGGTGGTGTATGCCATACTGGAAACGGCCACCGACGTAACTGAGCAGGTACTGGCCCGGCAAAAGCTGGAAGAGAGCGAGATCCGCTACCGAACCCTGTCCGTTCGGTTGGAGGAGCAGGTACATGAACGCACCGAAGAGCTGGCAGCAGCCAACGAGGAGTTAGCCGCTACCAACGAAGAGTTGAGGGTGATCAACCAGGAACTGCTCGAATCCAATCACCTGTTGGCCCGCTCGAACGACAACCTCCAGAAGTTTGCCTACGTCGCCAGTCACGACCTTCAGGAACCCCTGCGTAAGATTCAGCAGTTCGGCGATCTGCTGAGAACTCAGTACGCCAACTCGCTGGGTGAGGGCGTCGGTTATCTGGAGCGGATGCAGTCGGCCGCCAGCCGGATGTCGACTCTGATCCGGGATTTGCTGAATTTCTCCCGCATCTCAACCCGGCGCGAGGCAAACGTTCCCGTGCCCTTAGACGATGTGGTAAGCGCGGTGCTGGCTGACCTGGACCTGGCCATCGCCGAATCGAAGGCGTTGGTCGACGTCAGGCCGTTGCCAATCGTTGCGGGCGATGCGATGCAACTGCGGCAGCTTGTTCAAAATCTGCTGAGTAATGCCCTTAAATTTCGCCGGGCCTATGTGCCCCCGGTTATCACAGTCAGCAGCCGGTTTTTAATGGCATCCGACCTGCCCCCTGCGGTGAGACCCATTCACAACACGGTCGCCTACCACTGCATCGACGTGGCCGACAATGGCATTGGGTTCGATGATAAATACGCCGACCGCATTTTTGAGGTTTTTCAGCGACTACACGGACGGAGCGAGTTTGGCGGTACGGGTATTGGCCTGGCTATAGTGCAAAAAGTGGTCGAGAACCACGGGGGAGCCATTAAGGTAACCAGCCAGCCCGGCCAGGGTGCCACGTTTAGTGTTTACCTTCCCCAGATAGGCGTGGGTGCCGCCGGGTCGATCAGCTCGTTGAGGTAATAGTCCCGACGGGGGCGCTTGTCGCAGTCATCGTTGCCAATGGGGTAGCGGCAGGTAGCATACACGCCCACGTCGTCGGGGTTCATCAGGCTCACATACGCGCCGGTAGGGAAACGGTCGGTGCGGTGTTGGCGGGCGAGCAGGCAGTGCCCCAGTTCGTGAAAAACCAAACATTCCCGCTCGTTTTGGTTAGCCCCCTGCCAGCAGAACGAGTCGGTGCTGAGCGTGATCCGGGGCGTCTTGCCGGACTCCAGCGAACACTGCCCGCATACATCCTCCCCCTGCGTTTTGCCGAATGTGATAATGAGGTTATCCGTCGCCAATGTTTGTCCGCGCTTCTGCATTTCGTCGCGAAAACGCTGCACGTATGGCTCCACCTCGGCCGGAACGCTGTACTGTTTCGGCTCGGCGTCCGGCTGTGGGCGCTGGCAAGTCAGCAATAAGAGCATCGTTAGCAGTAACAGAGCCGGGGTATAATGCATTGGAGCAGGAATGAGCCAGTTGATACCACGAATATACCAGCCGGTAGGTAGTAGCGCAATTAATTCGAGACTGAATTAACTGACCTGCTAAGCCGGACGAGTTGGTCCCGCACACGAAGGGCGTAACCAAATGACAACCCAACACAGAACAACCGAACGGCGTTGCCAATCATCCAGATCAGGCCTTTCTGATGGGCTTCCGCTTCCGACAGTTTTAGTTCGCCGATGAACAGATCAAGATTTAGCGACAGGACGATCCAGGCCGTCAGCGCAACACCCAGCGCACCCCAGATAGCCGCCCGGCGCAGATCAGGCTGAGCGAGTTGCCGGGCCGGGTTGTTGGTGAAGCACAGGACAATCAGAGTAATTACGGCTAACTGCGTAGTTGGGACGTAATAGTGATACTGGACGACAACGGTAGTATACCGACTATGAACCCGAAGTACGTCGATAGGAGCCGCCAGCCAGTTAGGCATCAGAATAACTTCTTCGTAGAGGTTACCGAAGAACCAGAGGGCCAGCCCGAACAGGGCGAAGTTGAGCCAGCGGAGGGTTATATGAGTTGCTTTCATGCCGTAAAGTTCGGGCACGGCCCACTACTCAAAATTGCCAAAAAGCAATATCGTATGCGACTATCGGAGCACTATCGGCGTCGGCGCAACCGGCTCAATGTGTGGGGCGTAATGCCCAGGAACTCGGCGATGTATTTGAGCGGGGCCGATTGCAATAATGTACGCTGGTTGCTAAGACGCTCGTAGCGAACCTCAGCGGGCTCGGACTGAAACGATAAGATCGTGTTGATCAGATTGACGCTGACGTCTTCCCACAGCTTGCGGCCAAACTCCTGCCAGACGGGCATGGTCTCGTACAGGTGCTGCATGTTGGGGTAAGACAACGCAATCAGGGAGGTATCGGCAAGTGCCTGAACTGAAAGGCGGGTAGGGCGCTGATCGCGGAAACTGGCCAGATCGCAGAAGGACTGGCCTTCCACGGCCAACCAGGCGGTGTATTCCTGGCCGTCGGACCCCGTCTGAAATACCCGTAAGGTGCCTTGTTCAATAAAGATAAATTCGCCGTTAACCTGACCCGGACGCAGATAAAACTGATTTTTGGCTATGCTCCGCCTGTGGGCACATCTCTGTACTTCGGCCCAGTCCGCATCCGTCAGCGTCACGTGTTGCTCAATAAACTCACGCAGTTTCTCCATGCGGTAATTGGCTCTTTTTAGTTTGCCACGCCAGCCACGCTACCATCGCCAAACAAGTAGCAAACCAGGCAAACGGCGCACGCAGATCGAGCAGCGAGAGGGCACCGAACACCAGTGTGGTGCCGAAACTGGCCAATCCCTGCAACGCCTGATTGATACCGAAAATTTCACCCCGGTCGTCATCACTGGTGCGCTGTGCCATCAGTCCCTCAATGAGTCCCTGAATGAGCGACAGCGTCAGGCAGTCGATGGTAACGAGCACGTAGAACCCCACCAACGAGGTGCCAACCAGTCCGTAACCAGCCACCACCGGTACGCCCAGGGCGGCTAACCAGATAATGCCCCGGCGCTGGTTGATGCGGTCGGCGAAGTAGGTATAGAACACGTAGTTGATGACGACGCTCAACGCGCCGAAGTACATAAACATGTAGGAGATCGCCCTGGCGTCCATTTGTAGAGCACCAAAACTAATAAACGTGACAAAGTAATTGTAGTAGCCCGTGCTCAGCGTTAAGGCTAATTGCATCAGCACCAACTGTTTCAGGCCTTTGTACTGGCGGTCTTTGGCCAGCAGCCGCGTCCAGAGTGTATGCACACTAAGCGACTGCACCAGTTCGGCTTTCAACTCGGCCTTTGTTATGCCCGGCGGGTTCGCCATGGTTTCCCGGAGCGTCCAGCTCAGCAGCACGTTCACCGCCGACAGCAGGATCGCCATGCCCACCACTACCCGCGCCTGATCAGCCTGCACAACATCGAACACCGTCAGCAGCAGCCCCGCTACGGCCGGGCCAATTACAAAACCAAGCGATAGAATCGCGCCTTCGATGCCAAGATTTTTGAACAGGTCTTCCTTGCGCGAAATATCCGTGATGGCCGAGCGGACCGTGGCGTACATGCCGTTGGTGAGGCCGTCGCTGAAACGGTTGGCCAACTGCGCCCCCAACCGAACGGGCAGCAGCATACAGTCGGATAGAAAGGTGCCAATGGCCGAGACGATGAAAATGGGTCGGCGACCGTAGCCATCGGAAAGTTTGCCGAGCAGCGGGGCCGAAAACAGTTGAACGCCCAAAAACAGGCCCGTACCCAGAGCCAGCCACAGTTGCGGCCGCTCGTGGCCTTTCACAAACTCGGGCAACACCGGCCCAATAGCGGAGCCAACGACGACGTCAATGAAAATAATGGCGTAAATGTGCAGTAACCGGCGATTGGAAAACATACCGCAAGGTAGCGGTTTTAGGCCTTTTTGCGGGAGCCCGTCCGTTCGTACACCCCGCTAAATTTGGGGTTTCGGTGCTGGCATAACGCTCATTAAACTGTGTATGTCGTGTTGTTATGCCTCTTGCAACTGCGCTGGATAGGGAAATGCGTACCAGAAGATTAAAAATTGCCTTAGATTTGTAAAAGAGCATAATAGTAAGAATCTGTATGCAACCGAACACATCGCCCCGTCGTCGTTTAGCCAGTCAGCATTTGCTGATCTATGAATTGTACCGGCATGGTGAAACGGTGTTTGATGGAATAACTAACTTCCGAACGTGGCTCGAACGGCCGAATACAGCTTTATCCGGCAAACGTCCTATTGACCTGCTAACGTCAGCGCGGGGATTTAAGGAGGTTGATGACTTACTGACTCGTATTGAATTCGGCGTTTACTGATGTTACTATACCGCCTGGCGAAGACGGTTCGCGCTTACGACTTGACAGGCGAAGGAGCTAAACGAGCCGGAGGACGCTGGAACTACCCCGGTACGCCCGTCGTATACACGGCTCAGAACGGGTCATTGGCCGTGCTTGAAGTGCTACAATATGTTGAAATTTCCGATGTACGCAGCTTCTCGATGCTCACCATTGAGCTACCGGATGAAGCGCCAATTCAACGTATCAATGGAAGTGAACTGCCGGTTGATTGGCAACGGTTTCCTTATTCAACAGAAACAAAGGAGATCGGACGTCACTGGGTTGAAGAGGATAAAGCACTGGTATTGATCGTACCTTCGGCCGTTTACCCTGAAGAGTCAAACTGGTTAATCAATCCGTTGCATCCAATGGCTCATTTTGTTAGTGTTGTGGATGTTAAGCCATTTGTTTTCAACGACCGACTGTTTCACAAAGAATAATTTTACGCTCTTTTGCTTGCTTGGTTGCCGGTGCGTAGAGTGATGGGAAACTTATAAAAGTAGGCATCTGCTACTCCCCATCCGGTTTGCCGCGCAGCAGCCGACTCAAAAACTCCTCATCCGCAAATTGCACACCGGTCGTTTGCACGGGTCCCTGCCGAACGGCAACGAGTTTCAGCGAGGGAATCACGTAAAGCCGCTGTTTGCCAGCCCCGGCAGCCATCACCAGATCGTCGGGCAGATACGTCGACGTGACAATGCCGCCACCCACTTCGTCGCGCAACTGCGGAATGGACCGGAGCAGGTCGGCGCTGACGGGTTCGCGCAGCCACCACGATAAGCCATAGGCCGGGTTTTGCGGTGTGCCCACAAAACATTCGGCTAATCGGGTTTTAGACAGAATCTGCCTGCCGTTCCAGTCCCCTTCGCGCCGGACCCACTCGCCAAATGTAGCCCAGTGGCGGGCCGTCATGGCCGCTCCTCCCGCCACCTGCGGGCTGCCATCGTCGAAACGAACGAACCACGTAATGGCAATGCCCAATGGATCAAGAATGCGTCGTTTCAGGTAGTTCTCGTACGTCTCACTGCCTAATTTGCGCTGGAGGGCTGCGGCAAACGCGTTGAAGGGGTTGCCGCCGTAGTCAAACTTCTGGCCGGGTGCGGCTACCATCGGCACGGCCAATACGTCGCTCCAGCCCGACAGGCCCGCCGTTCCGCCAAAGTCGCCGGGATAGAGGCCGCTGGTTAGGGTCAGCAGTTGGCGGTACGTGATGAGCACCTTTTGCGGATCAGTTTTCCAGGTAGGCACCACGTCGGCCACGCGCTCATCCAATTGAATCAAACCGTCTTCAACGGCGGCCTGGGCCACAATTCCGTTAAAGCTTTTGGAGCCACTGGCCAGCGGTTGCGGTTTTGCGGCCGAGCCACCATTGGCATACTGTTCAAAGATGACGGTGCCGTCGTGCATCACCAGCATCGTCTGACTGTTGACCTGCCGGGCGTATTGCCACGCCAACTGTATATTCGCTTCCGAAGGTGGAGACGCCACGGCGTTGCCAGGTGCGGGTGTCGTGTCAGTTTTGCAGCCGATGAGCAGGAGCAGGGCCGTTAACGGGTAGAGCAGGTTCATGATTTCCGGGCGTACGTTCATTCCATTGACCGGTTGGTGGACCGATGGTTTAACGCGCTGATCATCAATTGGCTGCTTGCATGAACAGAGCCGCTAAAACCGGAGCACGTAGAATTGACAGTCGAACGATTGTCTTAATTTGAATGATTCTCTGAATTCCACGATCCGTTTCTGGTAGGTTGGCGCGAAGCCGTGTCGTTCGTAGAAACGCAGCAATGCTGGCCGGGTGGCGTCGGTTTCCAGTTGAATTTCGTGAATGTTGCGGGCCAAGCATTCGCTCCGGCAAAAATCCAGTACGTGCGCGAACAGATTCTGGCCGCTGAATTGGCGTCGGATGGCTACTTTATGGATGAAGCCCGCCGTGTTATCCGGTACGTCGGGATAATAAAGAGGGTCTTTCCATTGCAGAATAAAGGCAGCGGCCGGCGTCTCGTCGGCGTACATAACGTAACAGTTATTCTGCGTGTATTCATCGAGTAGATTATCGGATGTGAGCGTGTCCAACGGCCACATTTCCTGATTGGTATCGGTTAACCACTGGCCTACTTCCCGGAGAATGGTTAAAAAATCGTCGGGCTGGTCGTTGCGAAAGTTAAAAGTCATGTTGCAAGTTTACGGTACTTTTCGTTGGTTGCCGTATGGTTGATTACAATTCTAAAGAGTGGCTGCACACTATCTTTTCGCTCCACAAGGGCGACACGATTCGCAAATTAGGGCCTACGCTGCTGGGTATGCTGGTGTACTGCACGGCCATTGCTTACTTCATTATCGAGTATGTTCATCCCGGTCCTAACTCCGATCTGAAAAACATCTCCATCATGCACACGCTGCTGGGGTTCGTGATTTCGACCCTACTCGTGTTCAGGACCAACACTGCCTACGACCGTTGGTGGGAAGGCCGCAAGGCGTGGGGCAGTCTGACCAACAATTCGCGCAACTTAGCCATTAAACTGGCGCATATCCTGAGCGAATCGGACCCGGCCGACCGGCAGTTTTTTCGGGCCATGATTCCCAACTACGCCTACGCCCTGAAAAACCACCTGCGCGGTGATTTTTGCCCCGACGAATGGGAAGCGTGCCCCGGTTTCGACCCGGCCAGTGTCCCACCCGACCGGCACCCGCCCAACCAGATGGCCATGCGGCTGTTCGGTAAGCTGGACGAACTCTACCAGCGGGGGGTTATCCGGCCCGAACACCTGCTGGTGCTAAACGACGAGTTTCAATCGTTTACGGACGTTTGCGGCATCTGCGAACGCATTCACACCACGCCCATTCCGTATTCGTACTCGTCGTTTTTGAAAAAATTCGTGGCGCTCTACTGCCTCACGCTGCCCGTTGGCTACGTGCTGTCGCTGCACTACTGGGTTATTCCGGTGGTGCTGATTGTGTTCTATGTGCTGGCCAGTCTGGAGTTAATCGCCGAGGAGATTGAAGACCCGTTCGGCGTCGACGCCAACGACCTGCCCACCGACCGCATGGCTGCCAGCATCCGTAAGGCCGTAGCCGAATTGATCTGAACTCACCTTTTTCCTAAACCGGACCCATCGTTCACGACCTTACTCAGCGCCGACACGCCGTTTTCGTTGAACGCTTCAATGGCAAAATAATAAGGTACATCCACGTTCAGCGCACGTAGTTCAAACTTGTTCGGGTGGTCGTTCCAGAACTGATACGTCTGGTAAAGCTTGTCGGGCGCAATACCCCAGCGAATATTGTAGCCCGTTGCCCCGGCTACTTTTGCCCAGGTCAGGTCCGCGTTGCGCTGATCTTTCTGGCGTTTGACCGTTAGGGTAGCAGGTGTCGCGGGGACTTTGCCGAGGCCATTACCGAATACCCGAAACGCGTTGATACTTAAGTGCTTACCAGCCGTGTAAACGTGCTCGTAGCGCACATGCCGCGCCCGCACGGGCTTACCATCAGCTCGGATGGGTATCTCTACATAGGCGCAGGCATGGTCTTTCTTCGGCTGTTTGGTGAGGTCGGCTACTACATCGAATTTCTTGCCATCGGTCGAGGTCAGGATTTTGAACTGCGTATAAACCGTCGAGTCGGAGTCGAAGATGTCGAGTTTATAATCGAAATAATCGACCTGCACGGCCCGAATGTCGTGTTCCGCGCCAAGGTCGGTGGTGAGCGTTTCGCCGGGTCGGTTCTGTCCGGCCACCCAGAACGTACGTGGGTTTTCGTCGGCGACGCGGTCGGCGGTGAGCGTGTCGGTGGGAGCGGCTTTCAGGGTAGACGAGGCCAGAACAGGCTTGCTGTAGTTGAGCAGCATCCAGCCCGTGAACAGCTCATCGCGATTCGTCACTTTTTTGGTTGGCAAAAAGTGCGGATAATCGCCGAAACGGGTGTTGGCGTACATCTGATCGTCCTTGTCGAACCCGGCCGGGTGCATCACAATCCGGCGTTCCATGCCCCAGTTAACACCGATCCAGGTGGTGCCGGTGTTCCAGTAGTTGCCGTAGTTATCCTGAAACGTGTTGCCGTGGCCGCAGCCCGTTGCGAAGCCGCCCGGTTTATAAGCGACGGGATTGTAGGGCGCGTATTCGAACGGACCCAATGGACTTTTGCCGACGTAGGTGCCGTTGCCATACACGTTGTATTCGGTGCCGGGTGCGCCGTATTGCAGGTAGTATTTGCCGTTGTGTTTGGTCATCCAGGCCCCTTCCGTGAACGGTTTGAACGGGTCGGAGTGATTCGGACCGAAGCGTTCCCAGCCGTGTTTGTAAGGGTCAAGCCAGAGCATGGCTTTGTAGGCTTCCGCCGGATTCGTGCCCGCGTAGGTCAGGTTGCGGCTTTTGTCCAATTCAGCCCCGAAAATCGGGTACACGTTCGAGGATCCCCAGTACATATACCATTTGTCGGTATCGTCGTCGTGAAACAGGGCGGGGTCCCACGGGCCAATGTCTTTGGGCAGGCGGGGTAGCCAGCGGTTATAAAATTTGAGTTTGCCTTTCTCCGGCTCAGTCGAGATGAAAATGGGGCGTTGCTCAAACGTGCTCTGAAACAGGTACATCGTGTCGCGCACGGACAACGCGGCCGGGGCGCACATGTCTTCCATCGGCCATTTGTCGGGCACAACGTAATTCCAGTTGACCATGTCTTTGGAGTGCCACCAGCCGCCCTGAATTGTCACAAACAGGTAATACTCCTTTTTGTGATTGATAATAACGGGGTCGGCCCCGGAGCGGTACGATACCTTCTCGTTTAGCTGCTCAAAATTATACCGATAGCTGATGTCCATCGGGTTGCAGTAGGTTCGGGGCAACGGTTGCTGAGCCGTCGCCAGCGTGAGCCACACCGAAAAAAAGGATAATTGACAGAAAAACCGCATGGGATACACTTGTTGTTTTACCCCAAAGCGAAACAGGCAGGCGTAGCTACTATGAAAAGGCGTAGCCGGGTTGCCAACGCACCCTTTTCTAAAATTGATGGTCAAGGCCTAACAATTTGTCACGTGGCGGCTTTAGTTCGTTAGCAAGCTAACTGCAATCATGGAAACAGGACGTAAAGAACTATCCGGAAAAGTGGCGCTCATCACCGGCGCGGGTTCAGGAATTGGTAAGGCGACGGCGCTGCTGATGGCCCGCGAAGGCGCTAAAGTCATCGCCATCAGTCGCACAGACAAAGAAATCAATCAGACGATTGACGAAGTCAGGCAGGCCGGGGGTGAAGGTGTGGCTATGGCGGCTGATATTTCAAAGAACGCCGACATGCAGCGGGTGTACGCCGACGTAGAACAGCAATACGGCCGGTTAGACGTGGTGTTTGCCAACGCGGGCATCAACGGCGTGTGGGCACCGCTGGACGAACTGGAACCCGACGAGTGGCAAAAAACCATTGACATCAACCTCACCGGCACGTTTCTGACCGTTAAATACGCTTTGCCTATGCTTAAACGGCAGGGCGGGTCCATCATCATCACCTCGTCGGTCAATGGCACGCGCATCTTTAGCAATACGGGTGCCACCGCTTATTCCTGCACCAAAGCCGCGCAGGTGGCATTCACCCAGATGGCCGCGCTCGAACTGGCTAAATACAGGATTCGGGTCAATGTCGTTTGTCCGGGGGCCATTGACACCAACATCGACGAAAGTACCACCAAGCGCGACATCGAGCAGGAAAAAGAACCCGTCGAGTTTCCGGAGGGCAGCATCCCACTCACCGATGGCAAACCCGGTACGAGTCAGCAAGTAGCCGATCTGGTGCTGTTTCTGGCCTCCGACCGCGCTCGCCACATCACCGGCACACCGATCTGGATTGACGGGGCCGAATCGTTGCTAATCGGATAAGTTTTATGGTATTTTTACCGGACCGATGCCGTTTTTTAAAGCTGCATCGGTCTTTTTCATGCTTGCTGACACTCCCCAACCGCCCTACTACGCCGTTATTTTTACTTCCGTCCGTACCGATGTTGTTGAAGGCTACGGCGATACGGCTACCCGCATGGTCGAACTGGCCCACGGTCAACCCGGATTTCTGGGCGTCGAGTCAGCGCGTGAATCGTCGGAGCGCCGAACCGTTGGCATTACCGTCTCGTACTGGGAGAGTATAGAAGCGATTCGCAACTGGAAACAACACGCCGAACACCTGATTGCCCAGCAAACGGGCCGCGACCGCTGGTACGAAGCCTACAAAACGCGCATCTGCAAAGTAGAGCGCGATTACGGATTTGAGCGTGAGTGAACTTTCTTTTTGTAACACTGTTACAGAATCATGTCCCGCAAAGCCACCTACCAGGAAGATCTGAAGACCGACATTCTCCGCCACACGCTCACGCTGGCGGGCGAAGAAGGCTGGCCGGGTGTGTCGACCCGGAAGATTGCCGACCGGCTCCAGACCAGTACGACGGCTATTTACCACTATTTTGGTGGTAAAGATGCTATACTAACTGAGTTGCAACGGGAGGGTTTTCGTCACTTGTCCAATGCTCAGTTAGCTGCGCTGGCCGAGCGTGAGGGAAAGCCCAAAAAGCAATTGAAGGCTGTATCGCTGGCTATGCTGCATTTTGCGCGGGAAAACCCCGAACGGTATGCACTCATGTTTAACCTCGACGGGGCCGTTTGCCAGCACGATGCCGCTAATGAATCTGCTGAGGGAATGCTTCAGATTCAACATGTATTACAGCAACTCACCAAGGATCCCGTCGAATCGGTATTTATGCACTGGTTTGCCATGATGCAGGGCTTCGTCGCTTTAGCCCGCCATGACTGTCATCCCGAACAGGCCGGGCGCTTTGACCAGTTGGTCGAAGATGCCGTTAGCCGGTTCATAAAAGGATTATAATCCTTTTATTTTTGATTTAAATGAAACAGTGTTACATTGTAAATCAGTGATACTTTACATTAGTTACCTGCTGTATAAGCAGCCGACGCAGTGATTGAAACCAATCTTACATAATCGATTAATAAACATTCAAATGACAATGCTAACCGTACCGCCGGTCAATAACCGCAGATTGCTGACGGTAGCCCCGCTCGCGGGCTTAATTGCCGCAGCCGTTAATGCCGTCCTGTTCTACATCGGCACCGCAACGGGTGCTATCCCTGCCAGCTTAATCATTCCCAACGCTGGGCAGCCCCTGACCGTCATCCCCGTGATTGTTGCTTCGTTTGTGCCGGCAATTGCGGCCGGACTATTGCTGGCTCTGTTGAATCGCTTCACGAAACGGCCGCTTCGCATCTTCAACATTATCGCCATTATTCTGCTGGTATTGTCTTTTTCCAGCCCGTTTTCCATTCCCAATGTACCAGTTGGCATGGTTGTGATCCTGAACCTGATGCACGTAGTGGTTGCCGGGGCTGTGCTGGGCGCGTTCAACCGGTTGAGCAATCGGTAAATCAGGTTGTTAGCGTTGTCATCGTTACGGTCACTACACTTCGGAGAGCGGCTTCGTCCCGGTTACTTTTGCCAGTGGTTTTCAAACCCGTTAAGGTATTGTAAACAAACCGGGCCAAATCAGTTGCGTTGTGCGTTGAACAAATGTCGCCCTCAATCTGCCCACGCTGGAGAACTGTTTCCAACTGCGCTTCCAGCGTACGCTGATTATCCAGCACTAACTCGGCAATCTCGGGGTCGTGGGGAGCCAGTTCAACGGATGAATTAACAAAAAAACAGCCCTTCGACTGGCAGTCATTGATTGATTTGGTCACCGCAGTATCCAGGAATTCACGAATCAGGTCAGGGGCGGGCCGCGCCTGACTAAGCAGACTGCCAATGGCTGCGTGGTTGTGTTGTCGGTAATGATCCAGCGCCCGCCGGTAAAGCTGATATTTGTCTCCGAACGTATCGTATAGGCTGGCCCGGTTAATGCCAAGTACGTCGACTAATTGCTGCATGGACGTAGCTTCGTAACCCCGGTGCCAGAACAGGTTTAGGGCGCGGTCAAGTATAAGCGTTTCATCGAAGGCGCGAGGACGGGGCATAAGTCGATAATGAATAATGGGTAATGAACAATGAATAATACGGTTATTTTCCTCATTCATTGTTCGTTACCCATTATTCATTATCGACTTATGCCCGCGCAACCCCCGCTGCGCCAACCGTGCCGTAACCACCATCGACCAATAATTCTTCGCCGATTATGTAGCTCGATTCGTCGGAGGCTAAGAACAGCACGGCCTTGGCGATCTCTTCGGGTTGCCCCGGCCGACGCATGGGTAGCTCACCGGAAACGTGGGCGAAGAAACCTTCGACCTGCTCATCGTTATAACCAGCCCGACCAATGATTGGGGTGCGGGTGTAACCCGGACTGACTACGTTAACCCGGATGTTGCGTTCGGCAAGCTCATTACTCAAGTTACGGGCCAACTGGCGGACAGCCGCCTTGGAGGCCGCATAGAGCGATGCGCCCGGCATGCCTGCATGAATTACGGTTGAGGCATTAATAACAATAGCCCCACCGTCGCGCATAAGCGGTTCAGCCTTCTGGATGGTAAAAAACACCCCCTTCACGTTAATGTCGAATGTTTGGTTGTAAAGTTCCTCGGTGCTGTCCTGTAGCGAACTGCCGAGAAACACGCCTGCATTGGCAAACAAAATATCCAATCCGCCAAACTGCTGCTTGATTTGCGCGAAGAGCTGATTGAGATCGTTCATATTCGCTACGTCAGATTTAAAGGCTACCGTGCCCGCTCCAATTTCCGTTGCGGCTGCGTCAAGCGTTGTCTGGTCGCGCCCGGTGATAATGACACGCGCGCCTTCTTCGGCAAATAACTTAGCGGTGGCGTAGCCAATGCCACTGTTGCCGCCCGTAACAATGGCCACTTTCCCTTGTAAACGATTCATAGTCTCTTGTTTTAGAATGATTGTTCCAAAACAAAGATAACCTTAATAAATCGACCGAAGCAAGTAATATATCGAAAAGTATGGATGTTTATTTCGCCAGCTTCACGCAGCGGATAACTTTTGACACGGATCGGGCGTACCCATTGCCACGCCCGATAGAGCAGCACAAAAATGCCCGACAAGCATGCGCTTACCGGGCAGGGTAACAACTAACGTAAAGGGTGTTTAGCGTTACTTTGCCGCTAAAATGTCGACCATCTCGATTACGGGGTCTGAGGCAAGCAGATCGGCCGCGTTGGCCATTAGCGCGGCTGCAATTGGGCCACTGAGGTGCGCCTGTCGCCCGGCATCGCTGGGAAAGGTATCGAAGATGCCAAACGTAGATGGTCCTAACTGAATACCATACCAGGTGACCGTATCCGGTTCATTTTGGGCGAGGGGTAATCCGCTCCGTAGAAAATCGGCTACTGCCTGCTCTTTGCCCGGTTTAGCCTCCAATCGTACTAATAATCCCACAGTGGCCATAATGCATTGGGTTTTAGGTGAATAAAGACATACGGCATTCGATGAGTCTTGGTTGTTACGGCCCATTGAAACTTTCGGTTTATTTTTGAACGTCCCCCGATTGACCCATCGTTACCGGACAAAGCAATATGACTATGCGTGCCATTCAATTAACCCAAACGGGCGGGCCGGACGTGCTGACGCTCACCGAGCTGCCCACACCCTCGCCAAAAGCGGGCGAAGCGCTGATCCGGCTCACGGCCATCGGTATCAATTACATCGACACCTACCACCGCTCCGGACTGTATCCGGTGCCCCTGCCGTTTGTGCCGGGTTCGGAGAGTGCGGGCGTCGTTGAACAAGTGGGCGACGGCGTGACTGGTTTGACGGTCGGGCAGCGCGTGGCGCATACCACGGGTCCCGGGTCCTACGCCGAGTATGCCGTGGTGCCTGCTGATAAACTCGTTCCCATTCCCGATGGCCTGTCCGATCAGCAGGCTGCGGCTGCGCTGTTGCAGGGGATGACCGCCCATTATTTAGCCTACACGACCTACCCGATTCACCCCGGCGATACGGTGCTGATTCATGCCGGGGCCGGGGGCGTGGGCCTATTGCTGACCCAGATGGCCCGGCGTCGGGGTGCCCGCGTTATCACGACCGTCTCGACCGAGGAGAAAGCGGCCCTCTCGCGCCAGAACGGGGCCGACGAGGTGATTTTGTACACGCAGACTGACTTCGCTGAGGAGGTCAAAAAACTCACGGGTGGTCAGGGCGTTCACGTGGTGTATGACTCGGTGGGGCAGAGCACCTTCGAGGGGAGCTTGAACAGTTTGCGGCCGCTTGGGACAATGGTATCGTTCGGCAACGCAAGCGGAGCGGTGGGGCCGTTTGCTCCGGCGCTTTTGGCGGCCAAAGGATCACTGATGTTTACGCGCCCAACGCTGGGGCATTACACGCTGACGCGCTCGGCCCTGCTCGAACGTGCCGGAGCGGTATTCAACTGGATTGCCTCGGGCGAATTGACGTTGCTCATTCAGCCGCCCTACACACTGGCTAACGCGGCCCAGGCTCACCGCGATCTGGAAAGTCGGGGTACAACGGGCAAACTGCTGCTGGTCCCGTAATCCGCTACGCCACCGCCATTTCCTTGCGTTCGCCGATTTGCTGCCGCCACATGGCGTAGTATAATCCTTTTTGCTCCAGCAACTCGGCGTGGCGACCCTGTTCGGCTACGTGCCCCTGCTCCAGCACGAAAATCCGGTCGGCGTGGAGAATAGTGCTCAGGCGGTGCGCAATCAGGATGGTGATGTGTCGGCGCGACCCGGACAGTTCGCGCACCGTCCGCCCGATTTCTTCTTCGGTGAGCGAATCCAGCGCCGACGTTGCCTCGTCGAATACGAGCAGTGTGGGTTTGCGAAGCAGGGCGCGGGCAATGCTCAGCCGCTGTTTTTCGCCCCCGGATACTTTCACCCCGCCTTCGCCAATAACTGTATCTAAGCCCTGCGGAGCGCGGGACAGCAATGAGTCAGCAGCGGCCTGGTGCAGGGCCGTCAGGCATTCGGCGTCGGTGGCCTGTGGAGCGACGAAGCGCAGGTTCTCCCGGATGGTGCCCGCAAAAAGCTGCGTATCCTGGGTCACAAAGCCGATTTGCTCGCGTAACTCGTCCAGATCAATGTCGGAGCCAGGAATGCCGTTGTACAGGATCTGTCCGCTCAGGGGCGGATACAGGCCCACCAGCAGCTTCACGAGCGTTGTTTTGCCCGATCCGCTCGGCCCCACGAAGGCAATGGTTTCGCCGACTTCGGCCTCGAACGAAATGTTGTCGAGTGCGGGGTTTTGGGCGGTGAGATGTTTGAACCGGACATGCTCAAAGGCGAGGGTTTTTAGCTGCCGGACGGGTTGTGGACGGGCCGGTTTCACGTCGCGCGGGGTATCCAGAATCTGCTGGAAATTAGCCAGAGAAGCTTCCGTTTCGCGGTAAATGTTGATGATGTTGCCCAGTTCCTGCAACGGGCCGAAAATGGCGAATGAGTAGATGAACAGCGAGAAAAACTCACCCACCGTAATTTTGCCCTGCACCACCAGAAACAGCATCAACAGCATGATCGCGTTGCGCAGCAGATTCACGAACGTCCCCTGCACGAACGACAGCGACCGGATGTAGCGCACTTTCTTCAGTTCCAACTTCAGGATTTTCTCGGTCGTTGCGTTCAGGCGTTCGGTTTCCTGTTGGGCCAGGCCGAGACTTTTTACGAGTTCAATGTTGCGCAGGCTTTCGGTGGTTGAACCGGCTAAGGCGGTGGTTTCGGCCACGATGGTTTGCTGCACCGTCTTGATTTTCTTGCTCAGCAGCGAACTCACGAAACCCAGCAGCGGAATGGTCAGGAAATAAGCTGGGGCAATGGGCCAGTATACCGTAGCGGCATACCACATCACGAAAATGATGCCCACTACCGACGTAAACAGCACATTAACGAACGACTGAATCAATTTTTCGACGTCGGAACGCACCTTCTGAAGTTTACCCAACGTCTCGCCCGACCGCTGATCCTCGAACACTTGGTAGGGCAGGTCGAGCGAGTGGCGCAGGCCGTCGGTGTAGAGCCGCGCCCCAAGCCGCTGGGTGATGACGTTGACGTAATAATCCTGAAAATTCTTGGCAATTCGGCTCACCATTGCCACGCCCAGCGCCTGCAAGATCAACAATCCCGCGCCGTTGGACAGGAAACTCCAGAAATCCAGCGTCCGTAACGTCGTGCCGCCGGGTTTGACGACGTACTGGTCGATGATTTTGCGGAAGATGTACGGGTCGAGGAGCGAGAAAATCTGGTTGATGGCGGCCAGCAGCAGGGCGAGGGCCAGCAGACCCCAGTAACGGCGCAGGTAGCTGTAGAGAAGTTGCATGAGGTGATGGGAAGTCGGTGGAAGTTAGTACTGGAGGTTGGAAAGCGCCAACCGGTCCTACTTCGCCGGTAACGCAGGATTTTGGGCGATCATTCCGTCGATGCCCCCTTTCGTGCACCACCCCGTCAATCCACGGCTCAAGAGGCTCCCCCTCAACGACTCTTCCAAACAGCCCGAATCAGCTTAACTACCTATTTTTTCGGGCTTATTGATAACCCCAAAAAAGAACCCTGGTGCGACTTTGGACCCTATTTTCAACGCTTTTACCATTCCCACCGGAACGTCGAACCGGTCGCGGATAATGGCCTGCATGGATTCGCGGGCCACCTGCTCCGGCTTGATCCCGGCGTTTGTCTGACCGCGTTTCTGGCGGGCGCCCTGGTCCAGATCCGTGTCGACAATCGGTGGGGCAATGTCAAACACCTTCACGGACGTGCCGTTCAGTTGGTGGCGGAGCGATAGCGTGAACGATTGCAGGGCGGCTTTGGTGGCGCAGTAAACCGGCATAATGGCTTTCGGTACGTAGCCCAGCCCGGAGGTCACGTTGACGACGGCTGCGTTTGGCTGGTTGAGCAAATGCGGCAGCAGCAGAAACGTCAGGTGAATGGGAGCCGTGAGGTTAGTGTCGATCTCATTTTCCTGCGTAAACATCTCCGCCACGTTAGGCTGGTTGACCCGGAACTCCCGCTGAATACCCGCGTTGTTGACCAGTATATTTAGCGTTGGATACTCGGACTGCGCCCAGTCTGCTAACTGTTGCCTGCCGTCAGGGGTGCTGAGGTCAGCGACGCGGGTGTGTAAACGGGGAAACTTAGCGTTGGCTTCTCGCAAGGAGCTTTCGCGTCGCCCGCAGATAATGACTTCGTTGTCGTTGTTGACGAAGGCTTCGGCGAGGGCCAGACCGATACCCGTTGCCCCGCCCGTAATCAGAATGGTATTGCCTGAAATCTGCATAAATTGATGGTTGAAGTAGGCCGCAAAGTTCGGACAGACCCGTTGGTTCAGCGTTGTTCTATGTCAACGTTTTTAGAGTTTCGATTTAATGCGGCTCAGCGTGGCCGGGCTAATACCCAGATATGAAGCCGCCATTTTGTTAGAAATCCGGCTCAGAATTTTGGGTTGGTAGGCCATCACTCACCGCACTTTGTCGATGGCATCAAGTCCCTGAAAACCATAAATACGTCGCTGGGCCGTGATGAAAGCGGCCTCCAGAATCTGGCGGTAAATTCGGGCAAACGGTGGCACGGTATCGACCAACCGAAAAAAGTCGTCGCGCCCGATGACCAGTAGTTCTGACGGTTCGATGGTCTGAATAAACTCAAACGCGGGCTGCTGGTCGATCAGGCTGGGCAGAGCAGTGCCGAAGCTGCCCTCGAAGGCGAAGTAACGCGTTCCTTCTTCGCCCGCATCGTTAACGCTGAACAGCCGCAGACACCCTTTGTTGACAAAATAATAGTGTTTGCACACCTCGCCGGGCGTCAACAAAAACGCATTCCGTTTGGTGATCAGCGGCTTAAAATGACCTGCGATGTATGCCGTAGTTTGCACATCAATTTCGGTTCGGGCGCTCAGATACTGGACCAGTTGACGAGTCATTTGCCCGTTCGTTAAGTACGGCTACAGCCAAAAATAGCGAATCTTAATTTATTAGAAGCACTGTCTCAACGCTAACTTGACTGCTTGCTCAGCCCCCAAACTGCCCGCGCAGGAGTCCGTGTCGCCACGAAATGGGCAGAGCACGGGCTAATCCAAAAAAGAACCGGGCGTCGGCCCCAACGAAGTATTGCATGTTCGGGTTAGCCGCTTCAATAACGCGGGCGATGCGACGGGCCACTTTCTCCGGCTCGGACCCAAACCGAACTGCCTGGGCAATCATGGATTTCATTTTAGTTAACCCATTGCTGTAAAGCTGCCTGCCTTCGGGTGGCATGGCCGCAATAGCCGCGTCGATGCCGTCGCTGGTTTTAGGCATGAATTCCGTTTTGATGCCGCCCGGCAGTACCGCTACCGCCGAAATACGCTGGTCGCGAAGTTCGTAACGCAGGCTTTCGGTCAGACCGAGTACGGCAAATTTACTGGCGTGGTAGAACGACTCCCATGGGAAACCGAGCACACTGCCGATGCTGCCAATATTAATGAGCTTGGACCGCTCACCAGTATGTTTAGCGTATCGGCGGAGCAGGGGAATGAACGCCTGACTCATTTTGTAGAGGCCGAAAAAGTTGACTTCCATCATCTGACGGGCTTTAGCTTCGTCGGTAAATTCAAAGGCCGCGTTGTAGTTATAGCCCGCGTTGTTTACCAGCCCTGCCAATCCCTTGTTGCCACACGCCTGACCCACTACAGCGAGGGCATTCGCGATATCATCCGGTTTTGTAATATCCAGGATAATTGGTTTTAAACGCCCCGATGCCTGTTTCTGAAGTTCAAAGCCATCCTGTTCGCGCCGGACGCCCGCGAAAACGGTGTAGCCCAATTGATCGAGGTGCAGGGCAGTGGCCCGGCCAATGCCGGTCGATGCGCCGGTTAACAAGACAATCTGATTTTGATTCATAGTCATTTATGTGAGTAATCACTTACTTATTTGTGAAAAAATTAGACGTTGTATTTCGACTTAATAAAATGAATTAGCGCTGATGGGTCCGTAGAATCTCCCTGCATGAGCAAACTGCTGCCGAATCCTTCGAGCAACAGAATAAGTAATTCTGTTTCGCGCTTCGGCTCACTGTAATTCAATGTAGCAAACGCCTGCTCGACAGCCCCGATCAGGGTGCCGTAATAATCGCTTTCTGCCTTCAGCGCAGCCGCGTATTTGTTATTGTATTTCAGAATAAACTGCAATGTCCAAAACTCCCGTTCTTCGCTAATGAGCGTAAGGGGTAAGTCGATGGTGCGTGCCAGTATTTTTTTTGAGTCTGTTTCCTGCGCGATCCGGTCCATCAGAACCTGTACGCGAGCCTGTCCGTCGGCAATGAGTGCCCTGAGTAACCCATCCTTGTTTTCAAAATGACGAAAGATCAATCCTTCCGACACACCCGCTTCCTTAGCAATCTGACTCGTAGGCGTGTTCTCGTAACCCTGACTGGCAAACAGCCGGAGGGCAACGGTAAGGATGGTTTCCTGCTTTTCGGTCATAAAAGTGAGTAATCGCTCACAAAAGTATGACTTATTCACTAACAAGCAAGCTAAGCTGACAAAAAAGCGCTGCTCATTTAGTCACCACCAGCCGAAATACATCGGGCCGGGCATAGTGGCCGGTTACGTCGAAATCGAGTTTGCTGCGGATAATATCGTTCAGGTCGAGGTCGGCCAGCAGGATGGTTTCGCGGTCATACACCGGCCCGGCCAGCACCTGTCCCAGCGGCCCAACCACGCAACTGCCACCCCGGCTTACAATGGCGTCCGGCATATCCCCGAACGAGGCCGGATAATCATCGGGGTAGTCGGTGCGCCGGGCGAATTGATTGGCCGACAGCACGAAGCAGCGGCCTTCGAGCGCAATGTGCTGCATACTGAATAGCCACGTATCGCGGTGGTCGGCGGTGGGGGCGCAGTAGAGTTCGATGCCTTGTTCGTACATGGCCGTTCGGAGCAGGGGCATGTAGTTTTCCCAGCAAATAACCGCTCCAACGCGGCCAATGGGAGTATCGAACACGGGCAGCGTGGTGCCGTCGCCCTGTCCCCAAACAACGCGCTCGGCCGCCGTTGGCATCAACTTGCGGTGTTTGCCAAGGTACGCCCCATCTGGCCCGAAAAACGCCACTGAGCAATACAACGAACCACCCTCGCGTTCAATCACGCCAACTACCAGATACGTCCCGGCGTCGCGGGCCATCGTCCCAATACGGTCAGCATCGGGGCCGGGCAATTCGATGGCACTGGCCCAGTAGCGCCGATACCACTCGCGTCCTTCGGCCGTGCGCGACCCGATCACGGCCCCAAAGTCCAGCCCGCGCGGGTAGCCCGACACAAACGCTTCGGGGAAGAGCACTAATTGGGCACCCTGCCGGGCGGCATCGGTGGTCAGCGCCTGAAGTTTATCGAGCGTTTGAGCAAGGTCGAACGCGACGGGTGCGCTCTGTACGAGCGCCACGCGAACCAAGGGACGGACGGAGAGGAGGTTGGGCATTATTGGGTGTTTAGGTATATGGATTTTTAGTGTCTGGGTATGTTGATCTATACTACTACACAGTCAAATACGTACACACTAAAAAACACCTACACCCGAATTTACTTTTAGCAATTTTCCGCTCCGCAATCCGCTTCGGCCACGACTTCTGTTTCCAGCGTCGCGTGGCTGATATTTCGGTGCAGCAGGCGGTGGCGGGCGTCGTCTTTGAGCGTCGCTACCTGCGCGTTGTTGAGGCCGGGCACCAGCACGAGGTGGGCGGTGAGGGCGTTTTCGGTGGTGCTCATGGCCCAGACGTGCACGTGATGCACATCGCGGATGCCCGCCACGGCCCGCAGGTCAGTTAGTACAGAATCAAGGTTAATACCGGCCGGGACGCCGTCGAGCGACAGCCGCAGACTTTCGCTCAGCAACCGCCACGTCGACCCCAGAATGACGGACGCCACAACCAGCCCGATTACCGGATCGAGCCAGAACCAGCCGGTGTAACTAATAACGATACCGGCCACGACTACGCCCAGCGACACCAATGCGTCGGCGGCCAAGTGCAGGTAAGCGCCCCGGACGTTAAGGTCGTGTTCCTTGTTGCGAAAAAACAACAGCGCCGATACTGTGTTGACGACAATGCCCAGCCCGGCCACCCACGCCACCGGCCCGCCCGCCACGGGTTCGGGGTGCCTGAACCGTCCCACGCTTTCCCACAAAATAGCCCCGATGGTGACCAGCAAAATAACCGCATTTGTGAGCGAAGCCAGTACGGTGCTTTTGCGGTAGCCGTAGGTAAACGTCGGCGTTTGCCGGACCCGCGCCAGCCGGAACGCCAGCAGCGACAGCAGCAGGCCCGCCACGTCGCTGAGGTTATGGCCCGCGTCGGCAATGAGTGCCACCGAATTATGGTAAAAGCCCATGCCAAACTCCACAGCAACGTAAACCGTGTTCAGCACCGCCCCGATAATCAGGGCGCGGTTGACGCTGGTCAGCGTCACGGGGCCGTGCGAGTGGCCAATGCCATGATGGTGACCAGCGTGGGAATGTTCGTGTTCGTGGGTCATGGCTACAATTTCAACTTAAACCCTCCATTAATAATTCGCCCATCAGTTGGCGCGTAAATATCCGTGACAAACGTGGGTTGTCCCACGGGTCCCGTCACCAGCGATTCAAAGCGGGATTGGCGGACGTCGAGAAAATTCTCAAAGTTGATAAACAAGCTCCCCCATGCCCATTTGCGCTCAATCATATAACCCAGCAGCCAGTAGGGGCGGGTTGTGGTCCCGTTCGTGCGTTGTTGCCGACCCGTGTAAAACGCTTCAAAACCCGTTTTGAGCCGGTCGGTTTCGTACAGCGTCGTCGAGTAAAGCCGGTGTTTGGCCGTCAGCGGTAAGACGTCGTTCAGCCCGTTATAATGCCGCCGGGTATCAATGAACGAATAGCCCAGAAACGCGTGAATGTTGTGGTAAACTAACCGCACATTCGTTTCAAAGCCGCGCGTGTCGATGTGGCCATTCGCGTTGATGAAATAGTATCCAAGTGAACCATTTATCACTTCATCACCGGTCAGAATCACCGGATTGTTCAGGCGCGTGTAGAAAAACAGTTGGTTGATCGATAGGGTCGTTTCGTCGCCCAGCTCAGTCTGGTAATTAACGTCCCAGTTCAACCCGGCAGACGTTTCTGGCCTGAGTCTGGCAATTGAGCGGGTTGAGACGTTGCGAAACGATAATCGCTCGGCATCTTCGGTGAAAATCGTCGGCGCTTTGTAGCCCAAACCACCACCAAACCGGCTCGTCCAGTGTTCCGATGCCCGATACAGCAGTGAGAACCGGGGCAGCAAAAAGCCCTGGGGTTGATTAGTGTTGGCGCGGTTAGGCCGGGTGACGACGAAATCAGTCCGCAGACCCGTTTCCAGACTCAGCCGCTCAGAGAAGGTTAGCGTGTTCTGGACGAACACGCCCGCAATGGCCTGTCGGTACACAAGTGGCAGAACGAAAGCAACTTGTGGGCTTTCGTCGCGGAACGCATCCGTCCACAGGTTTGCGCCGACAATCCAATCGGCTTTGGTCCGGTGGTTGAAATAGTTAATTTCCGTGAACGTAGAAAGCTGATTTCCATCGAAGCGGTAGTCAGCGAACGGAGCCCCGGACAGCGAACGGGGTATCACAATCGACCGTTTGAACTGCGAAAAACTGTTTTTCAGTGTTAATGACGATGAGTTAGCGAATCGTTTGTCGACACGGAACTGCGTCGCAATTCGTCGGGACGTGTTTGCTTCAGAGTAGCCTTCAACCGTCTGTTCACGAATGACGGGCAGGTAGCCACCCGTACGATCTTCATCGCTGAGAATAACCCCTGCCGATAGTGTCGTCGTTTCGTTCGGATACCAGAACAGCTTGGGTTGCAGCGTCGTCCGGCTGATTTGGGGAATGTCCGAAAACTGATCGTCGTTGGGATCGTAAGCGCGTTGCCGGTTGTGCGTCGCGTAGAGAGTGATGCCAATTTTGCCGTACTTCTGGGCGTAATAGCCATTCAGGTCCAGGCCAAGCGCCGAGGTGCCATTCACCATGAACGACAGTTCACGCTTGTCGGTCGGGTTTCGGGTGACTAAATTGACCAGACCCGCAATGGCTCCACTGCCGTACAGCGTTGACTGGCAACCTTTGATAACTTCGACCTGCTGCAAGTTTAACGGTGGAATTTGCAGAATGCTCAAGCCGCTCGAAAAGCCACTGTAGAGCGGCAATCCGTCCTGCAACAGTTGGGTGTAGCGCCCGTCGAGACCCTGAATCCGGAACGTTGCGTTGGCCGACGTGACCGACGTTTGCTGCACCTGAATACCGGTGCTTTCCCGCAGAATCATGGAAATATTACCGGGCTGCATGTTGGCCTTTTCGTCTAATTCCTCGCCGTCGATCACTTCCACGCGGGTAGGCTCATCGGCAACGGTCCGGCCCGACCGGGTGGAGGAGACAATGACTTCCTCAAGTTCTTCCTCGGAGGGTTCCAGCGCGATGCGCAGCGTGTCGGTGCCGAAACCGGTAAAGGTCTGGTTGACTGTTAGAAAGCCAACGGCCGATACCCGAAGCCGCTGCGTACCGGTTGGGACGATACGAAGCCGCCCAAAACCAGCCGAGTCGGTAGCTGCGCCGTTGGTGGTGCCCGTTTGTAAGACGGCGGCACCGGGAATAGGTTGATTAGTGAGCGCATTCCGAACGGAAACACGCAGGGTGTCCTGGCCCAGCACAGGCACTGACAGACACAGGAATAGAATTATGATAACGCTTTTCATGTTGTAAAACGGATACAATGGAACAGGCCAGTCGATGGAGAATCGGCTGGTGGAAAATCCATGAAAAACGCTTAGTATTTGGGCGGTTGCCAGACCGGGCTACTCACGTCGTAGGGCTGAATCGGCTGGTACGCAAACGCCGACCGAGTGAGGAGTAGGGAAGGGGGATTGGCAGGAAGAGTACCCACCAACGGTTGAGGTATCGTGAAGCCACCGCAGGTGGCGCAGTGACAAAACGGACTGCACGGGGCCTGGTGATCCTCGTTGTCGGCGTGCGACGACTGAACAGCGGTCGCAGTCGCGTGGGCATGGCAGTCGCCGTCAGGGCAGGGGAGGCCCGTCAGCACCAGCACATACATCGCCAACAACCAGATCAGTCGGTTCATGGTGGCAAAAGTAAAGCGGGGGCACGTGCAACCGGTAGTCATAAACAAAAAATACGAATTAAGGACGCATCAGATGACAACCACCAACATAAAAACGTACAGTGGCGAATCGTTTCGGGACAACTACATTCAGCCCGAGTCTCCGGCGGGTAGTCTGTTGAAAACGGACTTCGGGAAGTTTTTTGTCATTAAACTCGAAGCCATGACCCGCCTGATGAAATTACCCGTGCCGCCCACGCGCATCACGAACCATACGATGATTTATCTTACGGAAGGCGAGGCCGTAATGACCATTGGTTCGGAGACGTATAAAATTGGCCGTGGTGACTGTCTCGTTGTTCCGGCGGGGCAGGTTTTTTCCTTCGCTACGGTCGACCTCAATCATGGCTATCTCTGCAATTTTCACAACGACTTCATCATCGGTAAATTCGGCCGGGCTGAACTGCTGAAGAACTTTGAGTTTCTGCGGGTTTGGGGTAACCCCCGAATCAGTTTAGACGACCAGACATCGACCTGCGTAGCTCAGTTATTCCATCGGCTGTTGGACTGGTATTCGGCGCATGGACTAACCCGGCCGGACATTAGTCAATCGTACTTCATTGCCCTGCTGTGCGAACTCAACGAACGCTACAAGCCGGTGTCGGCCGGTGCGCAAACCACGGCCGTCACGATCACGAACCGGTTTAAAGAATTGCTTTTTACCCACGTCAAAACCCACCATCGGGTTGCCGACTATGCATCATTGCTGACTATTACACCCAACCACCTCAACAAATCCGTCCGGGCCATTACGGGTAAGTCGCCCATCAAATGGATTGACGAAGCCATTGTGCTGGAAGCCAAGGTATTACTATATCAAACGAACGGGTCCATCAGCGACGTAGCGGCCGACGTAGGCATTGTTGACTCATCCTACTTTAGTCGGCTCTTCAAAAAATACGAAGGCGTCACGCCCTTAGCTTTTCGTAAAATGATTGAAATAGCCTAAAAGTCGCCCTATCTGTCCTATCCCGGTTTCTCGTCTGTGGCGACCTTTGCGTCATAAATAAAGACGAAATGAATACGCACGTAGTACCCGATTTCACATGGATCAACGCTTTGGCCGCGGCAGGCATCGCGCTTGTTTACATCTTCCTGTCCTCATTAATTAAAGAGCCGGAGCGCCAAAAGGTCAGCGCCATTATCGTGGCCGGAGCCGGGGCCGCTTACCTGAGCGGAGGCTTGGGCGGGTGGGAATTTGCGTTCTGTACCCTGATGACGTTCGTGGCCTATAAGGGACTCACCAACTACACGTTCCTCGGTATTGGCTGGCTGCTGCACACCGCCTGGGACGTTACGCATCACCTCTATGGCAACCCAATTGTGCCGTTTGAACCGGCGTCATCGGCGGGCTGCGCCATTTGCGATAGTATTCTGGCGGTGTGGTTTTTCGCCAAGGCTCCGAATGTAGTCAACTGGTTTCGTCGGGAGCAAACCAGCCCATTAAATGGCTAACATGTATTCAGCTTTATTATTCGCTCATTCGCTGTTTCGCTGGCTGGTTTTGGTCAGTTTGCTGTATGCCACCGTCCGGGGTTATCAGGGCTACGCGTCCGGCAGCGCGTTTACCAAACGTGACGATTCCGTCCGGCACTGGACGGCTACCATCGCGCACATTCAGTTGTTGATTGGCTTTACGCTGTACTTTCAAAGCCCCGTTGTTAAAGCATTTTTCGCCAACGTGGGTGAGTCCGTCCGGCACTTGAACACCGCGTTTTTTGGGGTCGTCCACATCGGATTTATGTTCGTGTCAATCGTTGTCATTACCATTGGCTCGGCGCTGGCCAAACGCAAATTAACCGACCGGGATAAGTTCAAAATAATGGGAATTTGGTTCTCCATTGCCCTTCTGCTTATTTTTCTGGCCATTCCGTGGCCGTTTTCACCACTGGCTAACCGGCCCTATTTCCGGGCGTACTACCCATGAAAAATTTGCTGACGTCCACTGCTGAGCAAAATCAAACCAGATGGGGTGTATAAAAAGTAGTAATCTGTAAACAGTAATCATTCTGGTCGTATTTTTGCACCGGAATGAGAAACGCACTGGTCTATATCCTCCTCGTTGCCACGCTGCTGCCGACTGTCAGCCCGTGGGGGACCATTGCGTATTACCAGGTCAACAAGGATTACATTGCCCGCGTCCTCTGCGAAAACCGCGACAAGCCCCAACTCCACTGCGACGGGCAGTGCTATTTGGCCAAAAAGCTGAAAACCCAGCAAGACAAGCAGGACAAAGAGACGACGAAACGCGTTCAGAATACGCCCATGCTTCAGCTATTCTGCCAAACGAATCAGCCGTTTCAATTTAATACGTCGGACGTTGATCTGCCGGTTGTTTCGCTCCCCGATTATCTTCTCAGCGCATACACAGCCCCCTGCTTCGGGTTGTTGCATCCGCCCCAATTTGCCTGATTATCCCCCGCTGAATCGGTGTCTCGATCCGATTCGTGAACGCGTCGGTCGGTGCCATCCGGTACCCGGCCAATGCCCGTATTTCCATTTTTCTGGCTAAATCAATTCATCGCATGACGCGCCCGCAGCTTCGTAAGTTGCTCAGCGGCACCGGTGTCGACTTGTCCGCCCTGCCCAACTGGTTCGAGCGCGACGAGATAATCTGGGGCCTGCTGGTGCTGGTTCACGGTGCCGTTCTGCTGGGCTTCGCCCGAATGTTTCAGCACCTGACCGCTTAATGTCGTCCGACTGACGGACGATTATTCTCCATTGTACAAAAGAAATCAACTCAATGACTGTCAATAAATTAACTCAAAATTCGCTGGTAACTCTGCTGGCGTTAAGCCTGTTTGTCGCCTGTACGGAAAACGTGGTTGAAACCATCAATCCGGCCGATAAAAATACCGTTACGCTGGAGTTCGATAACCGCGTCGGCAGCAAGCCAATGGTGCTGAATACGGCCATCTACAAAAACGGATCGGGGGAGGAGTTTACGGTGACGACGTTCAATTACTTTGTCAGCAACGTGGCTCTGACCAAGTCGGACGGTTCGGTGATCAAGTTTCCGAACGAGTATTTTCTGGTGCGTCAGGCCGACGCTAAAACGCTGACTGCCGACCTGCCCAACGTCCCGGCTGGTGATTATAAGAACGTGTCGTTTATAGTTGGGGTCGATAGCAGCCGGAGTGTGGCCGACGTGAGCCTACGAAAGGGTGTGCTTGACGTGGCTTCTTACGGTGACGATGGCATGTACTGGTCGTGGAATTCAGGGTACATCTTCCTCAAAATCGAAGGTACGTCGCCGGTCGTGCCCGCGCGTACCGATGGCCGCAAGCTGTTTCAGATTCACGTGGGCGGTTTTGGGGGCATGACCAGTAAAATGGCCAACAACCTGCGCTCCGTGAGTTTGCCACTGACAAGCCCGGCTACGGTTCGCGGCAACATTGCGCCGGAAGTGCATTTGTTTGTGGATGCAATGACCATTTTCGATGGTAAAACGCCCATCAAACTGGCGCAGACAAACAACATTCATAACCCGGCGTTAGCCGCGCCCGTTGCTGACAACTACGCGGGTATGTTCTCGGTCGATCATGTTCACAACAACAAGTAACAGCGAAACTGGACGGGCGCTATGAGACTACGATCACTATTGCTGCTGGTGCCGGGATTGGTGCTACTCCTGTCGTGTTCCGACCCAGTGCCAGGACCCGACGCTCCGTTGTTCAACGCGCCCGCCCGCTTTCCGAAGCCGGTGTACGCGCTGGAACGCAATCCGGTTACGCAGGCGGGGTTTGAACTGGGGCGGACGCTGTTTTACGACGGTAGTCTGTCGCGCGACGGATCGGTGTCGTGCGGGGAGTGCCACCGGCAGGATGTGGCGTTCACCCACCACGGCCACGACCTGAGCCATGGCATTGATAATCTGTCCGGCGTTCGCAACTCACTGCCCCTGCAAAATTTAGCCTGGGAGCGCAATCTGATGTGGGATGGGGGCGTGTTTGATCTTGATCTGTTTCCAATTGTGCCTATTGAAAACCCGGTCGAGATGGATGAGAAAACGGGCAACGTGCTTCAGAAGCTCCGCCGGTCGAAAACGTACCCGGCCCTGTTCAAACGGGCGTATGGCTCCGATTCGATCACGACCGACCGATTTCTGAAAGCCCTTTCTCAGTTTATGCTGACGCTGGTGTCCGACAATTCGCGGTACGACCAGTTCCGGCGTGGGGAAGAGACTCTGTTGACGGACGCGGAACGGGCGGGCCTGACCACGTTTAAGCAAAAGTGCGCCAGTTGCCACGCGGGTGAGTTGTTTACCGACGGTAGTTTTCGGAACAACGGCCTGCCCGCTATCGAGCGGTTTCAGCTTATTTTCAAAGACGTGAATGGCCAGAAAACGCAGTTTCTGGAACCGTTTGATGATTTAGGCCGGGCGGTCATCACTGAACGTGATGCCGATAAATACACGTTTCGGGTGCCTTCTTTGCGGAACGTGGAGGTGACGAAACCGTATATGCACGACGGCCGGTTTGCCACGCTGGAACAGGTGCTCGACCATTACGCCAGAAGCGTGTCAGCTACTCCAAACCTCGACCCGCTGTTAACCAAATCGGGCAGGCCAGGCATACTGCTCACCGACGAAGAAAAGCGCAACGTAGTCGCTTTCCTGAAAACGCTGACCGATCACTCGTTCCTGACCAATCCCCGATTTAGCCCCCAATAAGCCGAGCTATGAAAAATTTAATCATCTGCGTACTAATGCTTACAGCGTTGCCCTGTGTAGCCTGTGATATCTGCGGTTGCGGCAACGGAAGTTCGTTTTTCGGTATTCTGCCGCAGTCACACCGGGGTTTTGTCGGGGTGCGCTACGGTTACAAATCGTACGCGTCCCACCTGACCAGCGTCAACCTGCGCTCGGAGGAAACGTTTCAGAAGGCCGAACTTTGGGGCCGTTTCTACCCCATGCGCAAACTACAGGTGCTGGCGTTCGTACCGTATTTCGTGAATCGGCAAACGCTCCTCGAAACGGGCGACCAAAAGACGCTGAGCGGGCTGGGTGATGCGTCGGTGCTGGTCAATTACAACGTGCTGAACACGTTCATGGACAGCACGATCCATCAGATCGACCATTCGCTGCTGCTGGGCGGGGGCGTGAAACTGCCCACCGGCCGCTACCGCTACGACCCACTGAGCGATGCTGATGTGGCGAATGCGAATTTTCAGTTGGGCACCGGCAGCGTAGACGTGCTGGTGAATGCCGTTTACACGGTCCGCTACCGACAATGGGGAATCAATACCGACGCGACCTATAAAATGAACGGCGCTAACAGCAACCGATACCAGTTCGGCAATCGGACAACGGTCAATGCGTCGGTGCTGTATTTCGGGCAGTTGGGCGGGGTCACGCTGGTGCCCAACGCGGGTGTGGCCTACGAAAACGCCCGGCGCGACCGCGATCTGGGGGTGCTGAATACCCGAACCGGCGGTTATACGACGTTTGCGACGGCCGGAATCGAGGGGTATATCAGGAATGTGTCGATGGGGGTCAACTACCAGAAACCGGTAACACAAAACTTGTCGAACGGTGAACTGCGGGCCAACAGCCGGTTGAATCTGCACGTTACGTTGCTCATTTAAAATCAACAACACGATGAAATTAGTCCTTATTATTCTTTTATTGATAAGCACACTCACGCGGTTGCCCGCCCAAACGGAGTCGAAATCACCCCGTATGAAGGTAGCTATCCTGCTCTACCCCGGCGTTGAGTTGCTGGATTTTGCTGGGCCAACCGAGGTATTCAGTCTGATGGACGGCGCAACGGTGTTCACGGTTGCGCCCGAGCCAGGACCGCTCACCGTCATGAAAAAAACGCTTACCGTTCAACCCGATTATTCGCTGGCCAATTGCCCGAAACCCGATATTCTGGTTGTTCCGGGAGCCTCGCCGGATCACATTCAGGCGATGGTCGCCAACAAAGCGCTGATGAAGTGGATTCGGCAGGTGAGCAGCAAGACGCAAATTACGATGTCGGTGTGCACGGGGGCTTACCTGCTCGCGAATGTGGGTTTGCTGGATAATAAAACCGTTACGACCCACTGGGCCTCTACCGAGATGCTACAGCAGATGACACCCCGTGCGAAGGTAATGGAGCATGTCCGCTTTGTGGATCAGGGGTCCGTTGTGACAACGGCTGGCGTATCGGCGGGAATCGACGGTGCCCTACAGGTTGTGTCACGACTGAAAGGGGCCGAAGCCGCCCGGTCCATTGCCCGTATCATGGAGTACGACAACTGGCACCCGGGGTCCGGCTTAGTCATCGGCAAAAAAGCGGGTGTCAGCGCGGTGAAACACCGTCCGTCGCAGGGTGTGCCGACCGCCGTTAAGGTGACGAAACCGATTAATGTCAAGGCTGCCATGCTGTCGTCGGACACCGACCCGGTATGCCACATGAGCGTATCGTCGGGTGTTGCCGACACAGCTCATTACGCGGGTAAGCGGTTTGGGTTTTGCTCAAAAATCTGCAAACAGCGGTTTGGACAAAATCCGACTGCTTACATGAAACGTTACTAATTGACCGATGGGCGGTTGCGGGCGTGAAAAAAGGACCACGCTAAAAAATAGTCTACTGAGCCAGTCGTTATTTGATAGTCCCCTGCGCTATGCTCCGCCGACTACCGCCCATCGTTCAATTTATTTTTATCAGCATGATCGGCATCTTCATCGGAACCGTGGTGGGTTTGGTCAGCGAGTTTTTGCAGAAGCCCTTTAACGCCACCAATGCCGTCGTCTGGTTGTTTTTAATGCTCATCAGCGGAGTAATCATCACCGTGATCGTGCTGTTTGGGCGAAATAAATTAGGGTAACTGTATAAGAACAAATCATTTATGAAAACGAATACATTTGTTTCACGGTCACTTAAAATGTTTCTGTCGGCTGGATTGCTCAGTCTGGCGGTTTGGGCCTGCACGGCCGAACTTAATCCATCGCTCAGTTCGGATGCATCCGGTACGTTTCGGATTGTGTTCGACAATGTGGCGGGCAATCAGGATTTGCAGTTGAACGCCGGTACCTACACCAACGCATCGGGCGAGTCGTTCACACCCACCACGTTCACTTACTTCGTGAGTAATATCAAGCTGACCCGCACCGATGGCCGTGAGTACGTAGTTCCCCAGGACAGCAGCTACTTCCTGATTAAGGAAGACGTGCCGACGTCCCAGACGGTTACCTTGCCAAACGTACCGGCTGGTAGTTATAAGTCAGTTTCGTTCGTGATTGGCGTCGATAGCCTGCGTAGTACAATGGAGGTTGGCCGACGGACGGGCGTGCTGGACCCAGGGGGCGATCACACGAGCGCCAACGGCATGTACTGGTCGTGGAATTCGGGCTATATTTTTCTGAAACTCGAAGGCACTTCGCCCAGTGCGCCAACGGATGCCACCGGAAAAAACACGTTCCGGTACCACATTGGCTTTTTCGGTGGGCGTGACACTCGCACGCTCAACAACCTCAGAATAGCGTCGATTCCTTTTGGCAACGACGTAGCAAGGGTCGCACCGAAACAGCGACCCACCGTGACGATACAGACCGACGTGCTGAAAATTTTCCAGGGACCTGCAACCGTCAGCATTGCCAAAAATCCGGAGGTGATGATATCGTCATATTCCCAAACGATAGCCACCAACTACGCCCAGATGATGGACTACAAGGGAATCGTAACGACCACTGTCAACTAACGTATGCGTCGCTGGAAGCTGATTGGACTATTTGTGAGCGCGGGGCTGTTTGGCGCGGTGGTCTCGTGCCAGCCGGATTCGTCGTCGGGTGGGGGTGATACCATTAAGCCGGACGTACCGAAGCCGGTGGACTACAAAACTACGCCCTACGGCTGGCAAAAGCCCGCCAACTTTCCTGACCCGCTCTACAACTTCGCGAAGAACCCGATGACGGTTGAGGGCGTGGAACTGGGCAGGACGCTGTTCTACGACGATGCCCTGTCGGTTGATGGCACGGTTAGCTGTGGCTTCTGCCATCAGCAGCCGTCCGCTTTTGCGCATACCGACCACGCGCTGAGCCACGGCGTAAATGACAAAATTGGTACGCGTAACAACCTGAGTCTGCAAAATTTGGCGTTTTACCGGGCGTTTTTCTGGGATGGGGGCGTGTCGGACCTCGATCTTGTACCAATCGCACCCATCGAAAACCCGGTCGAGATGGGCCATAACCTGGGGGCGCTCTTGACGAATCTGCGAAAAAGTCCGAAGTACCCGGCCTTGTTCAAAACAGCATACGGCACCGACAGCATTACTACCGAGCGATTCTTGAAGTCCCTTTCTCAGTTCATGCTGACGATGGTATCGGCCAATAGCCGTTACGACAAATACGCCCGGAAGGAAGCGGGGGGCGAACTGACTGCCGACGAACAGGCTGGGTTGACCCTGTTCAAGCAGAAGTGCGCGACCTGCCACGCGGGTGAGCTATTTACCGATCAAACGTTCCGAAATAATGGGCTGAGCCGGGCTGCCAACCGGGACGAGGGGCGCTCATTGGTTACGCTCCGGCCCGAAGACAAGTATCTGTTCAAGGTGCCCAGCCTGCGCAACGTCGACCGATCACCGCCCTACATGCACGACGGCCGTTTCCAAACGCTCGAACAGGTGCTGAATCACTACGCCAGCGGTGTGCAGGAAGTCCCCGAACTGGACCCGGCATTACGCAATGGTGGTAATCCCGGCGTTCCACTCACCGACTCGGAAAAAAGGCAGATTGCCGCTTTTTTGCGCACCTTAACCGATCTCAGCTACGTTAACGACCGGCGGCTCGGACCGAATTAAGGTTTTGTGCTTCTGCCTGAGTAACCATCGGCTTGGGGAAAACTGGCAACCAATTTTAAGGTAAGACAAACTATGGCTGTCGCTGGAAGCGGTACAGGTAAGGAGCTTTGTTGGCGGCTCCCGTGAACTTCTTCTCCAGACGTTCCAGCACCTTCAGGTCCAGAATCTTTTTCTGAAAATTATTGCGGGCCACCGGTTTATCAAAAATCGCTTCGTAAAGCTCCTGCACTTCCTTCATGGTGAAGGTTTCGGGCAGCAGGTTGAAAGCAATTAGTTTCTGGTCGAGGTTTAGCCGTAACGTCTGGAGGGCTTGTCCAACGATTTCGGTATGGTCCATAATCATCGGAGGCAACGCCTTGATGTCGTACCAGGCAATTGATTCGTCAATATCGTTTTTCTGGGGAACAACTTTGTTTATATCGACCAGGGCGTAATAACCAATCGAAACAAAGCGTCGGCTAATCCATTCGAGTTCTTTTCGGTTGAATTGTTCATCGCCCAATTTCTCCTGGTTGAGCTGAACCATTCGCTCCCAAAACTGAAAATTATTCCGCTTAGCATCCCCAAACACCCTGAACTGCTCCAGATAGATATCCTTGATGCCGGTTCGATCTTCCAGAATGCGAAGGGCAGCCTGGTCAATGTCTTCGTCCTGTAGGATGAATCCGCCGGGTAGCGCCCAGAAATCACCCTGGAAATCGAGTTTGGGAACCAGCACGTTGAGCTGTTTTTCCCGATATCCAAAGATGACGCAATCAATCGAAAGCTGTTGAATGTAGCCTTGTTCACTCGGGGCATGCATAGTCTGTTGGTTAATCAGCAAATAAATAAAGGTCAAACGCAGCTATGGGTAAAATCAAGGTAGCACGGTAAAGGTATTCGATTGCACAAAAATTCATTGTCTATTATTTAGACAATAACAGTTTTTCTTTTTTACCTTTGTTCATCACCCGCAAAACGTCTTGTCCAAATGCGAGCAAAACTTCTCCTTATCAGCCATCTATTCATCGGACTCTGGCTACTCGTGCAGCCCATTCTGGCCCAATCGCCGAAGATTAACGTGCTCGTTTTCAGCAAAACGGCCGCCTTCCGGCACGAATCCATTGCCGCCGGTAAGCAGGCGCTGGCGAAGCTGGCCAGTGAAAAGGGGGCTGGGGTAAATTTCACCGAAGAAGCAACCCAGTTCACTGAAGCCAACCTGAAAAAGTACAATACCGTCGTCTTCCTGAACACCACCGGCGACGTGCTGAACAGCGAGCAGCAGAACGCTTTCGAGCGGTACATTCAGGCGGGCGGTGGCTACGTGGGCATTCACGCGGCTACGGATACCGAGTACGAATGGCCCTGGTACGGCAAACTCGCGGGAGCCTATTTTTTAGACCATCCCGTGACGCCCAGCAACGTGCAGAAAGGGAAATTCATCGTAACCCTCAAAAACCACTGGGCAACCAAAGGGATGCCCGACGAATTCGACCGGACCGACGAATTTTACAGCTTCAAGGATATTTCGCCGAAGATCAACGTCGTCCTGAAAATTGACGAAAAAAGCTACACCGGCGGTAAAAACCCGGATTTCCACCCGATGAGCTGGTACCAGGAGTTCGATGGTGGTCGGTCGTTCTACACCGCGATGGGACATACCAATGAAACCTTCGCTGAACCGCTGTTTCTGAATCATCTCTGGGCCGGAATCGACTACACCGCCGGGGGCGATGCGCCGAAACCGCTGGATTTCGCGAAGGCCCGGCCCGAAGAGAACCGGTTTACCAAGGTAGTATTGCAGGAGAAGTTAGACGAGCCAATGGAACTGAGCGTGTTGAACGATGGCCGAATCCTGTTCATTCAGCGCAAAGGCGAGGTACGGCTTTTCAATACTAAAACCAATGAACTGAAAACCATCGCCAAAATTCCCGTCAGTACCAAATACGTTAGCAAAGAGGGGAAAGAGTCGATGGGCGAGGATGGGCTGCTGGGCCTGAATAAAGACCCTAACTTTGCGCAAAACCACTGGATTTACCTATACTATTCGGTTCCCGAAGCGTCTAAAAACGTGCTGGCCCGATTTGAACTGCGGGGCGACGAACTGGTGATGGACTCGAAAAAGGTTCTGCTCGACGTACCGACCCAACGCGAGGAATGCTGCCACACGGGCGGCTCAATTGCCTGGGACCGGGCCGGTAATTTGTACTTATCCACGGGCGACAACACCAATCCCCACGGTTCTAATGGATACAGTCCGAGCGATGAGCGGGATGGCAGAGCACCGTGGGACGCGCAAAAATCGTCGGCCAACACGAACGATTTGCGGGGTAAGATCATCCGCATCAAACCCCAGCCCGACGGCACCTACACTATTCCCGACGGCAATCTCTTTCCGAAAGGCACCGCCCCCGGTGACGACCGCCGGACGCGTCCCGAAATCTATACAATGGGCCACCGCAACCCGTTCCGCATTTCGGTTGACCCAAAGACCGGGTACGTTTACTGGGGTGAGGTAGGACCCGATGGAGCCAAACCAGATTCGACCCGAGGCCCCGCTGGTCAAGACGAAGTGGGGCAGGCGCGTAAAGCTGGTAATTTCGGCTGGCCTCATTTCGTGGGCGATAACAAAGCCTACCACAAATACGATTTTGCGGCCAGCAAGTCTGGAGAGATGTGGGATGTCAATGCGCCTACAAATACCTCCCCCAATAACACCGGGCTAAACGTGCTGCCACCGGCTCAAAAAGCGTTTATCTGGTATCCATACGCCGAGTCGCCCGAATTCCCATTAGTAGGGGCTGGTGGCCGGAACGCAATGGCTGGACCGGTATTTTATGCTGAAAACTTTACCCGTGCAACCCGCGCCTTCCCGAACTACTACGACGGAAAACTGCTGACCTACGATTGGATGCGCGGCTGGATTATGGCCGTCACGACGGATAAGGAAGGCAGTTACCAATCAATGGAGCGGTTCATGCCCAGCTATAAATTTTCCAACCCGATGGACATGGAGTTTGCCGACAATGGTGACTTATACATGCTCGAATACGGTTCGGGCTGGTTTTCAGCCAACGATGACGCCCGCCTGATTCGGATTGAATACAATGGTGGCAATCGCAAACCCCAGCTTCAGTTGGTAGCTAATCAGATGGGTGGTTCAGCGCCGTTTCCCCTCAAATTGTCGGCGAAAGGCACCACCGACGCCGATGGCGATGCGCTGACGTATGTTTGGAAGATAGGGTCGAAAAACGGATTTAGCAAGGTGATTAACGCCCCCGACGCGAACCTGACGCTGACCAAAGTAGGTCTTTACACCGCTACGCTGACGGTGAACGACGGCAAAGGAGGTATTAATACGCAGTCAATAGAAGTAACGGTCGGCAATGAACCACCTGTGTTGAGCCTCGACATGCCGAAGAGCAACAAGACTTTCTACGCGGCCAACAAGCCCTTCCAGTACGACATTAAGGTGAAAGACAAGGAAGACGGTACGCTGGGGAAAGGCATTAACCCCGATCAGGTAGCCGTCACCATCGACTACTTAGCCGAGGGGTACGACAAGATCGCCATTGCCCAGGGGCACCGGTCGGCCGATGCCAACGCGGTGTTTACGGCGGGCAAACGGCTCCTCGAAGCCAGCGACTGCAAGGCGTGTCACAGCGTGGAGAAGAAGTCGATTGGACCGGCCTATCGCGACGTGGCCATGAAGTACAAAGGTGAAAACACCGCTTTGGAGCGGCTGACGAAGAAAGTAATCACCGGGGGTAGTGGCGTTTGGGGCGAAACGCCCATGTCGGCCCACCAGCAGCTTTCAACCGCCGATGCCTCGGAGATGGTGAAGTACATTCTGAACATTGCCAACGAAAAACCGAAAGCCAACTCGCTGCCAGTGAAGGGGAGCTACACGGCCAAATTGCCGTCTGGCGACAAGGGCAAAGGCGTTTTCATCGTCCGCGCTGCCTACGAAGATCAGGGGGCCAACGGACTGCCTTCGTTGAAATCAGAACAGACGTTTGTGCTGCGCAATGCCAACATGGACGTTCATGGTTTCGACACGTATGAAGACGTTAATAAGATGGCTTACGGGGGCAATAACTTAGCTATTCCCAGTAAGTCAGGCGCTCACATGGTGATTAAACAGGTCGATTTGGCCGGGGTGAGTGCGTTCCGAGTCATGGCGACGGCTCCCAAACCCCAGCTCAACGCCAAAGGTGGTAAAGTTGAACTGCGTCTGGACAGCCCAACCGGAAAACTGATCGGTGAGTCGACGTATCTGGAGCCTTCGGATAAGCTGGACTTTACCCCATCTCAATTGACCATCCCGATTAAGCTGCCCATTCCAATCGACAACAAACCGCACGACTTGTACTTAGTCTTTGTCAATCCCAGTGAGGCTTCGGGCAGCCTGATGGTGGTCATGGGTGTTGAAGCGGTCCTGAATTCAAGTGAGCAGTAAGCTATTAGGCGACCGTCATTTTCGTGACTAAGCGTTGACGTTGATGCGACCGCCAAACGGTTGAAGTGGATCGAGATAATTTAGTCTATTTGGTCGCGATGGCGTAGATAACAATAAAGGCGGTGCATGTGCACCGCCTTTATTGTTATAAGCTTTTTAGGGAACAACTACGCCGATCTGGCGTGTTGCAGCCGGTGTTGTCGGATGTTGATGAGGTGGGTCACAACCAAACCCGCCGAGGCTGCGTAGCCGAGCAGTTGAAAGGCTTCGTTGACGTCTTCGAGCAAAATGGCAACCGTAAACAAGGACAGAAAACCCCACAGTGCCCGTTTGATGGCTAACGAAACATCAGACCTTGTAGCAAAATACACGGCTACGATATTAACCCCAATAAACAGGTAATCCAGACTCAGGAAGCCAATCCGCAGGTGTTCATCGCGCATCACGGCGGTCGTCATTAGCAGCACCGGCGTAACCAAGCAGTGAACGAGGCACAGCACCGAACCGGTGATGCCAATGTAATCGGCTTTGCGGGAGAAGAGGTCTGTTTTCATAAGCACGGCACAAAATTACGAAGCTTCTACAAATCGTACGTTCCGTTAACTCTCTTTTTTGCAACTTAGTTGCGAAAACTTACCTTTTTACTGGGAGTACTTAATTTGCTTTGGTCAACAGGGAATAGCCCATGAGTTTGCCAGTCTTGTTATACGTCTCCGACCTAACGTCGAAAAGCTGATTAGCCGCGCGGTAACTGACCGTGCGCATTGTCCCCCGGATTGGAATGCCCATCATGCGATTCTCGAAATTCATGTCCGACGTCACTTTATAGGTGTCGAACGTCCCGGCTGGGGTTGTGATGGGGGCCTTGCTTTCGACCTGCCGGTTGCTCATTGTCATGTTCATTGTCATCATGGTACTACCATTATTGACCAGTTCGGCTTCCATCTGGCCGTCGGGCAATTTCTGGCCCGCGCTCAGTTTGCCTGGATACACCAACTTGTTCGACTTCAGCCGCATTTCTGCGTCTTTCATATTGTTTTGCATCGACTGCATCATGCCCGACATATCGGCTACGAGTTCATCGCCCGTGCAGGTGTAATGAATGGTATAGGCCTGCTGTTGTTTGCCTTTGTCATCCTGAAACTGCGCCGTAATGTCCATCACCGTTGCCGGGCCTTCCCGCCGGACGTCTTTCACCTGATACACAATTTTGCCAGTGGGCTTGTCTTTGGCGTTGAAGGTGCTAAGTTCGTAGTTCATGCCGCTTTTAAACGTCATGCCTAAGCAGTCCTGCGCTAAACAGGTGACCGTTGACAAAGAACAAATCAAGAGCGTAATCAGCAGCGTTTTCATGGAGCGAACGTGGTTTAGTGGGTGAAAAATCAAAGATAGCCGCTACACCTGCTCATGTTCATAATGCTTGAGGGAACGGAGTATTGAATGCACCGCGCGGGCGGCCCCGAATGGTTAATGAATAATGCACAATGAACAGTCAGCCCGTCATTCATTGTGCATTATTCATTCCCTTCACGCCCACATCATGCTGATGACGCCCATGAGCATGATGAATTTGCAGAGTGTGCTGAGGTAACCGAAATCGCGCCGGGTATCGGCAAACACCAGCCGGTAGGTGAAGTAGGTGATAGGCACGAGCAGCAATAGAAAAATAGTACTCAGATGCTGGTTGCCGAGTGAGCCAGCGATCAGAAACAGAGTCATGATAAATGACCCGATAAGCACGTAGAGCAGGTATTTGGTTCGGCGCAGACCCCACACGATGGGCAGCGTCCGGCACCCGAAGCGGGCGTCGCCCCGGATGTCCTGCATGTCTTTGATGATTTCCCGGATGAGCGAAATACCGAACGAAAACAAAGCGTAAATAAGCAGCATCTGGGCGTTTTGGCGGTAGTAAACGGCCAGTACTATGAAAGACAGAGCCGTCAGCAGTGAAATCACGACGTTGCCAATCAGAGGTTGCCGCTTAAACAGGGCCGAATAGAACCAGAGCAACGACACCGACACGACATCAATCACAAAAACCCATTTGCTCAGGTAAAGGCCAATCAGACAGCCAATTACGTTCAGCAACTGGTGTGCACCGATGGCCACCCGGCGTTTGAGGTAACGGCCAATGACGACCCGCTCCGGTTTGTTGACAAGGTCGATTTTGATATCGAAATAGTCGTTGATGATATAACCTGCTGCCGCAATGCAGACCGTAGAGAACGAAAGCAGCCAGATCGTCGGATCGGTCAAAATGCGCAGCCAGACCGCACGGGAGCCATCGGGTTCGGGTCCAATCAGAAAAATGCGGGCTAAAAACTGCGTCAGCACAACAATCAGCAGGTTCTGTACCCGGATGAGTCGCAGAAAACCAAGAACAAAAGCCGAAAAAGGAACAGGCTGCCGTGCGACCATGACCATTTTTTGCCTAAAAATACGGGTTTTTATGGGTTCGTAGTCTGTGGTAGTCTGGTTTGTGGTTAGTTAGCGCGTCGGCAACGTACCTGCAACCATAAACTCACAAACCTGCTGACTTCAGAATCACCTTCGGGATTCTTTTCAGGTACGTTTGTTGTTCAGTTCTAAAACCGCTCCCGGCCCCTGGGCTTCCCACTCGAATGAAAATCGGTATTGTGTGCTACCCAACCTTTGGAGGCAGTGGTGTAGTCGCCACTGAACTTGGTAAGGCGCTGGCCAAAAACGGCCATCAAATTCATTTTATCACGTATCAGCAACCGCCCCGGCTCGACTTTTTCAACGAAAACGTCTTTTACCATGAAGTAAACATACCGTCGTACCCGCTCTTCCAGTACGCTCCCTATGAGACGGCGCTGACCAGCGAAATGGTTAACGTGGTGCTCAATGAGAACGTTGATTTACTGCATGTTCATTACGCGATTCCGCACGCGTCGGCGGCATACATGGCCAAGATGATTCTGCGGGCGCAGGGCCGCCACGTGCCCGTTGTCACCACGCTTCACGGGACCGATATTACACTTGTGGGCAAAGACGCGTCTTACGAACCAGTTGTTACGTTCAGCATCAACGAGTCGGATGGGGTTACGTCGGTATCAGAGAATCTTCGGCAGGACACGTACGCCCACTTCAAGGTTCACCGCGACATTGAGGTCATTCCAAACTTCATCGACCTGAGCCGTTTCAACAAGCAAAAGAAAGAGCACTTTAAGAAAGCGATCTGTCCCAACGGCGAAAAGCTGATTGTGCACATCTCCAATTTTCGGCGCGTGAAACGCATTGACGACGCCGTGATGATGTTTCACCACGTTCAGCAGCAGATTCCGGCCAAACTTCTGCTCGTGGGCGACGGTCCCGAACGCGCCCGCATTGAGCGGCTCGTGCGCGAATTAGGCATCTACGATCAGGTGCGGTTTCTAGGTAAGTTAGACGCCGTTGAGGAGGTGCTGTCGGTCGCCGATCTGTTCGTGATGCCGTCCGAGAACGAGAGTTTTGGCTTGGCCGCGCTGGAAGCCTTAGCCTGCGAGGTGCCGCTGATTACATCGAATGCGGGGGGATTACCCGAGCTAAACGTGCAGGGCGTAACGGGTTTCCTGAGCAACGTGGGCGACGTGGCCGACATGGTGAAAAACGCGTTGTACATCTTAGACGATGAGCACCTGCCAACGTTCAAGCAAAACGCGCTGGTGCGGGCCAAAGAGTTTGAGTTATCGCGTATCCTGCCCCTTTACGAAGCCCATTACGAGCGGGTGTTGCAGGGAGTGATGAACAATGTATAAGATTAATGAACAATGAGTAATGTTCAATGTATAATGAATAGCAGACTGACACCTATCTGTTTGTTTACCCGCTCTTATTAATTGCACATTACTCATTTAGAGCAGCCTGCTCGCCGGTTGTCTGGTCGGTACACTATTCATTTTACATTGACCATTATTCATTCAAAAAATGAACCCAAACATACCCAAAACGGACCGGAAGCGCGTTGTGATCGTTGGTGCGGGCTTCGGCGGTCTGCAATTAGCCCGCAAGCTGTCGAGCCGGAAGGAATTTCAGGTGGTGCTCATTAACCGGCACAATTACCATGAATTTCAACCGCTTTACTACCAGGTCGCTACGGCCGGTCTGGAAGCTAATTCCATTCTGTTTCCGCTGCGGGCCGTGTTTGGCAACTGCAAAAACGTACACATCCGCATCACGAGCGTAACCGGTGTGCGAACTGCCGATAAAACCGTCGATACCGAACTGGGGCCGGTGCCCTACGATTATCTCGTGATTGCGACCGGGGCCGACACGAATTTCTTCGGCCAGCAAAACATCATTGAGAAAGCGCTGCCAATGAAGTCTGTTGCAGAAGCCATTACCCTGCGCAACCGGATGCTGCAGAACTTCGAGGATGCGCTGAGCGTCGAAACCGCCGACGAGCGCGAGGGTCTGATGGACGTGGTGGTCGTGGGGGGCGGACCAACGGGCGTTGAACTTTGCGGTACGCTGGCCGAAATGCGCAAAACCGTACTGCCCAAAGACTATCCTGAACTGGACTTTGGCATCATGGACATCTACCTGATTGAGTCGGGGGGCGAACTTCTGGGACCCATGTCGGTGCAGTCGCAAACACATTCGCTCGACTATTTGCAGGGCCTGGGCGTACAGGTTAAGCTCAATACCCGCGTGAAAGATTTCGACGGGCGCACCGTAACCATGGTCGACGGATCGACGCTTCGCACCAACAACCTCATTTGGGCGGCTGGGGTCAAGGCCAATCCGCTGGCAGGTTTACCGCCGGACGTGATTGGGCGTGGCGGGCGTATTACGGTGAATCGCTATAATCAGGTAACCGGTTTTACGGATGTGTTTGCCATTGGCGACGTAGCCCTGATGACCGAAGAAAAATGGCCGAATGGTCATCCGCAGGTAGCGCAGCCCGCCATGCAGCAGGGTAAACTACTGGCTAAGAACTTGTTGCGCTGGCTTCGCAACGAGCCGCCGGTGGAGTTTACCTACCGCGACTTAGGCACTATGGCCACTATTGGGCGTGGATTAGCGGTCGTTGATTTGCCCTTTTTTAAATTTCAGGGATTTTTCGCGTGGCTCACCTGGTTATTTGTTCACCTGATGTCCATTGTTGGCGTCAAAAACCGGCTTGCGATCTTCATCAACTGGATGTTTAATTACCTGACCTACAACAACTCGCTACGGCTGATTATTCGTCAGAAACTACCTCAGGGCAATATGGCAGCTATGCAGGAGAAACTTTCCGATCAGATGGAGGTTGTTAAAACATAGTCAACCTAATTTACTATCTGACGAACGGACGATTCTTATTTCGTCGTAATTTTGCATCAATACCATTTACCAACGTACTCTTTTTATGGAATCGACGACTGAGAAATTACATACAATGGCCGGTCACGGCAAGACGCGGCCTAAGAATACGGGCACTAAACAACTGTTCGACAACCCTATTCTGGAAGCCCTCTCGCGGACGCACATCATGGTACCGATTTCCATGTGGGTGGTACTGTCCGCATTTTTAGGCTGGTACGCGTTCACCTACACCGATATGAGCACGGGCACCATCACAACTTTGTTTCTGGCGGGTCTGCTGGTGTTCTCGCTGTTCGAGTATGTGCTGCACCGCTACCTCTACCATTTAGCGCCAACAACGCCCCAACGCGCCGAAATTCAGTACAAAATGCACGGCGTCCACCACGAATACCCAAAGGATAAAACCCGGTTGGCCATGCCTCCCGTAATAGCCATCTTCGTAGCTGGTGCGTTTTTTGGCTTGTTCTTCCTGCTGATGGGCGAAGCGGCTTACGCGTTCTTCCCTGGTTTTCTGGTCGGTTACACCGGGTATTTATCCGTGCATTTTATCGTCCACGCGTACGCGCCACCGAAGAATTTTTTCAAGCAGTTGTGGGTTAATCATAGCGTTCATCACTACAAAAACCACGACAGCAACTACGGCGTGTCTTCTCCACTCTGGGACTACGTGTTTAAGTCGTTTCAAAAGTAGGACGTACACAACTTAGTAAAAGCCCCGGCTGATACCTATCAGCCGGGGCTTTTACTGTAGGGCCGAACCTCTGGGTTCTGGGTTCGGGCGACTTACATCAGTTTCAACCAGCCGAACCAGAGATTCGGCTCTACACTCACTCCCCGCTGGGCCGCTTCTGCAACTCCGTCAGTGACGCGGGCTTTCCAAAGTCGGGTGAGCCGTCAGCTTTCCACGTAAACCGCTGCATCCGAATCGATCGGCGGTCGTCGCAGCCCTGCCCGGCCTGCGGATTAGCGTGGTACAAAATCCAGTTCTCCCGGCTGTCGGGCGTGGTGAAGAAGCTGTTGTGTCCCACACCGTACGTGCCGTTGGCAGCCGTTGGACCAAAAACGGGTGTCGCCGATTTGGTCCACGATGCCGGGTTGGTCAGGTCGGCGGTGGCACTGGCGGTGAGTATTCCCAGGGCGTAGTCGTCGGTGCTGCAATGACTGGCCGAATACACCAGAAATACTTTGCCGTCGTGCGTCAGAAACTCCGGTCCTTCGTTCACGTCCGGGTTTCCCTGCTTCTCCCAGTCGTAGTCCGGCGCTGAAACGAGCACGCGCGGACCGTCGGCCGTTACGGGGTCTTTCATTTTGCAGATGTAAACGTTCTGCTTCCGGTTGTCGACCGCGTTCTCCCAGCCCGACCAGGCGAAATATAACTGCCCGTTCTGCTGTAGCAATGTGCCGTCGATGGCCCATTTGTCATCGGCTAATTTCAGTTCGCCTTTCAAGACCCATGTTCCCGTGAGCGGGTCGGCGGCTTCGTTTTCGAGGACGTACATCCGGTGTTGCGTATTGGGGGCCACCACAGCCGCGTAGTAGATGTACCATCGGTTATTAACGCGGTGCAGTTCGGGTGCCCAGATGTCGCGCGTGGCCGGTCCCGACGATGGGGGAGACCACACGCCACTGTATTGCGACGAACTAAGCAGACTCATTTTTTTGGTTTTGTAGATACGCACGTTGCCCCCCGTTGTGTGCATCACATAGTAAAAGCCATCCTGATAAATCACCCACGGATCAGGACCGGCGGGCAGCAGCGGATTTCGGAAGGTGGTAGCCGTGTCGGAAACGGGCGTTGGCGTCGGTGTAACTGTGGTACCAGAAGTGGGCGTTTTGCGACACGCCATTGGTCCGCCCATCAGGACGACCAGCAACAGCGGCAGCAGGAGACGGTTTTTGTTCATGACGTTGTTTGTACGATAAAAAACCGGCCCCGTTACGGAACCGGTTTTGAGCATTACTTACCTATGAGAATAAAGTTTTTTGGGTGATTGAGTGTTTACGTGTATAGGCACCGGGCCACGACACACATACACGTAAACACCCAATCACCTAAACACCATTCTTACCAGCCCGGATTTTGCTTGATCTTGGTGTTCGCGTCGGTTTCGTAGAGCGGAATCGGGTACAACTCGCTCTTGCCCTTCACGAACGTTTTAAAATCCGTGTCGTTGTCCGCCGTGTTCGCGGGTTTGTTGGTCGCTGCGTCGGCTCCGGCTACTTCCGGTCCCACGATGCCATAGCGTTTCATATCCCAGTACCGCTGGGTTTCGCCCGCCAGTTCCAACACACGCTCCTGGCGCAGTTGCAGCCGAAACGCGGCCTGCGTCAACGTCAGCGGCAGATCGGCCATGTTTACCCGCGCCCGAACCCGGTTAGCAAACGGAATAGCTACCGCCGTTTGGCCCTGCTCGTTCAGGGCTTCGGCGTACAGCAATAGCACGTCGGCTAAGCGAATGACGCGGTTGTTGATGCCCGAAAAGTAGCTGTCATTGGCTTTGAAGTAATTGGTGTATTTGATCCAGAACCGGTCCCGGTCGGCCAGAAAGTCGGTGCCCTCGGCCGACTGATTAAACTCAGCGTACGTTTTGCCGTACGGCTTGAGCGAACTACCGCCGTAGAACAGCGTATAGTCGAGCCGGTAGTCGACATTGCCCGCTTTGTCTTTTTCCTTTAGAAACTGGTCGTGGAGCCACTTCGTCGGCTGACCGTCGCACCAGCCACCGCCGTTGAAGTTTTTAGTGTTGCGCAAACCAAAAAACTGCGCCCGTTCCGACGATTCAGAACCACCCGCTACGTCGTAGTTTGGGAAGCCCGCCCGGTTTTCTTCGTAGTACTGAATCTCAAACAGCGACTCTTTATTGTTCTCCAAAGCTGTGGTGAAATTGTCCTTGAAATCGGGCATCAGGTCGAAGCGCGTTGGCGTTTTGTCGATAATCTGTTTGAACGCGGCTGCTGCTTCAGCCCACTGGCGCTGCTGCATGTGAGCCTTGCCCATCAGTGCAATGGCGCTGTACTTGTGCAGGCGGCCCACATCCTGACCCGTGTAACTTTCGGGCAGATCGACGGCGGCTTCCTGCGCGTCTTTAATCACCTGCGCAAATACCTGCGCCTGCGTGGCCTGGTCGGGCCGGTCGGACGGCTGCTGCGAAGTCAGCACCAGCGGCACGTTGCCCCAGATGTTGGCCATGCTGTAATAAAAATACGCGCGGATCAGCTTGGCTTCGGCCAGAATGCGCTTCTGCAATACGGCGTCCATTGTGATGTTCGGCACGTTTTCGAGTACCTGATTCGTCCGGTAGATGCCTTGATAAGCGGCTTCGTACGATTCGCGGTTCATCTCAATATTAGAGTTTGTCACGATAAACTTGCCAAGGTTGGCCAGGTCCGTCCAGGGGCTTTGGCTGTAGCCTTCGTCTGAGGAGAGATCGGTCAGAAACAGCTGCCAGAGCGACCACCGCCGATCCTGCATACCGCTGTAAGCAGCATTAAGACCTTTAATGGCGTCGTCGGGCGTTTTCCAGAATGTTTGGGTCGATGCCTGATTGGGGTTGACCTGATCGAGCAGTTTGCTCTCGCTGCAACTGAACAGGATACCCCCGGTCAGGATGGCGGTCAGGGCCAGTGATTTTGTGTTCATGAGAATACTGTATGGTACCGTTGGTTGAAATCGTTCGATTATCAAATTTACCAAAATAAGGTGTATAAGCCATCTCGACAATACACCTTAATTCATTGCTCACGTTAGAAGCTAAATTGTAGACCGGCACTGATCGTGCGCGCTACGGGGTAGTTACCCTGATCAATGCCCCGGCCAATGTAATTACCACGATTTTGAGCGTTCCGATCACCTACATCACCGATTACGTCCGGGTTGTAGCCCGAGTACTTGGTGATGGTGAACAGATTCTGCGCATTCACGTACACGCGGGCCGATCCCATTTTTAACCGCGTCAGCATGGGCGCTGGAAAGTTGTAGGCCAACTGGAGCGTCCTGAGCCGACCGTAGGCTCCGCTCTCTACCCACCGGTCGGTGTTGAAGGCCGGGTTCAGGGTTGGGTCGCCTTTAATGGGTTTCGGTGTCGTGGTCGAGGTGCCCGGCCCGGTCCAGAACGTCACGTCTGACCGCACGTTCTGCACGTCGTCGAAGCGGTCTGTCCAGTTACGGCTGCGGTTAAAAAGCAGGTTGCCCGATACGCCTTGAAAGAAGATGGTGAGGTCGATGTTCTTGTATGAAACAGCGATGTTAGAACCATATTCAAACTTAGGGAACGGCGTTCCGACAATCTGCCGGTCGTCGTTGTTAATAATACCATTACCATCGGTGTCGACGTATCGCACGTCGCCCGGCGTCACGTTCGGTTGAAATGGTATAACATTGCCAGTCGCATCTCTTGCCGTGTTGGCGGCTTCAATCTCGGCTTGGGTCTGGAAAATGCCATTCTGTTTGAACACGTAAAAAGCCGCCAGTGGACCGCCTACCGCCGTTCGCGTAATCTGACCGTAGCCATACAACGGCTGGTTGCCGTTGGTTGGCACCAACTGGAGCACCTTATTCTGGATACTGGTGATCTGCCCGTTGATGCTGTACCGGAAATCACCACGCTTGTCCTGATAGGTCAGGCCCAGTTCAATACCCTTGTTTTGAATCTTACCGAGGTTATCAAATGGGTTATCGCCCTGATTACCCGCCGAAATAGGGATGGGCACCCGCAACAAGAGGTCTTTGGAGAGCGAGTAGAAGTAATCGGCCGTCAACTGAATTTTTCCGTTGAAGAACGTAGCGTCGATGCCCACGTCGGTCGTTGTTTTGCTTTCCCAGCGCAGGTTCGAGTTCTGCAACTGGCGGTTAGCGGCTCCCGCTACAATTTCATTACCACCCCCCAGTACGTAGTTCAGATTTGGCTGAATCGTGGGGTACAGCGAGTACGGCGCAATGGCCTGGTTGCCCACCGATCCGTAGCTGGCCCGCAGCCGAAGGTCACCAATGGCCGGAACGTTCTGCATAAACGACTCCCGGTTGATGTTCCAGGCGGCCGATACCGATGGGAAATAAGCTACCTGATTGTTAGTCGGGAAATTTGACGATGCATCCCGTCGAATATTGGCCTGAATGTTATACTTGTCGGCGTAGGTGTAGTTAACCCGGCCTAAGTACGAAATCAGGCCAGACGTGTTATTGAAGCCATCGGTGCGCGGATTGAGCGTACCGGCAGCTTGCTGATAAAATTCTCCGACGATGCCTTCCGTGCGGGCAAACACTTCGTTCTGGTTGTCGCGCTGCCGGGTGTACCCCACCAGCCCACTGATGGTGTGTTTGCCAAATGTCCGGTTGGCACTCAGCGTGTTCTCCACCAGCGTGTTGAAGAATCGGCCATTGATGTCCTCCAGAATGCCGTACGGCGTGTTGGGGCTGTTGTAGCTCAGCGCACCGGGCCGCTGGAAGTACTTGTTCTGGTACAGAGCGAAGTCCAGCCCTAAGCTCAGGCGGTAGGTTAGCCAGGGCAGAATAGCGTATTCGGCAAAAATATTGCCCAGCAATTTATAGCTGTCAACGACCCGGTCGTCCTTCAACTGCTGACCAATCGGGTTGGTGCCAAACGTTGGGTTGTTGGTGCCCCCAAATCCGTAGCCGCTCAGGTTATTGGCATCAAACACGGGGATGGTGGGCGGCATCCGGATGACGTTATCAAAGGGTTGGCCATTCACCTGTTTGTCCCGGATGTAGGCTAAGTACAACGATTCGCCGATGCTGAATTTGCCTCGCGTCGTGCCTGCGTTCACCCGGCCTGAGTACCGCTTGAAATTTGGCCCGATGATGGTGCCGTCCTGCGCGAAATAACCCCCGGAAATTCGGTAGTTCGATTTGTTGCCTCCGTTATCGGATCCCCCGGCGATGCTGATGTTATGGTCGGTGATGGCGCCGGGTTTAATCAGTTCTTCCTGCCAGTCGGTGTTGTAGCCCCCCGCGCCAAAATCTGGTACGGGCTGACCCCCATTCTGATACGCGGCCGTCCAGGTGCGGATGTACTGTTCCCGGCCCGCCAGCGGCAAGCGTTTGGCAATGTTCTGGACGCCGTAGTAGCCGCTGTACTCGATGGAGGGTTTCCCCGCTTTACCCCGTTTGGTCGTAATGACAATGGCTCCGTTCATGCCCCGCGAGCCGTACAGCGCGGTGGCGGCTGCGTCTTTCAAGATCGTGATGGTTTCCACGTCGTTGGGGTTGAAGTCAGCGGCAGCGCTGCCTATAATGACCCCGTCGATGATGTAAATCGGGTCCTGATTGGAACCGAATGTGCTCGACCCGCGAATTTTGATGCTGGCGGTAGCACCCGGCGCACCGCCCGCCGACGCTACCGTAACGCCGGGTGCACGCCCCTGAATCTGGTCAACGACCGACGCGGCCTGTACTTTTTTGGCTTCCACCGTATTGACGATGCTGACGGCTTCGGTCAGGTTCGACCGCTTCACCGTACCGTACGACACCACGACGACTTCGTCCAAGGTCCGGTTGTCGGGGGCCATCTTCACGTTGATCGTCGTGCGGCTGCCGATGGCTATCTCCTGACTGATGTAGCCCACACTCGAAACCGTCAGCGTGGTGGCTCCGTCCGATACGTTCAGGACGAAGTTGCCGCTGGCGTCGGTGGTGGTGCCGGTTTGGGTGCCTTTCTCAATGACGTTCGCACCGGGCAGCCCGGCATTATTTTCGTCAGTGATCTGGCCGGATATGCGCTTGGCCCGCGGGGCTTCGGAGGTCGTTTCCCGGCCTGACTCGATGGCTGAACTGGCCATTGAAGAACTGACTGCCAGATCAGCGTTTTTTAAGGGTGCTGCCTGAATCGCAATCAGATTGTCATTTACCTTCCGATAACGCAACCCCTGCGTTTCGATGAGCTGCGTCAGTGCCTGATCGAGCGAAAGCCCATTTACGTCGATTTCTGTCAGGCGGCCGGTCAACAGTTGTTCGTCATACGCAAAATTAACGTTGAATTGCTTTTCAACACCCGCAAGGGCTTTTTTCAGCGACCGTGACCGCTGGCGCACGTCGGACGCAGCTTGCTGACGATACGCCGTGCCTTCGTAAGTCGTCTGAGCGCGGGTTAGTAGCTGTGCGTCAGCGGATTGCGGCAGTACGTAAACGCCGACTCCCACCAGCAGCATGGAAAGAGAGATATACTTATTTTTCATAGGATATTGGTTTATTGGGGGTTTCGTTGCAGAACAATCCGGTCGCCATCGTGCCGGACGCTGAGGTCGAAGGTGATGGCGAGGGTTGTCAGCAGCGTTTCAATGCTTTGGTTTGACAAATTTCCCGTAAAACGACGGTTGGCTAATTCGGTATCCTCAACAATAAGGTTTACGCCGTAGGTATCGCGGAGTTGCTGGGCAATGTCGGTCAGTGCCGTGTTCTCAAACACAAACTCGTGCTGTGTCCAGGATGTGTGCAGTTGCGGCTTTTCGGTTTGAACGACCACTTTTTCGATATTCGGCAGGGTCGACGCCAACTGTCCGGGTTTCATCTCAATGATGCGGCCGGGCCGAAGCTGGCCGGGTTTGGCTAATTGAACGCGGCCTTCTACCAGCATCACGGCCGTACCGCCCCGGCGCGTGTTGACGTTAAACTGAGTACCCAGCACGGTAATGTCCAAGGTTGGGGTGTGAGTCACGAACTTAACCGGAACGCCTGTCCGCCCGCTTGTATGCCGTCTTTTAGCTACCTTAAAATAACCCTCACCGTCGAGCCACACCTCGCGATTGACATCGTCCCAGTTGGTGGCAAAGGTGAGCGTTGAGTTGCCGTTGAGCAGCACCGTTGATCCGTCGGGCAGGGTTACGCTTCGGTTTTCGCCAAAAGCCGTATGGATACGTTGCTGGCCGGACCGCAGCCCGTACCAAACCGCCCCGCCCATAATCAGGAGCGCACCCGTCAGCGACGCAGCCATGCGCCAGACGTGAGTACCCCGGCGGGCCGTTAACGGAAGAACCGGCGTTTCAATTTGCTGTTCCAGCGCTGCCTGTTTAAGCACCTGCCCAATTCGCACCTGACTGGCCTCGGTGAGATTGTCGTAATTAGCCCGCAGGTGAAGGAGAAGCGAAGCCGCTTCGTCAACGGTTGCCTGCTGTGCCGGGTGATTGAGCATGAACGTGTGCCAGAAGGTCATGCTCTGCTCGTTGGGCTGGAGTACCCATCGGCGGAACGCATCATCCAGTACAAAATCGCGGCTGGTAAAGTTGGGGTAGTGATTACTCATGCGGTGGCAGTATTCAGATACCACCATAAGAAAACTACTCAGTGAATTATCCCTCGGAAAGAGAAAAATAATTAAGGGGAAAGTGATAGAAACAAATGAGTTTGTGGTTGGCTGACGCGTCAACATACCAACGTCAGCCAACTACAAACCACAAACTAAAAGCACCGCCAGCAAATCTACCGGCATTCGTTTTTGGAGGGCAGCGATGGCTTTGTAGATAACTTTGTAGGCCGATGTGGTTTCGATGCCCATGATACCGGCAATCTCTTCGTAGCTGAGGTTATCGAAAAACTTCAGAAAAAGGGCTTCCTTTTGCCGGGCGGGCAGTTGATTGAGTTCGCGCAAAATGGATTCCGAGCGCTCTTTGCTGATCTGCGAATCGAGCCAGGTTGGCTCATACTGAAACTCAACCCTGAAATCGACGTCGTGGTCGTCTAACGAACGGTGTTGCCCCAGCCATTGCCCGGTCAGTCGGGTACCGCCGTTGAGTTTGCGAACAATATCGCGCCGGAGTGAGCGCATCAGGTAAAACTTAATGGAATCGGTATGGCTCAGGCGCTCACGGGTTTCCAGAATCGTCAGAAATAAATCCTGCAGACAGTCTTCGGTCAACTGGCGATTCTGGGCAATTTTGTAGCCGTAATTGTAGAGCACACGGGCGTACTTTTCATACATAAACGAATAGGCATCTTTGCTGCCGAGCAGGAAGTCGTCCCAAATTTTGGCGTCCGACGCCTGATGATACTTGAATAAGCCGTCCACAGTCAGCGGGTTACGAAATGCAGTACGAAAGCTACGATAATCTGCTCACAAACATCCGGTGTTTTCGCCGTATTTTTACCATTTCTTCTTTCTATACTGCTATTGTGTCAGCTCAATTAGTATCCATGTCAGCCCGCGTTTTGTTTGTGTTTGCGCTGGTCAGCACGCTGTCGGCCTGCAAAACTGACCGTGCCGCTGACGCTCTGTTTACAACAATCCGCTCTACCGAATCCGGCGTTACGTTCAACAACGCCATGCAGCCCTTCGAGAACGACACGCTCAACGCCAATACCTACGATCCCATGTACAACGGGGCGGGCGTGGGCGTTGGCGACTTCAACCGCGATGGTCAGCAGGATTTGTTTTTTGCGGGCAACAACGTCACCTGCCGACTATATCTCAACAGAGGCAATTTTAGCTTTGATGACGTAACCGCCAAAGCAGGCGTCACCACCAGGGCGTGGTGTACGGGCGTGTCGGTAGCCGACGTGAATCAGGATGGCTGGCCCGACATTTACGTGAGCGTTGCCGGGCGCGATACAAATCGCGCCGTTCGGCATAACCTGCTGTTCATCAATACGTCAAGGAAAATTGGTGCCGTGCCGACCTTTCGGGAATTAGGGCACGAGTACGGCCTGGACGACAGCGGCATGAATACGCAGGCTGCCTTTTTCGACTACGACCGCGACGGCGACCTCGACTGCTACATCCTGAACAACGCGATGGAACGCACCGGCCGCAATACCATTCGCCCAAAGCGCATAAACGGCGAAGGTCTGAGTACGGACCGGCTGTATCGTAATATGACAACAGAAAGAGCGAATCGGACCGCCGAAGCGGAATTAAAGAGCGAAAGAGCGGCTGACGAATCGAATTCATATTCTCGCTCTTTCACTCCGCTTCGGCGGTCCGATTCGCTCTTTAAGAATGTTTCCCGCGAGGCTGGTATTCTCAAAGAAGGTTATGGACTGGGCCTGACCATCGCCGATATTAATCAGGACGGCTGGCCGGATGTCTACTGCGCCAATGATTTTTTGTCCAACGATGTCGTGTATGTGAATAATGGGGGTAATGATTCACGCGCAGGGTTCACGGACCGGGCGGCTGCCTATTTCAAACACACCAGCTACAACAGCATGGGTGTTGACATTCAGGATGTTAATAACGATTCCCGACCCGACGTGATGGTGGTGGATATGTTGCCCGAAACCAACGCCCGTCAGAAAATGATGCTTATTAAAACCAACTGGGAGTTTTTCCACCTCGCCCGACAGCAGGGCTACCAGGATGAGTACGTTAGAAACACGCTCCAGTTGAACATGGGAGAAAACTCCTTTAGTGAAGTTGGGCAACTGGCGGGTGTGTTCCGCACCGACTGGAGCTGGGCACCGCTGCTGGCCGATCTGGACAACGACGGCTGGAAAGACCTGTTCATCACGAACGGCTACCGGCGCGACATTACGAATCTCGATTATGTGGCCTACCTCAACAGTTCGGCGTCGAGCTTTGGCCGATCAGGTGACCGTGATTTTGGGCGTAAGTCACTCGCGGAGCTGTATAAACTGCCTGATGTCAAACTGCACAATTACGTCTACCGAAATACAGGGGGGGACGTGCAGTCCAGTGACTCGGGCCAAGTCGGTGCTACTCTGCCCACGTTCGCCGATAAATCCGAGACTTGGGGATTTGGTGAGCCAACGTTTTCCAACGGAGCCGCCTACGCCGACCTCGACAATGACGGTGATCTGGATCTGGTTATCAACAACATGGACGATGAAGCGGGCCTATACAGGAACGAAACAAACTGGCCCGGTAAACCCGTCGATAAGCACTGGCTGCGGTTGCACTTACCCGCCGATGCGCGTGGACTGGGAGCCGAAGTTCGGGTGCGCACGGCCGATGGAATGACGCAAACCGTAGCGGCTCATCCCGTTCGCGGGTATGCATCGTCGGTGGAGCCGTTTGTGCATGTCGGGTTAGGCAAGCACACCGATGCCACGGTTGAGGTGCGCTGGGCCGATGGGACCTATCAGGCGGTGGGAAAATTGACTGTCGACCGGCTGCATGAGATTTCATACAAACCTACGGCGACTTCTCCCCCCGTGCCCCCCACGGCCCCCAAACTCTTTATAACAGCCGATGCAACAACCATCGGGTTGACATTTCGGCACCAGGAATCCCCACTGAACGATTTTGAGCGGACACCCTTGCTACCCCAGGTTTACGCTAAAAACAGCCCTGCCATTGCCATTGCCGATGCCGACGGAAACGGGTTAGACGACGTGTTTGTGGGGGCTGATCCGGGGCAAACGCGGAGCCTGTTTCTGCAAACCAGTCCGGGCCGGTTTCAGGAACGGGTGCAGGGTGCCAATGATCTGGAAGACATGGGATCGCTGTTTTTCGATGCCGACGGCGATGGCGATCCCGATTTATACGTCGTTAGTGGCGGCAGTCGCCTGCCCGACAGCAGCGGTATTTATCAGGACCGGCTGTATTTGAATGACGGGACGGGCAAACTCACCCGGACGCAGAACGTGCTGCCACCCACTACGTCATCCGGTTCATGCGTCGTAGCGGCCGATTTTGACGGTGACGGCGATCTGGATTTGTTCCGCGCCGGTCGGGTGAACGTAGGCCGATATCCAATGGCTCCGAGGTGTTATCTACTGCGTAATGACCGGGGAAAATTCACCGACGTTACCGATCAACTCGCGCCCGGCCTTCGCCACGCGGGTATGGTTTGCGCGGCTCTCTGGACGGACTATGACAACGATAACGACCCGGACCTGCTGCTGGCTGGGGAGTTCATGCCGATCACGCTGCTGAAAAATACGGCCGGGAAATTTACGATAGAATCCCTGAAAACTGGTACTGATCAGCCCTTGTCCGGTTGGTGGAACTCGCTCACCGGGGCCGACTTTGACCTCGATGGTGACATTGATTACCTCGCTGGTAATCTTGGCCTAAATACCCGCTATCGCGTTTCGGAGAAGGAGCCGTTGCAAGTCTACGCCAAAGACTTTGATGGCAATGGCCAAATCGACCCTATTCTGACGCAGTATTTGCAGGGCGGCCAACACATTGTACCCATCCGCGACGTGCTGAACGATCAGATGCCGACGTTCTCACGCAAACGCTTCACTAACTTTCAGGCCTACGCCGATAAATCGCTCAATGATGCTTTCACCAGCGACGATCTCGACGGAGCTACCGTGCTAAGGGCAAATGAGTTGCGAAGCTGTTACCTTGAAAACAAAGGCGGTGGTCGGTTTGCCATGCATCCGCTGCCCGGATTAGCACAGGTAGCTCCTGTTTTTGGGATGCAAACCGGCGATTTTAACGGCGACGGCCTGCCTGATGCACTGTTAACGGGAAATTCCTACGCATCGGAGACGTACTCCGGCTGGCACGATGCCGGGCGCGGGTGTGTGTTGCTGGGCGATGGCCGGGGACACTTCCGGGCGGTGGCGCCAGAGATGACCGGCCTTCACGCCGACGGAGATGCCAAAGCCCTCGCGGCCCTTTCGACTGGCAACGAAATCGTGTATTTGCTTTCGAACAACAACGGCCCGGTGCAATTACTGAAACCACAAAAATCAATCAAACCACAACCCGCCAAACCAGGCGAAGTTTTTCGACTTGTGAAGCATAAAGACGGCCGGACGCAGCGCGTGGAATTCTATTACGGATCAGGTTATTTGAGCCAGTCGTCGCGGTAAACGTACCACGGTGCTTCAGCCCGTGTAGCCGAAGGCTAAGCGATGTTAACAGAACAGTCACCACGAAGTTAGCCTTCGGCTACACGGGCTGAAGCACCGTGGTACGTTTACCTCAACTTCTCATTGTCCAGATGCCGGGTGGCGTCGCGGATGTTTTTCTTCTCTAAGTTCTTTTGAAAGGCTTCTGTGAGGTTGACACCGGTTTGGTTGGCGAGGCAGATGAGCACCCATAGGACATCGGCCAGTTCGTCGCCGAGGTCTTTGTCTTTGTCCGACTCTTTTTCGGACTGCTCACCGTAGCGCCGGGCCATAATGCGGGCCACTTCGCCAACCTCTTCGGTAAGGATGGTCATGTTGGTCAGTTCGCTGAAGTAGCGAACTCCAACGGTTTTGATCCAGGTATCGACGGTGGTTTGGGCGTCTTGGAGGGTCATGAAAGTAGTCAGTTAGTCGATGAGTTGGTCAGTCGGTGAGTGGCTGACGCAAAAGAACAGCATGCGTCAGCCACTCACCGACTGACCAACTCATCGACTAACTGACTACTTCTCTTCCGGTACAAACGTCAGCGAACTGAACTGGTCTTCCACAAAAACGTCCTGAGCCAGGGTTTGCAGTTGACTGGCCGTAACGGCTTTGATGTCGCTGAAAATATCGTTCAACGCTTCTACCCGGTTGATGTCGAGCAGACTTTTGGCCATCATCAGCATAAAACTGTTATTACTTTCTTCGGCCATCGCCAGTTGCCCAACCAACTGCTCTTTGGTCTGATGCAGTTGCAGGGTCGTCAGGGGCTGCTCGCGCAGGCGCTTCATTTCCTTCATAATCAGCGAATGCGCTTTGTCGACCTTCTTAGGATCGGTGCCGAAGTAAATGCCCAGAAAACCCGTGTCTAAGTAGGGCGTAAAACTGGCGTCGATGGAATACACCAGACCGTATTTTTCGCGCAGATTTAAGTTCAAACGCGAGTTCATGCCCGGCCCGCCAAGCAGGTTGACGAGCATAAAAAACGGCAGTCGCCGTGGGTCGGTGAGGCCGTAGGCCGGTCGGCCAAGCGCACACTGAGCTTGGGTAATGGGTCGCTCCACGCGGGTCCGTTGTGGAACGTAGTCGGTGGGGGTTTGCCTTTTTCGGTTGGTATGCTGGGCGGGTACGTCGCGGAAGTACTTTTCAGCCACTTTCACCACTTGCCTGAAGGGTAAATTGCTCACCGACGCAAACACGATCCGCTGGGTGTCATAATTTTCGGCAATGAACCGTTGCAGGTCTTCGCGCCGGAACGAACTGACGGTTTCGGTAGTGCCAAGGATGTTGCCACCTAAGGCGTGATTCGGGAAAACCAACTCGTCAAAATCGTCCTGAATGGCGTCTTCGGGCGAGTCGTAATACATGGCCATCTCTTCCAGAATTACGTCGCGCTCCCGCTCGATTTGTTTCTCTGGAAACACCGAGTGGAAGGTGATATCGGACAGCAGTTCGGCGGCTTTCTCAAAATGAACACCCAGCACCGACGCATGGAAACACACCTTTTCCTTCGTTGTATAGGCGTTGAGTTCGCCCCCAATGTTTTCTAACCGGGTAATGATATGGTATGATTTGCGTTTCTCTGTACCTTTGAAGGCCATGTGCTCCCAAAAATGAGCCAATCCCTGCTGGTGGGGCCGTTCGTCGCGGCTCCCAATGTCGAGCATGATGCCACAGTGGGCAATTTGCGTGTGCAGAATCTGTTTGTGCGCAATCCGAATACCGTTGGGCAGGGTATAAACTTCGTAATCTTCCATTCGATGCTATTAGCGCTGTCGACGACGACGCGTTTGGCTTACTGATGATAACCGCAACCAATCCACCCCGGTTCCTGATCATTCAAACCGCCTTTATTGGCGATGTAATCCTGGCAACGGCTCTGCTCGAACAACTCCGTGCCGCTCAGCCTGATGCCCTGCTGGACGTGCTGGTTCGCAAAGGAAACGAGAGCCTGCTGGCCGGGCATCCGTTTCTGAACGAAGTGCTGGTTTGGGAAAAGAAAAAGACCGGGGACCTATTCGTCAAGTACCGCGACCTGTGGCGGATTTTGACCCTTGTCCGTGCCCGGCAGTATGGAGTGATCCTCAATCTACAGCGCTACGGCTCCACCGGACTGCTGACGGCTCTGTCGAAAGCTAAACTGACAATCGGGTTTGCACAAAATCCCTTGTCCCGCTATTTCACCTACCGCGTTGACCACCGATTTGAGCCGGGTATTCACGAGGTAGATCGGAATGCTGGCCTGCTGCACCCTTTAGGAATCTACGGCCCCCGACTGATGCCGAAGCTCTATCCGTCTGCGGACGACTACGCCATTGCCCGTTCGTACCAGGACAAACCTTACGTTTGCATTGCCCCAACAACAGTCTGGTTCACAAAACAATACCCCGCCGAACGCTGGGCCGAACTGATTCGGACGTTGCCGCGTGATATGACCGTTTATTTACTGGGTGCGCCAACGGATGTCTCGTTTTGCGAAACTATTCGTAACATGTCGGAGCGGGAGGCCAGCGTAGTGAATCTGGCGGGCAGCATGAACTTGATGCGGTCGGCGGCCCTGCATCAAGGCGCGGTTATGAACTACGTTAACGATTCGGCAGCGCTGCACCTGTGCTCGGCCATGAACGCGCCGACGACGGCTGTCTTTTGCTCAACGGTGCCGGAGTTTGGATTTGGGCCGTTGGCCGATGAGTCGCGCGTGGTGCAGACGCCGGAGCCGCTCGATTGTAAACCCTGCGGGGTGCATGGCCGGTCGCGTTGCCCGCTGGGTCATTTTCGGTGCGCGTGGGGCGTTCAGATTGAAGACCTCAACTTATAGAATGCCTTTCTGCCGCAGGGCGGTGTTGTGAAAAAGCAACAGCTCGGTCATCTCCCGATACGCCTTTTGCTGCTCTAATGCGCTCTCCCGCATCAATTCGGTACGTTCCCTCATTTGATCAATACCGTTCTCATGCCGGTCCAAACGGGCATCGTGCTGCTGAATTTTGGTCATCAGGGCAGAATTGACATCCAGTTGAAGCATCATGGCTTCCTGCTGGGTCTTCATCTCTTCGCGTAGGCGCTTTATTTCTTCCTGCCACTTGTCGAATCGCTCGCTGTATTGATCCATTCGTTGCAGGGTTTCGGCCAGTAATTCCAAGATACGGTCTTCATTTTTTCATAGGTCAAACGTAGCGAATTGTGAACCAACAAAAAAGTGGCTTGCCCCGCCCAGCTCATTCGTAAAACCGCTTCCAGTTTTTCATACTCCACAAGATGATACGGTCGCCGGTTTTGGGAAAATACCGGGTCATAAAGCTGATGAGAAACCCCGTTGGCGTAAGCACCGTTTTGACCCGGCGTTTCCTGATGTGTTTCAGAATGGCCCGCGCCACCTCCGACTGGGTCATCTGCCAGCGTGGGTTTCGGTACGCAATCGGCACCGCCTGACCAGCCGCGTCGAGCACGCGTTTGTCCGTGTCATTTTGGGTGAACCCCAGATGCATGACGCCGAAGCGGATGCCCGTTTCGTGCAGTTCGAGGTTAAGCGTGTGGGTTAGGTTGGAGAGGGCGGCTTTCCCCGCGCAGTAGGCCGAGCCGCTGGGCATTCCGTTCAGGGCTGAGATACTGGAAATGAACGTAACCACGCCCGCCGATTTGGTCAGATAAGGAAGGGCGGCCTTGAGGGGATAAACCGACCCGCAGACGTTGCTGTCCAACACACGCCGGAATACGTCGGGCGCGAGATCGGCGAAGTAAGCCCGCATCGAAATACTGGCATTGGTAATGAGGATGTCGATGCGGCCATACGTTTGAACGGCGGTGTCAATCAGCGTTTCACACTGGCTATAGTTGGTCACGTCGGCTACGCAGCTTACCACGAGATAGCCTGCCTGCTGGAATGCCTGCCGGGTCTGCTCCAGCCGGTCGGTATTCAGTCCATTGAGCACTACATACGCGCCCTGTTTACAAAGCTCACGGGCCGTTTCCCGACCAATTCCCGACTCAGAACCGGTGACAATGGCCACCTTGCCAGCGAAAAACCCCGACTGACCATAAAATGGTGTTCGCGTAGTTTCCTGGTCTGCCGGTGTTGGCATTAACTGAGTTGCCGGTATGCCATTCGAGTGTTCAGAGGTAACCGTGCTGTCGGAACCAGTCAAAGGCTTCGTCAATGGCAGTTTGGACGGGCGTTTGAGGTAAGTGGAGTTCATTGAGTGCTTTTGTCGCATTAAAATAGTGGCCGTCGTTGGCTATGGCGGTCATGCTCGAATTAAGGGCCGTTGGTCGGCCGGTGAGTTTGTGCTTCATGTCGCTCGCCCACCCAATTGCCGTAGCCAAAAGGGGTGATATGGGTAACGTTGGGGCCTGAACATGCATGATCGATGTCATCAACTTAAAGGCTTCCTGGTAACTTAGGTTCTCGTTGCCCAGGATGTAAGACTCCCCCACCCGGCCCGCTGTCAGGGCATTGACCGTGGCGGTGGCTACGTCGGCCACGTGAACATAGTTCTTGCCTCCCGCCGGTGTCCCCACTATCTGCCGTCGGTATAGCGCCAGCAACAGAGCATTTGACGTAACTTTATAATCCAGCGGACCGATCATAAACGTTGGATGTACCAGCACGGCGGACAGATTGCCTGCCCCAACGGCCTGTGATACCAGATCCGTAGCGGCCCGTTTGCTATCCATATAATCAGATCCGTATCGACTACCCATGTATGGGTACGATTCATCACCGGGTCTTTGTTTTGTGCCAAAACCAAAAACATTCGCCGTTCCGACAAACACGAGCCGCTCCACATTCGCCTGCACCCCTGCCGCTACTACAGCCGCTGTGCCGCCAACGTTGATGTCGATCACTTCCTGCGAACGGGCCGGATTAACCTGCGCCTGCGCCCCGGCATGAATCACGTAGTCGCAGCCGTCGGTAGCTGCCCGCACGCTGGTCGCATCGCGGAGGTCACCCGTCCAAACACCTACCGGTAATCCAGCCAGCCCCCGCTGGTCAGCACCGGCCCGCACGAACGCCCGCACAGAATAACCCCGCTGGACTAATTCACGGCACAGATGACCACCCAAAAAGCCGTTTGCTCCCGTGAGCAGCACTGTCTTCATTCGTCAGTTGGCCCGGTGATTCAGCATTCGTCTGTATGTTTGGGCAATGCGGGTTGGCGATACGTTCATGAAAAACAGGGAAAACGCCGTCAGATTGGCCACTTGTACGCGCAGCCAGCTATTTGTCTCATACTTACGGGCCGACACGATCACGTCTTTAGGAATGATGCAGAAGCGACCCATCTCGCGGATACGCACGATGATGTCGAAGTCTTCCATGATTACGTACCGCTCCCGAAAACCACCCAGCCGCTCAAAAAACGTTCGGGTAATAAACAGCGTCTGATCGCCCCCTCGACTCATGATACCCGGAAAGCGGGTGCCGTAACTATTCAGTCGCAGCAGCGGGTGCAACGATGCAAAGCGGAAGCGGTAGCAGCCCGCGTCGTTCCCATCGGTGATCGCCTGCCTGATGTCGTTTATGAAATCGGGGTGGACCCGCACGTCAGCGTGCACGAAGTAAAGCACATCGCCCGACGTGCGGGTGGCTCCGTAATTCATCTGATTAGCCCGTCCGGGCTGGGGCGACACAACCACCCGCGCACCGGCGTGCCGCGCCTGCTCAACGGTGCTGTCGGTGCTGCCACCATCCACCACCAACAAGTCCGTCAGACTGTTGGAGCCATGAGTTTGCAGGTCAGCGACAAGCTGGCCGATTGTATCGGCTTCGTTGAGCGTGGGTATGACGATGCTGAGAGTCACTTTTTGAAAAATGTATAATGATCAATGAGCAATGAATAATGCGCTCTGAATGAAGTATTACCCTCGCTGGTTTACCATATTATCCATTACTCATTATTCATTTTACATTAACTTAAAACGCTTCGCCTAGGGTCAGATACAGCCCGGTAGACTGCTTGCCAAACCCGTAGTCGGCGCGAATATTCAGCCTGTCGTTATTGATGCGAATGCGCAGACCAGCCCCGTAGGCCGCTTTTGGGTCGTCGACCCGGAACAAACGCTCGTCGTTGCCCAAGATGCCCACCCCGCCGAAGACCACCGCTGACAGTCGCTTCCAGACGCTGACGCGAACCTCGGCCTGAAGCAGTGCCAGATTATCATCGCGATAGCGTCCTTCGTAATAACCCCGGAGCCGCCTGCCACTGCCCACCAGCGACAACGCACTGAAGGGAGCTACGCCAGTCGTCATACTTACGACGTAGTTAACCGCTACGATTGCCCGGCGGTGTACTTTGTGGTACGAAGAGACATCCACTACGTAGCGGCTGTAGTGAAAGTCGCTGCCGATAACCCGACCGTGTTCGAGGTATGTCAGGTCGGCGACGATGCCTTCAGTGGGATAGAAAACCACGTCCCGCGTGTCGTAAAAAAGGCCTAAACCAAGTCCGGCCATTCGCCCTCCCAAACCACCCGGTACCGTCCCGGTCGCCAGTAGCCCACTTGGTTCGACGCGCGTGATGTCGTAGTTCTCGTACTCACCCCGCAGCCCGGCGTAGAGACCGGATCGGATTCGGCGCAGCACGTTGAGCCGAATCCGGGGGTAGTTGACCCCGTAGTTCTCGGCGGGCACGTCGCGTTGCCCAACGCCATAAAAGTTATACGCGTACTTGTAATAGCCCGCTTCGCCGTAGACGTAGTATCTGTTCTGATTGTAAAATACCTGAAACGGTACAAATAGCAGCACCTGTTTGTTCTGCGTATAAGCCAAAAGGAACTGCACGTTCGAGGGGCGGGGTACATTGAACTGGTTTGGATTTAGAGTAGCCGTATCTGCTTTGGCAAGAGTAAAATCACGGTTGAACCGGAATGTAGCCGAAAGAACCGCGCCATAAGCGAACCGGGTTTCGGGCGTGTAGTAAACAATTGGGAATGGGAAGATACTGACCTGTTTTCGCGTCGAGTCCGTCGGTTGGGAGCGTAACTCGTTACGGCTGATGGTAAGCAGAAGAATCAGTAAATAACGAAACCTCATTAGTAGGTAAACTGGTGGGTCGTGATGTACGAATAAGCGAATGGTGAGGATTTTCGCTAAGCTGGCCTGTTTGTATATTGTAAACGCGCTCCGGCTTTCGGGTCGGAGCGCGTTCGACATTGACTTGATAGAGCTACCGGGTGGTATAAAGACCCGCCGTTGGAGCCTGCGTTCCCATTCTGCCCGCAATGCCGCGCACCAAAATCGTGTATTTGCGACCGACGCCAGCCGTAGCGTTGGCAATCGCCGTGCCAATGAGCGTGGTCGTACCCGTCGACCGCACCTGAAGCGAGTAAGGACTGATGGAGGTGGTCGGGTTGACCGCCACAAAATCTGACGCTTTTCCGGTTGCCACGTTTGTAATCAGCGGTGCACTGGTTCCGATGGCGAAATCAACTGCCGGACCACCCGAAACTAAGTTGATTACGCGATAATATGCCTTCGACGCGTCGGGCAAACTCAGGTCGTCGTTGAAAACCACCGCCGTAGGAGCCGCAGCGGTTCCGGCAGCGGCAACAGTGTAATATTTATCGGCTTCGACTGGGGCCGTTGCCGACAGAATCGTCTGGGCCACCACCGTGCCCGATGCTACCGTACTAACCCGCACCACCGCTGAACCGGGTGTCAGCACGGCGTATTCGTTACCAGGAAAATTCGTTCCGTAGGTCACAGCCGCGCCGTTTAGTTTGGTGTCATTCACGAAAAGGTCGATGGCGGGACCGTCGGGGATGGTGTGCAGTACCTTCACCCGCGCTCCCGACGCCGGTGTCTGATTGCGCAAAATGTCGTTCTCCGGCCCGCACGCCAGTAGTGTAATGGCTGCGAGAAACGGTAGTAGGGTTGCTTTAATGGTTTGCATCGGGTTGAATGGGTTGAGTCACCCGTGGCTGAAACCCTGCGGGTGAAATTGTAAAAAACCAGTCTACTTCTGAGAAAACCACATTTCAACCGTGTGATAGTCGGGTTTGTCGGCTCCTACTTTAGCGATTGAAACCGAGTTCCAGAGGTACTCCGAGTTGTAGCGGGGCCGGGCGCGTTGCACGGGCTTGTTGCTGTTGTCGGGGAAGAACGTAGTCGGCAGCGTGAAGCCGGCATAAACCGTGTTGCTGTACTGATACCGGCGCATATCGACCCAGGTTTCCAAAATCCCGTGACCATAGAGCGCGACGTATTTTTGCTGCATGATGTCGTTGATGGTCAGCAGGTCGGCGGTTTGAGCTACGGCTTTGCTGGCCAGAAACGCCGTGCGCTGCGCCGTCGTGATGCGTCGGGCCACATCAATTTCGAGCGTGTTGAGCAGGTCGAGACTGGCTTCGATTCCTTTGCGATACGCGGCAAAGGCTGTGGCCTTATCGCCCTTGAGGAAGGCGGCTTCGGCCTTGATAAACTGCAATTCTGTGTACGTCATGATAGGGTAGGGTGCGTTGTCACGGAACAGTCCTCGGCCCGTACCGGAGTTGATGGCCGTGGTGCCGCCCCAAAACGTCGGGATGAAGCGGGGCGAGGTGCTGATGTTCGGGTCACCTTGCCCCGGCAAAATTCCCCGAAACACGCCGTCGGCCGATGCGTTGAATAGCAGCCCCTGACGAGGATCGACCGCCCCGCCGAAGACCGTGCCATCCACCAAGCTCATGGCAAAAACCGTTGGTCGGTAAACGCCGAGGTTGTTGCGCAGCGGTCCGAAAAAGTTGGCGTCGTCCGTGTTGGAGCCGGTCATGGGGGCCAGCAAATTATCGGCGTTGCTGGCCAATGACTTATCCACGTACTCGATAACTTTGTCGGGGCTGTAGCTGGCTTTGTTGCTGATGTGGTGGGCGTTGCGGGCCAATACGGCATATACGAATTTGGTCCATTTGGCGCGGTCACCGGCGTATACCAAATCGGAGCGCACCAGCGTACCCGGCGAAAGCGCATCGTCTTGGGCTAAGTCGGCTAAGGCTTCGTTGGCTATCCGCACCGTTTCGGCGTACGCCACTTCCTGCGGGTCGAAGTCGTACGAATACCGACCAAACTCGAACGCCTGCGTCACGATCATGTCGCCGTGGAAGTCGGTCGTCGTTTGCAAACTCCACGCCCGGATTGCCTTCGCAATACCAGCGTAGGTCGGGCGGTTAGTGGCCTGAGCATCGGTGATGATAAGGTCGAGGTTCTTGCCGTTACCGAAGTAGTGCGACCGCCATTTTTCGGCCAACTGATCGGTGCCCACGTTATACCCGTGCCGGTCGTAGAGGTTGGCAATGCCCGTGTTGGCCCAGTTCTGAACGTACTGACCCACGTACCGGCTGTCGAACTGGTCGCCCCGCGCCATCTGCGCGAACATGGACGGGAGCACCACTTGAGCCGAAGCTACCTGGGGCGTACTGGGATTTTTGTTGATGTCTAAGTAGTCACTGCAACTGCTCAGTCCGAGAAAGAGCGTAGCGATCAGGGCGTATTTTTTCATGGTGTTTGTTTCAGGATGACCTCTGCGTATCTCCTTTATCTGCGTGAATCTCTGCGAAATAGTTGTTACACAGAGATTCACGCAGATAAAGGAGATGCACAAGGCGATTAAAGAGAGACGCGTAGGCCGAACGACAAGCCACGCGGAGCGGCTATCGTACCGAAGTCAAAACCGGCTGCGCCACTGCCGCCTGTCGATGCGTTCAAACCATTCACGGCCGGGTCGGCCCCGGTGTAGTTCGTGAGCAGAAACAGGTCAGTACCGGTGAAAAATACGCTGGCGTCTTTCACTACCTTCTGGCGGCTAAGCATTGCCTGCGGAAAGGTGTACGAAAGCGTCACGTCGCGCAACCGCATCCAGCTAATGTCTTTCTCGATGAAATCGGACTCTACGTAAGCGGCATTGTAAAAATCGTTGCGGGTGCTCGGCGTCACCTGAATGGTGTTCGGTGTCGGGGTGTCGGTGTTTTCGCGGCCGTCGCGCAGTACCCCACGTACTATGAGGGGCGTTTCGCGGTTGAGCGTCCGGTTGCTCAGCCCGGTCGTGTATAAGTACAACTCGTTGGCGTTAAACACGTCACCCCCTTTGCGAATGTCCAGCAGGGCCGATAGGTTCCAGTTTTTGTACCGGAAGGTGTTGGTCAGACCAACCATGAAATCGGGGTTGCGGTCGCCAATGGGAACGAACGTTGTGGTTTTGATGGGGTAACCCGTGGTGGGGTTAATCAGGATGTCGCCCCGGTTGTTGCGGACGTAGTCGAAGCCGCCGAACGTGGTGGCGGGCTGACCCACGAACAGGCTGTTGCGCACGTTGGCGTAGAGCCACGTATCCGACAGGTAAAACTCCGTCTGGTCGGCGGGCAGGCTTTTGACGGTGCTGGTGACGCGGGCGAAGTTCAGCAGCACGTCCCAGTTGAAGTCGTTCCGGCGCACCGGATTAGCGCCTAACTGTAGCTCGACACCCCGGTTTTCGATGGTGCCGCTGTTGATGTATTGGAGAATGAAACCCGTACCGTAGCTCAGGCGCGGGGCCGTGATCTGATCCACCGCCGACCGATTATAATAGGCTACATCAGCCGTTAGCCGTCCGTTGAAGAACCGCAAATCCGTACCTACTTCGTAGGAACGGGTCCGTTCGGGCCGCAGGAACGGGTTGCCGCCAAAGAAGCCATTGGCCAACCCCCCGCCCGTTGTTACCTGCGCCGTTAAATTCGACTGGGTCTGGTAAGCGGGCGCGTCTTTCCCCACTTCAGCAAACGACGCCCGCAGCTTGGCGAACGACAGCACTTTGCCACCCTGCAAACCGGGTAGTTCGGTGAGCACGAAGCTGGTGGTTACGGATGGATAAAAGAATGAGCGGCTTTCGATGGGCAGCGTACTGGTCCAGTCGTTGCGGCCCGTCACGTTCAGGTACAGCACGTCACCGTAGTTCAGCGTTAACTGCCCAAACGCACCCAGCAACCGACGGCGCGTCAGCGTGTTTTTGGCTCGTTGCGTGGTGGGGGGCGTGTTGTTGATTCCGTTGAAATCCGGTTCGTAGAATTGCTCACCGCGCACGGCATCGACGTTGTTGCGCCGGTCTTCAATGGACGACCCCAGCAGCAGCGATGTGCCGATTTTACCGAACTGTTTTTTCGCCGTTGCCAGGAACTGCCCGTTGAACTGCTCGTTTACCTCTGTGAAATTCTCGATGCTGCCCCGCTGCGAAAACGCCCGGTTCGACTGCGGATGAAACAGCAGATTGCCGATGGTTGAGTACACGTCGACGCCCGTAATCGACTTCAGACTCAGCCAGGGCGCTACGTCATAATTCAGCGAGACGTTACCCAGAATGCGGTTGTTCCGGTCACTGTTCTTGTTTTTGTACACGTCGAAAAACGGGTTGTCAATGTCCTGCGCGTCGCTGTTGATGTTCAGACGCCGTCGCGTACCATCGCTGTTGAGGTAGTTGCGGGCGTCGTCGGTTGTGGGCCAGTATAGCAGCGCCAGCAGGGTACTGCCGTTTCCTTTACCTGCCTTGATGTTGTTCGTTGTGATGTAGTTCAGCGAGCCGGTGGCTTCGAGTTTGTCGTTTAGTTTAGTCGAGGCCGTGAGCCGCACCGACAGACGTTTGAACTGCGTAACGGGGATTACACCGGTCTGATCGGTGTAGGCCGTGCTCAGGCGGTACGTCGTTCGGTCGTTGCCGCCCTCCAAACTGAGGTTATGCCGGTTGGTAACGCCCGTTTGGAAAAAGTTGCCGATATTATCGAACTTCGCCACGTCCGATGGGTAGCGCGGTCCAAAATAGTTGCGCGTCGGTGTCGTGAAGGAACCGTTGTCGCCCGGCCCGAAAGTCGTTTGAAACTCCGGATACCGGTACGCGTTTTCAAATCGGAAATTATTATCGTAGGTGATGCGCCCGCGTCCGGTGGTTCCTTTTTTGGTTGTGATGATGATGGCCCCCGAAGCCGCGTCGATACCGTACAGGGCCGACGCTTCGGGGCCTTTCAGAATCGTGATGCTTTCAATATCATTAGGATTTATGTCGGCGGCCCGGTTCTGGTAGTCGTTATTGCGGTTGGGCGAATCCGAAACCAATGCCGTCTGATTAAAGGTGTTGTTGGAAATCGGCAACCCATCGACCACAAACAGGGGCTGGTTGTTGCCACCGATGGAACTGATGCCCCGCAACATAATAGAGGTCGATGCGCCGGGGTTGCCGCTCGTAGGCGTAATCATGGCCCCGGCAACTCGTCCGTTCAGCGCGTTCAGAAAGTTCTCGCGTTGCGTCTGAGCCAGATCCGTTCCTTTCACTTGCTGCACCGAATAGCCTAATCCCCGTTTTTCCACCGAAATACCCAAGGCCGTCACGACGACCTCGTTCAGCGCATTTGCTTCGGATTTCAGCTTGACGTTAAGAACATCTGCGCTGCCGATGGCTATGTCCTGCGTGGTAGTCCCAATGAAACTGATGCGCAGGCTTTGGCCTTTAGTCGCCTGAATCTGAAAGTTGCCGCTGGCGTCGGTTGTAGTACCGCGCGTGGTACCCCGAACAACCACGCTGGCACCGGGGATAGGCGTGTTGTCGTCCGCCGAGGTGACGCTGCCCGTGATCGTGCGATCCTGAGCGTACGCGCCGGTCAACGTGAGCAACAGTAGCAATAGATTACGTACAAATGACGGCATATTAAGGTTAGTGAATTAATGATTAGATGAGAAAAATTGTCCAAAATTGGGTATCAACTCGTAAAGAAACAACAGAAGCCTGTACATGCGGCTAATGAATAGTAATTTGTATTAAAGCAAGAAAAAATTGATCGAGAAATTTAGATTATATTTTGGTAAAGTTTAATTTTTTGAAATTTAGTATAGGTTGAAGCAAAATATATCAGAATAGTATTTGGACTTTATCATAAATACCTATATTTGAACTATTATTTCGAGTACAACAGAACAATCTTCATACACCGTCTGCTCACTGGCCGCACTTGTGGAGCAGGTGGTTGATTTCCAACTCCGTTTGACCACCATCAAGGGATTGGGTCATGGGTTTACCTGAGTTACAGCCGTACAGGCTGATGGCTGGGGAACGCTCATTTATAAGCAGGACTGCCCGGTGTTTGGCCGGAGCAGCCAACGCGTACTTTTTTCTACTGCATTTATCTCTGTGTTTCACCCGCGGGCCAAATGGCTGGCGAGGGCAGTTGCGTTGCGCCCGGTTGATTCGGGCGGTTCGGAATCGGGCGGCCAGTATTCGGCATCGCCCGGACGGCCGGGCGCAGGCAGTCGCTTTAACTCTACTTTGATTACCATGCGAAAACGACTACTCATTTATGTGCTGTTCTGGTGTTGTGCGGGGCTGTCGGCTCAGGCGCAAAACCGCTTGTTAACGGGTACCGTTACGTCGGAAGAAGGACCGATGCCGGGCGTTAACGTCGTGCTCAAAGGCACCTCCATTGGCACCACCACCGACGCGAAAGGTAAATTTACGCTCAGCGTTCCCGGCGACGATGCCGTCGTTACCTTTAGTTCCATCGGCTTCTCGACCGATGAGATGCGGGTGGGCAACCGCTCGACGCTGGATTACACCCTGCGCTCCGACATTCGGTCGCTTTCTGAAGTCGTCGTAACGGCTTTCGGGGTGAAAAAAGAGGTTAAGTCACTGGGCTACGGCGTCCAGGAGATTAAAGGAACCGCGCTCACCGAAGCGCGGGCCACCAACGTGGCCAACGCCCTGTCGGGTAAGGTAGCGGGCTTGCGCATCAGCAGCAACGGCGGACCCGGCAGTGGTTCGGGCATTCAGATTCGGGGAGCTTCTTCCATATCGGGCAACAACCAGCCGCTCATCGTCGTGGATGGCGTTCCCATTCAGCAGGGTGGCACTTCAAACGCGGACAAAGCGTCGGAAAAACAGTTTGGCGGGGGCTTGTCGGAAATTAACCCCGACAACATCAAAGACATCAGCGTTCTGAAAGGCCCCAACGCAGCCGCGCTGTACGGTTCGCGGGCGGCCAACGGCGTCATTATCGTGACGACCAAGAACGGTTCAGGCACGAAAGGCATCGGCATCGAAATCAATTCTAACTTTCAGATGGAGCGGCCGTTCATTGAGCCGCAGTTCCAGAATACCTACGGCGGGGGCAACGGCTACCGGACCTGGTACAACGATGGCTGGAGCGGGGCTATAACCAATCCGGCCGAAATCGCGCAGTACCGCGCCGTGTATCCAACAGCCCCGCTGACGGGCACCGAAGGCACCGACGAAAGCTGGGGTTCGCCAATGGACGGACGCCTGGTGCGGCACTGGTGGAGTGGCACGGAAGTCGCCCCGCTGACGCCCGCTTCTAACAACTGGGACGACTACTGGCAAACCGGCAAAACCTTTACCAACAGCGTAGCGCTGTCGGGCGGTAATGATAAAGGCAGTTTCCGCATGTCGGTCGGGCGGCTGACGCAGGACGGCATCATGTACTTCAATAATTTTTACCGGAACAACTTCAAACTCAATACCGCCTACAATTTCACGCCGAAACTAAACGTGGCGGTATCGGCCGAATATGTAAAATCGGGCGGTAACCGGGGCTACCAGGAAGGGCAGCAATTCATCTGGGCGCACCGCCAAACAGACTGGACCAAAATTCGGAACTGGCGCGACTACACGGGCGTACACATTCAGCGGGCGGTGGCCGGCCGACCCGCCGACAACGACCCACCGAACTGGCAGCACACGTTCTTCACGAACCCGTATTACTCATCGGAATTGTTGCCGTATACCAACGAAAAAGACCGGTTGGTGGGCAACATTGCACTGAACTACCAGATTCTGCCGTACCTGAGCGTACTGGCTCGCACGGGCACCGACATCTGGACCGACACGCGGGCTAATGTGGTGAACTTCGCCCGGGTTCGTAATGGCAGTGCCACGCCGGGCCGTTATTCCGAAGAAGTTTTACGTCGGCAGGAAACCAACCACGACATCATTTTTACCTTCAACAAGGCGCTGACGAGCCAGATTACGGCCAACGTGCAGGCTGGCGCCATTCAGCGATTAAATTACTACAAGCGTAATTATACGTACGTTGGTGAACTGGTCGTGGACGGCCTCTATAACCTGTCGAACTCCAACGTAAGCCAGAACGCCGTTGAAAGTACCATCCAAAAATCGCAGATGAACAGCTTGTTCGGGTCGGCGGAGTTCGGCTGGCGCAACTCGCTGTTCCTGAGCGGAACGGCCCGCAACGACTGGTCGTCGACGCTGCCGAGCAACGCCCGCAGCTACTTTTATCCCTCGGTATCGGCATCGGCGGTGCTGACCGACCTGCTGGGCATTCAGAGCAGCGTTCTGTCGTTCGGCAAGGTACGGGCGTCGTGGGCGCAGGTGGGTAACGACGCCGATCCTTACCAATTAGCGCAGACCTTCCGGTCGGGCGGCTCGTGGAACGGTTCGGTGCCGGAATTTTACGAAAACGTCACCATTTCTAACTCGACGCTCAAGCCTGAAATTACTACCGGCAAGGAACTCGGAATTGACCTGCGCTTCCTGAAAGGCCGCATTGGGCTGGACGTGACGTACTACAACCAAACCTCGCGCAACCAGATTCTGGCGGTCGACATCTCGAAAGCCAGTGGCTACAACCAGCGGATCCTGAACGCCGGGGAATTGGTCAACAAAGGCGTGGAAGTGGTGCTGACGGGTACACCCCTTAAATTGGCCAACGGCTTTACGTGGGAAACGACGCTCAACTTCGCCCGCAACCGCAACCGCGTGGTGGCGCTGGCCGAGGGCTTAACTACGTACGTTCTGCATCAGCAGCGGGGGCTTAACTCCGAAGCCCGCGTTGGTCAGGCGTACGGTACGTTGTTCGGGATTGGTTTTGAGCACGCCCCCGACGGTCAGATCATTTATAACAACGGCCTGCCGGTGGTGTCAACCGTGCCCCGTGCGCTGGGTAACATCCAGCCCAAATGGACAGGCGGCTGGCTGAACAGTTTTAGTTATAAAGGAATCGTTATATCGGCCCTGGTAGACGCGAAGATTGGTGGGGACTTCTTCGATGAAGGCACCGGCACGGCCCGCTGGACGGGGCAATATGCCGAAACAGCGATTGGCCGGGAGGAAGGCATCATCGGTAAAGGCGTGGTAAACGTCGGTACGGCTGAGTCGCCCCAGTATGTGGCCAACACGGTTATTGTACCGGCCACTACGCTCTACAGCTACAACAACCCCCGGCGCTACCACGAAGCGGCCATTTTCGATGGGTCGTACGTAAAACTGCGCGAAGCTTCCATTGGGTACGCGCTGCCGCAGGCCTGGCTGGCGGGTCGGTTCATCCGCTCGGCGAAACTGTCGGTCGTGGGTCGCAATCTGCTGATGCTGTTCAGCAATCACCCGCACCTCGACCCCGAAGTTGACCGTTTCGGCGGCAACCGGCAGGGCTTTGCCTACGGTGAATTGCCGTCTACGCGGACAATGGGGGTAAACTTAAATCTTAGTTTCTAATGAGTTTGTCGTTTGTGCCGGGTCGCCGGTGCGGTTTGTCGTTCGTGCCGGTCTGCCGGTGCGTCAGCCAACCACAAACGACAAACTACAAACATTAAAACACTGTGAAACGAACTATCTTCTTTATACTTACCCTAATCACGGCCGGGTCCTGCACGGAGAAATTCGATCAGATGAATGTGGACCCCAACAACCCCACGGCGCTCAGCCCGCAGTATCTGCTGCCCTACGGCATTGAGCGGGTTGTGGACCGGGCGTGGGGTGGCCGCGAACGCTTCGAGCGGCTTAATCTCGACGGGGCCATGCTCTGGATGCAGTACCTGACGCGCAATATTTACTCCAACGAGGGCGATAACTACGGTCTGTCACCGGCGTTTTACAACAACAACTGGAAGGCGCTGTTCAACGACGGACTGGTGAATTTTCAGCGCATTATTACGTTGTCAGCACCGGGCGCTCAGTATCAGAATACGAACTACGAAGGCATTGCGCTGGTGATGCGGGCGTGGACATTCTCGCTGCTGACTGACCTCTACGGACCAATTCCGTACACCGACGCGCTGAAAGGCACCGTCAATGATCCGATTTACACGCCATCCTACGATTCGATGGAGACGGTTTACGCCGGGCTGCTGGCCGACCTGAAAACGGCGAATGAGAAGCTGACCGTGGGTGGTCCGGCCGTGTCGGGCGATATTCTCTACAACGGCGACATTCTGAAATGGAAGAAATTTGCCAACTCGCTGCGGCTGCGCTTAGCTAACCGGCAGGCGGTGAAGAAACCAGCCGAGTCGAAGGCGATCATGGCCGAAATTTTGGGCGACGCGACGAAATATCCGGTCTTCACCAGCAATGCCGACAATGCCACGCTGAAAACGACCGAGGTTCTGTCGAGCAATAATGAGTTTTATTTGGTGATGATTAACGACAGCCGCACCGACTGGAACATCAGCAAAACGCTGGCCGATAAGCTGAATGAACTGGGCGATGCCCGCATCACGGTCTACGCGCAGCCCAACAAAGCGGGTAAGTACGAAGGTCACGCCAACGGGTTACCCGACGCTATCGCAACGACCTACCTCGGCACCAGCTCGAACATCGGTTCGTATTTCATTCAGAAAACGTCTCCCGAGATCATCATGACCTTTGCCGAACTGAATCTGATTCTGGCCGAAGCGACTCAGGACGGCGACGTAAGCGGCTCGGCACAGACGTACTTGGAGAAGGGTATAACGGCTTCGTTTGACCAGTATGGTCTGAAAGTCACACCCGTGTACCTGCAAACGGTTGGCGTGGTAACGAAGGAGAAAATTATGGAGCAGAAGTGGATTGCCTTGTTTGGGCAGGGTCTGGAAGCCTGGACCGAATACCGCCGGACGGGTTTGCCGGTGCTGCCCGGCAAAGACCTCCGCGCTGTGTTTGAGAACGACGGCGTTTTGCCAACCCGGTTGCCGTATCCAACCTCTGAGGCATCGCTCAACGAAGCGAATTATACGAAAGGTATCGCGCTGATTGGTGGAAAGAACGACACGAAAGCCAAATTATGGTGGGCCGAGAAGTAAGCAATGGCTAATGAAGAATGAGTGATGTACAACGAATAATGAAATCTAAACAATGAAGCCATATAAACTATTGATAGTGAGTGCACTCCTGCTGACAGGACTGGCGAGTTGCACCAAGGTGGATGACCCGTTTGTGGATCGGTTTGTAGCGCCGGTGCTGGTTGTGATCGACAATGTAGCGGGCGATGGGGGCGGACAAACGGGCGAGCCGGTGGTGTCGCAGAAAGTGGCCGGTCCGGTAACGCTGGGCGTTAAAATCTACGAACTCGACAAAAGCGGTATTCTGAACAAAGCAGTCGGTATCGACTCAATTCCGGTGAGTTCATTAGCTATTAAGCTCACTACCCGTGCTGGGGTAGCCATTGGTAGTCTGACAACCGACGGAACCGGTAAAGCGAGCATCTCGAAAACCTGGGCTGAACTGGGCATTGCGGCTCCCAAAGCAGGCAGCACCGTATCGCTGACGTGGACGGGTGAGCACAAGGGGCAGGCTTTTTCGAGACTGTCGCGCGTACAGGCAATTAATTAGTCAATGGATAATGCACCGCACGGGTAACCTCGGTTATTATTCATCATACATTAACCATTATTCATCACGCATTAACCATTAGCCATTAAAACTATGTCTATCAATCGTCGTGACTGGCTGCGGGCCAGTATGTTATCCGGCCTGGGTTTAGCCGCACTGCCGGGCGTTGCTGCGCCCATGTCATTTTGTGAAGCGGAACCAATTGTACCCCTGGGTTATGCTCCTCCCGGTGGTCCGCTGAAAGCCCGGTTGTCGGCGAATGAAAATCCGTACGGTCCCTCACCAAAGGCGCTCAAAGCCATTACCGAAGCTGCGCCCGATGGGTTTCTTTACGCAATGGAGTACGCCAAGAAGTTCAGAAAATTAGTTGCCGATACCGAAGGCGTTCCCGAAGATCACGTATTATTGGGGGCCGGTTCGGGCGAGTTGCTGACAGCCGCTTCACTTTGGGCTGCTTACCGGCCAAACGCGGGCCGGACCATTGTGGCTCCCGATCCAACGTTCGATGCGCTGCCCCGTGCGGCTATCCGGCACGGTATTACGATGGACCGGGTTCCGCTGGTGGCGGCCGATGGGTACGATATTAACCTGAACAAATTAGCCGAACGCGTGGGGAGTCAGACGGGTATGGTTTACCTCTGCAATCCCAACAACCCGACCGCCATCACGGTAGATCCTGCTAAACTGCGGGCATTCTGTGAGGCCGTTGGTGCGAAAACGCCGATCTTGGTCGACGAAGCGTACATCGACTATACGCCCGATCCGAAGGGTTACTCAATGGTCGATCTGGTCAAAAAAGGGTCGAATGTAATTGTAACCAAGACCTTCTCGAAAGTTCACGGTTTTGCCGGTTTGCGGACGGGATACATGATTGCTAAGCCCGAGCTGCTGGAGCAGATCAGCAAGTTTGCCACGGGCGGCAGCAGCATGAGCATGACTACCCTGCGGGCGGCCATCGTCAGCTTGCAGGACAAAGAGTTCATTAAGTACTCGCTCGGAAAAACCCAGGAGTCGAAGGATTACTTAGCGGGCGTTTTAAAACAGCACAGCTACGAGCCGTTACCATCGGGTGCCAACTTCGTCATGTTCCCGATTCGGATGAAGGGCGAAGATTTCGTCGGCCGGATGATGGAGCAGGGCGTGAGCATTCGCCAGTGGAAGTTCGACGGGCAATACTGGTGCCGCGTCAGTTTGGGCACAATGCCGCAGATGCAGGCATTTGCCGAAGGGTTGAAGGTTATTTCCTGAACGAAGTCACAAGTCGAGAAGGTCGTAAGTCACAAGTGGCTGACGCGAGCATTGCTCTCGCGTCAGCCACTTGTGACTTACGACCTTCTCGACTTGTGACTTCTTCTTAATACTGATAACTAACTCCCATTTTCTTCGCCATGTCGGCGAACATTTGTGGATCGAAATCGTCGGCACCGGGCGCATTGAGCTGCGGCTCTTCGTCCAGATCGGGGGGGGTATGTCCTGGAATGGCCCCGTGGACGAACTCCAGTGGCTGACCATCTTCGGGGTGCGAACCGTTCCAGATTAGCCCGGCCTGTTTGTAGTCGTCCTGACTGAAGCTATACAGTTTCAAGTGCATTTTATTATCCATGAACTTACGGGCTTCGGGGAACGGATCATTGCTCAGGTCCGGGATGGGCAGCAATTTAGTCACCTGAACGCCCGTCAGGGCCTCCAGCGCCTTAGCGTACGCCACCACGTGAACGCCACCGCGCACGAGTAAGTAGCCCACCATTGTTCGGGCTGTTGGATCGTCAACCATCTCGTATACCCGCATCTTGTTCGCCCGCGCTCCGCACTCTAAAAAGAAGTTATGGAGCAGGTCGAGCTTGAGGTTGCCGCTGCTAAATACGTTAGCCCCTGTCCAGAAATCGCCGTGCGAGTCCATTGGGAGTGCCGTCTGTCCACTGGCAATGAAGTGACGGGTGTTGCGGGCGTCTACACCATTAGCTAACGGCGTGGTCGTCGGGTCTACGCCCCGCTTGCTGGCACCCGTCAGCAACAGGTTAATCGCGTACGAGACGACCTCAATGTGACCGTATTCTTCACCGGCAATGCTACAGATCAGGTCGTAGAACGGACGGAGTTTTTTGCGTCCCCGGAAATTGAATGACTGATACGTGTAGTTCATCAGCGTCGACATTTCGCCGAACTTACCACCCAGCAATTCCTGAACGGCGGCTGCGTTGTTGGGTGACGGGTTAGTGGGTTTAGGTAACTCGATAGGGAGCTGGTCTATTTTTAAAATCATGGCTTCGTGGTTTTATTAGTTTGACACGGGTTGAGACGTATTCAACCAACTACACCAATAGACTTAAGTTTGTAAAATAAGTTAGGTTGACAATAAACAGAGGAAACGGCCCCTGTTACCGTACGGCCACGGGTTTGGTCGGGTCAATTTTAAGCCAGAGCAGGGCGCTGACCAATAGGCAACCGGCAATCAAAAACAAGGGGTAGTTAAAGTTTTTCGTCTGCTCAACAATCGTCCCGAATAGAATGGTAATAAAAAAACCACCCAACTGCCCGGCGAAGTTCATGGAACCCGTTACGGCCCCGGCGTTGCGCTGACCAATGTCCACGCACACGGCAAAGGCAACGGGCAGGGCTAAATCTTTCATGAGCACGCAGGTAGCCAGCAGATAGCCCGCCGTTTGGTTGTCGGTAGTTAGACCAGCCAGCAGAAAAAACACGCTCGACAGTCCCAAACCACCCATGCCCACCGCCCGGCGACCAATTTTAAGGCCGTAGCGTTTGCTGAGGGCGTCGCTTAACAAACCACCCACTAAGCAGCCGATGGCACCTAAGAAATACGAGAGCGAGATAAAATTTTTGGTATCATCTTCGCTCATGCCGCGCCCTTCCTGAAAGTAAACCGACGACCAGTTGGTGAAAAAATACGAGCCGTAGAAAAACAGGTGGCACATCAGCATCAGCGCCCACATATCGGGGTTGCGCAGGATGGTCTGCCATGGAATCCGGTGGTCGGTTGGGCGAAGGTTGCGGCCGGTTTCGATAACCTGTAGTTCAGCCGGACTTACCCCCGACTTCTCGGCTGGCTCATCGCGAAACCAGATGTACCAGCCGATGGCCCACAGCACGCCCAGCAGACCCAACACGGCAAAAGCCCAGCGCCAGCCCGCCCAGTGCACGAGCGGAATCACCAGCAGGGGTGTCAGGGCACCGCCGAGCCGCCCGGCCGCCCAGATCACCGACTGTGCCCGGCCTACTTCCACCGCCGGGAACCACCGCGCAATGGCAATGGATGCGTTGGGGTAGGCCCCCGCTTCGCCCATGCCGAATAGAAATCGCACGACTAACAGATACAGAAAATTAGTGGCCGTGCCGGTGAGCATCGTAAACCCCGACCACCACAGCACGACCCGCGTCAGCACTCGTCGCGGCCCTAAGCGGTCGCCCAGGGTGCCCGTCGGGATCTCGAACAGAGCGTAGGCTAACGAGAAAGCGCCTAAAATCCAGCCAAACTGCTGGTTGTCGAGGTGCAAGTCGGCTTTGACGTACTTGCTGACAACGTTCATGCAAACGCGGTCGAGGTAGGTAATCGTCGAGAGCAGGAATAAACCGGTAAGAACACGGTAGCGAACGGTCATTGGGAGGTAATTAGCGAGTTGTGAAGGTAGAAATCGACGGCTAAATTGCGTCACTGCCCTAAAAATATGGGTGGTCGTTTCGCACCGATACCCAACCAGCGTACTTTTACATTATGTCGACCGTAACCATTGCTACCCAAATAGGTCCCCTCGCCGAGAGCCTGCCTGCTTTCTTAGATTCGTATGACTTTTCGGCTGCCGCCGTCATTGTTGATAACCACACGTTTCGGTTCTGCTATCCCGAAATCAGGGCGTTACTGCCCAAACACACGCTTGTCCGAATCAAAGCGGGCGAGGAGCAAAAGCACTTAGCCACCTGCGAACTGATCTGGGACGCCCTGACGCGGGCTAACTTCGACCGTCACGCGCTCGTGCTCAACCTCGGCGGGGGCGTCATTGGCGATATGGGCGGATTCTGCGCGGCTACCTATAAACGCGGCATTGCTTTTGTCCAGCTACCAACCACGCTCCTGTCGCAGGTTGATGCCAGCGTGGGGGGTAAATTAGGCGTCGATTTTAACGGGCTAAAAAATCACATTGGCGTGTTTCAACAGCCGGATGCCGTGCTGGTTGACCCGATGTTTCTGGCCACCCTGCCCGAACGCGAACTCCGGTCGGGCTTCGCCGAAGTAATAAAACACTGCCTGATTGCCGACGCGCCCATGTGGGAGCATATCCGTCGGCTCGACCTCGATGAGCAGGACTGGCCCGCCTTAGTGGCGCATTCAATTGGTATTAAGCAACACATTGTGGCTCAGGACCCTACGGAGAAGGGATTGCGCAAGATTCTGAACTTCGGCCATACATTGGGCCATGCCGTTGAAACGCACTTCTTACCGCAGCCACGAAAACGATTACTGCACGGCGAAGCCATTGCGGTTGGGATGATTGCCGAAGCGTTTATTGCGCATCAAAAAAAGATGATTGACGAAATTTTGCTGACGCAAATCGAAGAATATGTGTTTGCCGTATATGGAAATACCCGACTAACGGAAGCGGACGTCGAATCTATTTTAGCGCTGACGCTACAGGACAAGAAAAACCGGGGTCGGGAGGTGCGGATGGCGTTGCTCGACGGGTTGGGAAGCTGCGCATTCGACGTGCCCGTTACAACGGCTGAAATGCGCCGGGGACTCGCGTATTATACCGGGCAGCCTTAGTATTAAAATTTGGTAATACGCTATTGTTTGCCAAACATTTACGGCTAACTTTGAGTTCGACCCTTCAAAAACCATCCTTCATCAATCATAAATACAACCAATTGTAGCAAAACTTTTACAAAGTACAGTATGAAAACATTTGTCGGAATCCTGTTTACGCTGGCCGTTCTCGGTATGGCGAGTTGCTCGCCCAGCCGGTTGTTTGTGGAACATGATTATAGTTATGAAGGTCACTTCAAAAACTACGAATCGTTTAACTTTTTAGAGTGCGAGTTTGTCGATTCGACGCTGCTCTGTTCCGATATTCAGGATGCGATCCGCCACCAGATGGAAGCCCGGGGTTATAAAGTGAGCAACCGCGCTCCTAACCTGCTGATTTCTTACAATATATTCCGTTCTGATCTGCGTTTTCGGGGTTATCAGCAACCCGTTATCAAGGACTGGGTTGTCCGCGAAGACGATGACGCTACCTACAAACGCATCGACTACAACCTCGATGAAGGCACCCTGATGATTTCGCTCATCGACGCCGAATCGTACCAGGTGATCTGGAAAGGCTACGCATCCAAAATGCTCCGTAATCAGAACTTCAAGAACAACTACTTCAAAGGCATTGTCCGGTCCATTTTCGATCAGTATCCGCTGATGGCAACGGCCCGGTAAGGTTCGGCGCATACATAGTCAGGCAACGACTGCCCGGTTGGTTTATTCATTTATGGATAAGTCAGCCGGGCAGTTGTCGTGTTAAACCGACTGGTATCAGGGGAAATAAACGTTAGTCGAGACGACTGAGGAAGCAGTGTTATACTATTATAAAAAATTTTATTACTAACCGAATATTATTTGGAATAGTAGCGCCTTGCCAGTATGTTTATGGCATTGATACGTCAATATGAAAAATAGTATACGTTTAGCTTTATTATTTACCGTGCTGTGTATAGCGGCTGATGCTCAGCGGGTTCGGCTCGATACTGAAGCGGGCAGCATTGTCCTCGAACTCAATGCCGACAAAGCCCCCGGCACGGTCGCTAATTTTCTCCGCTACGTCGATCAGAAGCGCTACGATGGCGGACGATTCTACCGCGTAGTCCGCCTGGACAATCAGGCGAACAGTCCCGTTAAAATCGAAGTAATTCAGGGCGGTCTGCAAAACGACACGACGAAGGCGTTCCCACCAATTCCGCAGGAAACAACCCAGAAAACCGGTTTAAAGCACCTCGACGGTACGCTTTCGCTGGCGCGGGGCCAACCCAACAGTGGCGCGTCGGAATTCTTTATCTGCATCAACGACCAGCCCGAATTGGACTTCGGCGGCAAACGCAACCCTGATGGGCAGGGGTTTGCGGCTTTCGGGCGGGTGGTGAGCGGTATGGACGTGGTACGCCGGATTCAACAGGGCGAAACTGGATCGCCCGGCCCGACCAACGCGTATGCCAACCCGTTGCAATTACTTAAAGTACCCATTGCCATCCGCAAAGCGGAGCGGGTGAAGTGAGTGTACAGATGTATGGGTGTTTACGTGTTTGAGTGTTTGCATAAGTGCTGATAAACAGATACGTAAACACTTACACACACAAACGCATTTTCGGTCACCAGTTTTAACAACCCATATAGTTTATGAAGAAAATAATACTGATTTTGTTGTCGCTTTTTTTGGTCACGGGGCGTATTCAGGCGCAGAGCCGAGCGGTGTCGGGCCGGGTTACGTCGCCCGAAAACGAAGGACTTCCCGGCGTGAACGTGCTGGTGAAGGGAGAAATAACCGGCGCGGTAACCAAAGCCGATGGATCGTACCAGATTACTATTCCGGCCAAAGGCGGCACCCTGGTATTCTCGTTCATTGGTTACAAAACAGCCGAGGTGGTTGCGGGCGACCAAACCACGGTGAACGTGAAACTGGTCGCTGACCTGACCAACCTCGACGAAGTGGTGGTGACGGCCAACGCCATCGTGCGGGAGAAGAAAGAATTAGGGTACGCCGTTGCGACCGTGGGGGGTGCCGAGTTGGTGAAAGCCCGCGACCCGAACGTGCTCAACTCATTAGCCGGGCGCGTGGCCGGTGTTCGCATTTCGCAGCAGTCGGGGTCGGTGGGCGGCTCCAGCCGGGTTATGATTCGCGGGGCCAACTCGCTGTCGAGCGCCAGCGAACCGCTGTTCGTGGTCGACGGTATCCCGATCTCGAACTCATCATTCAACAACTCCGAGACGGACATCGTCACCGGCGGGGTCGATGTGGGCAACCGCGCCAGTGATCTCAACCCCGACGACATTGAAACGATGACCGTGCTGAAAGGCGCAGCGGCTTCGGCACTCTACGGCTCCCGCGCCCGCAACGGCGTTATTGTGGTGACCACCAAACGCGGTCGGCCGGGGGCGAAGAAGATGAACGTGACGCTCAACTCGTCGTACCGCACGGATAATGTGCTGCGAGTGCCTGACCTGCAAACGGAGTACGCGCAGGGCAACCTCGGCGTGTATAATCCGCGCTTAGGCAATGGCTGGGGTCCCAAAGTGTCGGGCATCACGGGTCCCGTTCAGGATTATAAAGGGGAAACGGTGCAGGGGCTGCAGGTGCATCCGCAGAACTGGAAAAACTTTTTTGTGACAGGTAATACGTTCATCAACAGCATCTCGATTGACGGAGCCAGCGATCAGAGCGATTACCGCATCGGGTACACCAACCTGCGTCAGACGGGTACGGTACCCGGCTCTGAACTCAGTCGGCACACTTTCGCCATTAACGCGGGTAAGAAAATCACCGACCGCCTGGAGTCGCGGGCCTGGCTCAACTACGTCCGCACGACCAGCGACGGTCGCCCGCAGCAAGGTTCCAACACCACGAATATCATTTCCACTATTCTGGCCGGTGTGCCCATTACGGTGGACATCAACGAACTGCGCAACAACCTGTTTGCTACGCCAACGCAGGCCGTACCCGCGGGTTGGACCGGCGACCTGGCGCGGGCCATTGACCTCGACGGTATCCAGAACAATCCGTATTTCGTAACGACGTTCAATCGCTTCTCCAACTCAGTTGACCGGGTGTTTGGCGGCACGAGCTTAAACTACGCGCTCACGCCCTGGTTCAACCTGACGGGGCGTGTCGGGTCGGATTTTTTTGCCGAGAACCGCCGGTCGGTGACGCGCCGGGGGACGCGCGGGCGGCTGAACGGGCAGTTCGATACCAACGAAATTTACGAGCGCGAACTACAAACCGACCTGATTGGGACGGTCACGCGGCAGATTTCGCCGAGTTGGGGCTTTAAAGCCATTGTGGGACACCAGTTTAATCAACGGACCATCCGGCGGTCGCGGGTGTTGTCGGAAGGGCTGAACATCGATCAGTTGTACACCTTCGCCAATGCGCAGTCGAACGTGCCGTCGAATTTTTATAGCCGACGGGAGATCTTCGGGGTGTACGGCGACGTGAGCTTCGACTACAAGAATTACCTGTTTCTGAACGTCACGGGTCGGAACGACTGGTCATCGACGCTGCCGGTGAGCAACAACTCCTATTTCTATCCCTCGGCCAGTGTGTCGTTTGTGCTTACTGAAGCGTTCCCAAAACTGGGCATTGTGAGCCGGGATATTCTGAGTTACGCCAAACTGCGGGCCAACTACGCCAATGTCGGCTCCGACGAAGACCCGTATCAGTTGTCGTTCACCTACAATCCCCTCACGCAGGCCAGCGACATTTACACGTTCAACATTCTGTATCCCATCGGCGGGGCATCGGCGTTCGGTGCGACGAACGTGCTACCCCCGACCAACCTGCGTCCGCAGCAGCAAACCTCGTATGAATTCGGGGCTGAACTGAAGTTTTTCGGTGGACGGCTGGGTTTGGACATGACCTATTACAAGACGCTGAACTACGACCAGATTATCTCCATCGCCGTACCGCAAACGACGGGGTACTCGGCCCGGCGGCTCAACGTGGGCGAAATCTCGAACGGGGGCGTCGAAGCGATGGTGACGGCAACGCCCCTGAAAACCCGCTCCGGCTTTCGGTGGGACGCGGCTTTTAACTTCAACCGCAACCGCAACCGGGTAGAGTCGCTGGCACCGGGCCTGACCGAGTTTATTACCACCTCGGGCGACGGATTCGGTATATTCGTGGTGGCCCGGCCCGGCGAAACGTTCAATCTACAGGGGGTGGGGTGGCTGCGCGACCCGGCGGGCAATATCATTATTAACCCGACTACGGGGCTGCGGACGCCGGGACCACGCAAATTACTCGGGTCGATTTACCCCGACTGGACGCTGGGCATTAACAACTCGTTTTCGTTTAAAGGGTTCGATTTCAACTTCCTGATCGACATGCGCAAGGGGGGTGTGGTGAACTCCCAAACGGTGAGCATTGTGCGCGGCAGCGGTTTAGCCGCCGAAACCGCCGTTAACGACCGGACGCCGTTCATTGACCCCGGCGTTATCCGCAACGCCGACGGGACCTTCAGCCCCAACACCAAGACTGTCGCCAGTGTGCAACAATACTGGAGCCAGTTGGATAACTCGGTTAGTCCCGAAAATAACACGTTCGACGGCTCGTATACGAAATTGCGCGAAGTCAGGCTGGCCTACAATTTCCCCCGGAGTTTGGTCAATAGAACACCCTTTGGCGGTATTGCGCTGGGGCTGGAAGGGCGTAATTTGTGGATTATTCATTCCAACGTACCGCACATTGACCCCGAAGCCAACGTTCTCGGCACTGGCCTCATTGGGGAGGGGTTGGAACGGGGCAGCATTCCCAGCAGCCGCACGGTTGGCGCGAACCTGCGCCTGTCATTTTGAATCTACTAAACTCAGTTATTAACTTACTGATTATCATGAAAAAACTCATTTATACCGCCCTGATTGCCTTATCGACAACCGCCTGTTTCAAGAACAGCGACATCAACGTTGACCCGAATCGCTCCATTTCAGTTGATCCCGCGCTATTGTTTGCGGGGGCTTCTACCCAGTTGTCGCTGTTGCGCGTGGGCGAACTGACCTGGCCCGTTGCCCTGATGAGCCAGATGTGGGCGTCGGGTGGGCGCTGGGGACTGGCCCAGGCTCAGTATGACCAGACACGCGTTCGTACTGCGTGGGGCCGCACCTATACCGACGTCCTGAAAAACCTCAACGTGGCCGTTGAAGTGGCGCAGACTGCCCAGCCCGTCAACAAAAATGCCGTGGCGCAGTGCAAGATTCTGATGGCGTTCGCCTACGCCCAGACCTCGCTGCTGTGGGGCGATATTCCGTTTTCGGAAGCCGCTACGGGCAAAGTAGACCTGCCGAAGTTTGATAAGCAGCCCGACGTACTGAACGGCTGCGTGGCCCTGCTTGATGAAGCCATTGGCCTGATTGACCCGAAGGGCAAAGGGATCATTGCCCCCAGCGATTTGTACTACGGGGGCGACATGGCCAAGTGGGTGAAGCTGGCCAACTCGCTGAAGTTACGGATTCTGTTTTCGATGGTGGACGCTGATGCGTCGAAAGGAGCTTTGATTGGGCAACTGCTAACGGCCAACAACATGATTGCCTCCGGTGCCGACGCCATGCAGTTCAGGTACTACAACCAGCCTGGTCGGCAGAATCCACGTTTCTCGTTCACGGCTATTTTCCGGGGGGGCGTTCAGTCGGACTGGTACACCTCCAAAGTCGTCTACGATTTACTGGCATCGCTGAATGACCCCCGCATTCCGTATTTCTACCAGGCGGGACCGGGGGCTGCGGCTAATGAATTTATGGCTCTAAACTCGACGGAAACATACACCCCCAAATCGTCATTAGTGAACATGAACCTACTGAAAGCGGACCTGCCTGAGGTATCATTTTCGTATTCGGAGCAATTGTTGTTCGAGGCCGAGGCCATTGCCCGTGGTTTTGCACCGGGTGGTTTTGAGGTGGCGACGCAACGGTTCCGGGCGGGGGTGAAAGAATCGATGCTGTCATTTGGTGTACCAGCCGCGCAGGCTGACGGGTACGCTAACGGTTTACCGGCGCTCACGGCGGCTAATTACAAAACTCAACTGTCTCAGCAACAATATTTAGACCTTTTCATGAGACCTATTGAGGGCTGGGTGCAGCATCGCCGGTCGGGTCCAATTGGCCAGGAAATTCCGGTTATGAACACCCCCAACAGTGCTCCCGTGGCAGGTTTGGTGCGTCGGCTGCTGTACCGTAGTGAAGAAATCAATTCAAACCCCAACACGCCCACCGGCCTGACCGTCGACACGCCCCAGTGGTTTGATAAATAAGAGTAATGTAAAATGAATAATGGTTAATGTATAATGGCTGACGCAGACCCATTATACATTAACCATTATTCATTTTACATTATCCTCCCTTCGTCAGTTCCTTGAAAATACCTTCCAGCGAACTTTCCTGTTGGCGCAGACCTACCAGGGTTAGGTTCTGGTCGGCGGCAAGGCGAAAAATGGCTCCGCGCAGATCGGTATTCGGCCCGGCCTCGATGCGGTACTGACCTCGTCCCAGCGGCTCCACGCGCTCCACGCCTGATATACTTTCCAGTACGTCCGGCTTAATCAGGTCTCCCTCGAACTCGGCCACGACCGTCACACCATCACCAGCCGATACGGCCCGTAACTGGCTCAGCGGCCCGTCGGCTACGATCTTACCCCGGTTGATGATAACCACGCGGTCGCAGATGGCTTCGACCTCCTGCATAATGTGCGTGGAGAACAGCACGGTTTTGTCGCGTCCGGCATCCCGAATTACCTGCCTGATCTCGGCTAACTGGTTTGGATCAAGACCCGTGGTGGGTTCGTCCAGAATCAGTACGGGCGGGTTGTGCAGCAGCGCCTGCGCTAATCCCACGCGTTGCCGGTAGCCTTTGGAAAGCTGCGCGATGCGTTTGTGCTGTTCGCGCCCCAGCCCGACCAACTCGATCATGTTGGCGACGCGTTGGCTTAAGTCGCTGCCCTTCAGCCCGTGCAGCGACCCGGCAAAGCGCAGGTACTCCTTTACGTACATCTCCAGGTAAAGAGGATTGTGTTCGGGCAGGTAACCAACGCTCCGGCGCACGTCCATTGGCTGTGTTCGGACGTCGAAACCGTTCACCTCTACCGTGCCGTCGGTGGGGGCGAGGTAGCCCGTCGTGATTTTCATGGTCGTGGACTTACCCGCGCCGTTGGGGCCAAGAAAGCCGACAATCTCGCCGGGCTGCACGGTCAGCGAAATCTGGTCGACGGCTCTCTGGACCGGAGTGCCTGACCGCAGGCCGCCTGACCGCTGATATTCTTTTGTCAGGTTCTGAACCCGGATTGACATATTGGATGAAAGTTGTACAGGCTACTTAGGCCGCCAGTACGTAGAACGCACAAAAAACCGGAAAGTATCTCTATTTTTAACGGTTTAACGCAAATAGGCACTGTTCTTACTTCCAGCCATGTCCCTCTTCCGAAAAAAGACCGTAACGCAAATCCTGAGTGATGCCGCCGAGGGCGAATCCAGCAAACTTGTCAAGACGCTGGGCGTCCGCGACCTGACTTCGTTTGGTATCGCGGCCATTATCGGGGCTGGTATTTTCAGCACTATCGGACTGGCCAGCTACAACGGCGGACCGGCTGTATCGCTGCTGTTTGTGTTCACGGCCATTGCCTGCGTGTTCACGGCTCTCAGCTACGCGCAGTTTGCCAGCACGGTTCCTGTCAGTGGTAGTGCCTACACCTATGCCTACGTAGCGTTCGGGGAGATTTTTGCGTGGGTAATTGGGTGGGCGCTGATTCTGGAATACGCCGTTAGTAATATGGTCGTGGCTATTTCGTGGTCGGAATATTTCACGTCCATGTTGAGCGGATTTGGCATCACATTTCCCAAATACTTAGCAACCGATTACGGTTCAGCTTCCCGTGCGTTCGCACTCGTCGAACAGGCAAAGCAGGCCGGGGCTGGTCGGCTGCTGGCCAATCTGCCCGAAAACACGCGGGTGCTGGCCGATGCCTACGCCAACGCGCCCGTGCTTGGCGGAGTTCACCTGATCGCCAACCTGCCCGCCGGGGCCATTACCGTGCTCATTACGGCATTGGTGTACATCGGCATCAAAGAGTCCCGTGCGGCCAGTAACATCCTGGTTGTGCTCAAATTAGCCGTGATTGCGCTGGTTATTGGGGTGGGGGCCTTTTACGTGAAACCGGCCAACTGGTCACCGTTTGCGCCCAACGGGGTGTCGGGGGTGCTGAGTGGCGTGGCGTCGGTGTTCTTTGCGTTCATTGGTTTCGACTCCATCTCGACCACGGCTGAGGAGTGCAAAAATCCCCAGCGCGACCTGCCCCGCGCCATGCTTTACTGCTTAGCCATCTGCACGGTGCTTTACGTCCTGATTACACTGGTGCTGACGGGCATGGTCAACTATAAGGAACTGGGCGTAAGCGACCCGCTGGCTTACGTGTTTCAGAAAGTAAATCTGGACTTCGTAGCGGGCGTCATTTCGGTGAGCGCGGTGGTAGCCATTACGAGCGCACTCTTGGTGTATCAACTGGGACAACCCCGCATCTGGATGACCATGAGCCGCGACGGGTTGCTCTGGAAACGCTTCTCCACCATCCACCCCAAATACAAAACGCCCTCCTTCGCAACGATTATTACAGGTTTTTTAGTAGCTATACCGTCGCTATTTATGGACCTCAAGTTTTTTGTAGACCTCACCAGTGTCGGCACTTTCTTCGCGTTCATTCTGGTTTGCGGGGGCATTTTGTATTTAGATGCCAAAGGGCTGACGGCTCAGGCCAAGTTCAAAGTGCCCTACATAAACGGTAAGTACATTATCGGATTAGCTTTCATCCTGGCGTTTGCGTTTGCCCACGGTCGGCACGTTTTAGGCATCGCCGAGGAAAAGCCCCTTTTAATTGTGTTTTGGGGTGTCTGGGCAGTGCTGGCCGTGCAGGGATTCCGACATAATTTCTCGTTGCTGCCCGTCGTTGGCGTTCTAACGAACTTGTACCTGATGACCGAACTGGGGGCCAGCAACTGGCAGATCTTCGGTATCTGGCTCGCTATCGGCCTGGTTATCTATTTTTCGTATGGTTTCAGACACAGCAAGCTGCGGAGAGCGGAGAACGTTGTGAATGCTGAGTGATGTCGGTCAATGAAAGAAGAAATACCCCAGCGCAATACCGGCAATGACGCCCATCAGATCGGCAAACAGCCCGTACGGAATGGCGTATCGGGAGTTACGAATACCAACCGAACCGAAGTAAAGCGCGACGATGTAAAACGTCGTCTCAGACGCCCCCTGGAATAGGCACGCCAGTCGCCCCACGAACGAATCCGGGCCAAATTGCTTCATCGCGTCGATCATCAGCGCCCGCGACCCTGATCCGCTCAGGGGCCGCATCAGCGCCACAGGTAGGGCGTCAGTAAATTCCGTGTTCAGGCCCGTTAGGCTGAATCCGTACTTCAGCGCACCAATGACGTAGTCCATCGCTCCTGAATTGCGAAACGCGCTGATGGCCACCAGCATCGCCACGAGGTAAGGAATGATGCGGACCGACGTTTCGAACCCACCTTTCGCTCCTTCAATGAACGCGTCAAAAATGTTGACTCGTTTGCGCATTGCACCCAGCAGAAACGACACGATGATGAGCATCAGGATGAGGTTGCCGGTTACTTTCGAGATAACCTCAATCTCTTCTTTGGTTTTGGTCGATAGATACCATAACGCCAGCGTAATCAGGCCGGTAATGCCCCCCAGCCAACCTATCACAGTACCGTTAATCAGGTCAATTCGTTGTTTAATGGCTACTACAATCATGCTGACGACCGTGGCGACGTAGGTGGCAATCAGGCACGGAATAAAAATGTCTGACGGGTCTTTGGCTCCCAAGATGGCCCGTTGCGCCATGACACTAAGCGGAATGATGGTCAGGCCTGATGTGTGCAGCACTAAAAACATGATCTGCGCATTGGAAGCCGTGTCTTTGATAGGGTTCAATTCCTGTAAACTCGCCATTGCTTTCAGACCGAAGGGTGTGGCGGCATTGTCTAAGCCCAGCATATTGGCCGAGAAATTCATAATCATCTGCCCGTTGGCGGGGTGATTGGCGGGCACTTCAGGGAAGAGTTTGTTGAAAAACGGGCCGATGATGCGGGCCAGTAGATTGATAGCTCCCGCTTTCTCGCCCACGTTGAGCAGACCCAGGAAAAACGTCATCACGCCCGCCAGCGGCAGCGCAATATCCATCACCGCCACCTTCGATGAATCAAACAGCCCCTCGACAATGATTCGGAAAATTTCGGTATCACCTAAAAAAACCAGTTTGGCTAAGGCAACCAGGAAAGCAATTACAAAAAAAGCAACCCAAATGTAATTTAGTGCCATAATAACAAGCGAAAGGGTGAACGAGCGACAGAGTGAACGCTCGCAGCAACGCGGTTGATCGTAGATTCGCTGTTCAATATTCAGCATTTAATAGTCAGCAGACAACAATACGCATGCATCGGCAACTGCTCATCTTATCACTATTCATTGCAGCGCTCGTTCACTCATTCGCTCTTCCGCTCATTAGCAGCGCCCAGTCCCTCGAAGCCGCTATGCAAAAGCAGGGCTTAGTCGACGTGCAGAAAGTGGAGCCTACGATTGAGGTCGATTTGAAATACTCGACAACGGATAACTTCGTCGGCAAAGACGTGTACGGCGACCTCGTGCGTGCATACTTACAGCCGATGGCCGCCCGTAAACTCGCCAATGCCAGCAAGTATCTGCAAACCAAACACCCCAACCTGCGGCTGTTGGTGTATGATGCAGCCCGTCCCCGCGCGGCTCAGTGGAACCTCTGGAACGCCCTGCCTAAGCTGCCCGAACGCGAACGCCGGAAATACGTAGCCGACCCGCGCAAAGGGTCCATTCATAACTATGGCTGCGCGGTCGATCTGACGGTGGCGAAGGTGGACGGGAATGGCGCACCAGAACCGTTGGACATGGGTACGAAATACGACTACTTCGGCCCATTGGCGTACCCGTCGCAGGAAGCCGCATTGCTGAAAGCGGGTAAGTTGACGAAAGCGCAGATTGACAACCGCCAAATCTTGCGGACGGCCATGCGGCAGGGTGGTTTCAGCGGTATTGCGTATGAGTGGTGGCACTTCAACGCTGTATCGCGGGAGAAAGCAAAAGCGATGTTTCGGATTGTTGAATAACATAAAACAAAGTACACTATTTACCGGTAGCAGTGATGATACCTGGCCTCTCAGTTCATTGATTTATGCGAATTAGTAAGTTTACAATTGCGCTGCTTCCGTTATTTCTCAGGTTAGCTGCGTGTACCCAGAGTTTCGGTCAGCCGGACGTGTTGCGGGTCAGAGTATCGACCTCACTGCTCCAAAAACACGTTTTTACATTAGCTGCTGACAGTCTGGAAGGGCGTAAAACGGGTACTTCCGGCCAACGTAAAGCCGCTCTGCATTGCACCAGTTCATTCAGACAAAGTCATTTGCTGGCGGTTTTTCGGCTCGATTCAGTTCGGGGTTCTTTTCGCCATACCTATCCCTTTACAGTCACCGAAGTTGCTTTGTTTGGCAGTTCACGTACGTATGGCTCTGCCCAACCCACTTACAAACGGGACGAGTTGGTACCCCTACCACTCACCGCTAAGGACAGCAGTCGCGTGTCGTTTGGCGACAATCTGGCGGGTCTGCTCATCGGTTCTGATTTGAAACGGGAAGTGGTTGTACTGTCCGCTCATTACGATCATTTGGGGCGCTCCGGGAGACAAATTTTTCACGGGGCCGATGATAATGCTTCGGGTACGGCTACAGTTCTGAGTGTGGCAGCGGTATTTGATAGTTTAGCCCGGCAAGGAATCAGACCCCGTCGCAGCATTTTATTCGTCCTTTTCTCGGGTGAGGAGGGCGGGCTGCTTGGGTCACAGTATTTCCTGATGAACAGTCCTATTCCGCTGAATCAGTTCGTGTGTGATCTTAACGTCGACATGATCGGTCGCGTAGATGAGGCACATCGCCGGAAACCTGACTACTGTTACCTGATTAGGGGCAATCAGGGCAGTGAGCTTCAACTTATCGCTGAAACCGTCAATCGGCAGTCAGTTAATCTGACCTTAAATGAGGGCGGATATGATACTAAAAACGACCCGGACCAGCACTTTTTCCGCTCCGACCATTACAATTTCGCCAAATTAGGCATCCCTTCCTTGTTATTCACCAGTGGGCAACACCCCGATTATCACCGGCCGTCTGATACCGCCGACAAAATAAACTATGACGTATTGCAAAAACGCGCAACGCTGGTTTTCCAAACGGCCTGGAGTGTGGCTAATTCGACTCAGTAAAGTTAAGACAATAACGCAAACTTGAGTCTTTCAATCTCTTCTTTTAGCATTACGTCCGTCCAACTCCTTTATAGCCTTTTACACTTCTGGGTTGGTTTTGAACGACTCAGGTATCTGGCGTTGCGTTTCGCGTTTCTCCGCAGCCAGCCGACGTAGTAGCAAAATGGTTGCGTTGGGAGCTTCTTCCGGATTAGTCGGTTTCATACTATCGGTTGGTTTACACGAAGATACCTAAAACACCACGTTGTCAATCAGTCGCACGGTGCCTAACTGCACGGCTAAACAGATGGCCGTTTGGCCCGGAGCCAGCACCTCGCCAGCGGGCTGAAGCGTATCAGCGTTCGTGATTTCCACGTATTCTAAGCGAAAACCGGAACGGCTGCTGAAAAAACCCGTTACGGCCGCTTTCGCCTGAGCGGGACTCTGCCCTTCGGTGAGCAGGTCGTGAGCGAGGGTAAGGGCCTGATGAAGCGCCGGAGCCAGTTCGCGCTCGTCGGGCGTGAGGTTGCGGTTGCGCGAAGACATGGCCAGGCCATCGGTCTCGCGGATGGTGGGGCACCGAATTAGCTCGACGGGGAAACTGAGGTTGCCGATCAGCCGCCGAACCACCGCCACCTGTTGCAGGTCCTTTTGCCCAAAATACGCCCGATGGGGCTGCACGATGTTGAACAGTTTAGCCACTACAATGCCCACGCCGTTAAAATGACCCGGCCGGAACGCCCCCTCCATCACCGTTTCCAGTTCACCGAAACTCAGCCGCAGCGCGGGCGGTTCGGGGTACATCTCGCTCACCGAAGGCACAAACACCATGTCGCAGCCAGCCGCTTCGAGCATCCGGCAGTCGTCGTCTATCATGCGCGGGTAGCGGGCGAGGTCGTCGGGATTGTTGAATTGCACCGGGTTAACAAAAACGCTGGCAACCACCAGATCACCCGCTTGCTTAGCCGTTTCGATCAGCGTTGTGTGGCCTTCGTGCAACGCCCCCATCGTGGGAACGAAACCAATAGTGTTGCCGGAGCGGACTGTGTCGAGGTGTTGGCGCAGCGCGGATATGGTGTCGAAGCGGGTCATAGGGGAGCGGCTTTATTTCCGGCTGCAATGATACGGGATCAGTATCTTTTCTGGACAAAATGTATTGAAATGCGGGAAAAAATTGCCTAATTTTGTAAATTTTTTAGGTCACTCAAACACGCACTACGCCCGTTTCTATGAGCAAACTACGTATCCTCTACGTTGCCAGCGAGATTAATCCGTTTCTAAAAACGTCTGATGTCGCCGATTTTGTCCGCAAACTGCCCCAGGCTATGCAGGAGCGGGGTATGGAAATCCGCATTTTAGTGCCACGTTTCGGATTGATCAATGAGCGTAAAAACCGGTTGCACGAAGTAGTCCGGTTGTCGGGTATCAACATCGCGGTGGGTGATGAAGAAAAACCGCTGATAATCAAGGTAGCCTCCATTCCCACGGCTAAACTACAAGTCTATTTCATTGACAACGAAGACTATTTCCAGCGGAAGTACGTTTTTCATGACAAAGAGAACCGGTTCTACGACGATAACGACGAGCGGGCGATCTTCTTCTGCAAAGGGGTGCTGGAAACGGTCAAGAAACTCGGTTGGGCGCCGGACATCGTCCACTGCAATGATTGGATGACGGCCCTGATTCCGCTGTATCTCAAAACGACCTATAAGAATGACCCAATGTTTAAGGACGCTAAGTCGGTGTTCACCGTGTACAACAACTCATTTGAGCACCGCTTTCAGGGCGACATCATCGAGAAGGCCCGGATGATGGACATCGACGATTCGATGCTCAACGAATTGAAAACCGCCGATTTTCCCGGCTTCATCCGCATTGGCTGCACCTACGCCGATGCCGTTGTGCGGGCTGAGGAGGAGTACAGTGAGAGTTTAAATGCCATTTTAACGGATTTACCCGAACACAAATTTGATGCTGCCGAAGATGAAGATGTTGCCGTACGCTATTACAACCTCTACACGCAACTGGCTGGGTAGACTCTGTCTGCTGGCTGGGACGGTAGCAGGCGTACTGGCCTGCGAAGAACCCAAAGAAATTGGCTTACCACCCACCACACCGGTCGAGATATCCTACAGCGATACACTGCGTGCGTTTCGGTCGACGGTGCTACTGGACTCTGTCCGCACCTACAACACCAGTCAACTGCTGATTGGTAGCTATACCGATCCGTATTTTGGCAATGTAAAAGCGTCGGCCTATGCACAGTTGACATTGGCAGGCGTTCCGTTTACGGTGCAGGATGCTGATAAGAAGGATATTCCAACAGCAAGAATTATTTATGATTCAACGCGTCTGATTACGGGTTATTCCGGCTATTTCTACGGCGATACGCTGAAGACCCAGGAGTTACAGGTGTACCGGCTTACGGAAGCAATCGACGCGGCTAAAAATTACGACATCAACAGCTCGGTGGCGTATGCGAGTGAGCCACTACTGCGGGCTTCGATCCAGCCCAGACCCATTACGCAGGACTCGACGCGGGGGTTGCGGCTACGGCTACCTGACGCTTTTGGCCGCGAGCTGCTGGCGCTGGCTAACACCGACACCGGCAAAACGCAGGCGCTGTTTCAGGCAAAGATGAAAGGGCTGGCGTTCAGAACGGCGCTGGTGAGCAACGCAGCCTTGTTTGGTATTGTGCCAAACTCGTTTGTGGGCGTGTATTACCACGTTGAGGGCGAGACAACCGCCCGACTCAGAGATTTTAGTTTTGAAGCGGGCCGGTTCAACCAGATTTTGTCCGACCGAACCGGAACGGCATTAGCTGGCCTTGCGGCTAATCAGGAACTGTCAGCGACGGCATTAAAGGGGCAGTCCGTTATTCAGTCGACAGCGGGCGTCACAACAAAACTGATGTTTCCAGGACTGGATCAACTCCGCAAAAACAGCCGGGTAGCCATCAACCGGGCCGACCTGATTATTACGCCGAAACCGACAACCGATAACCGCTACTCGTTGCCGTTCTACTTAGCTCTCTCGGAGGTTACGGCGCAGAACCGAATCCTGCGTACCAATCCAAGTCGGCTGGTGCAGTTGGTGCCCCAGTCCCAAACGCTGTTTGACCGGGCTGAAGGTTCATTCAACACGCCCCAGGCGGCACCGTATGATGCCCGTACGAAATCATACACGTTTGAGTTGAGTGGGTATTTTCAGTCCATTTTGTCGGGCTTAACGCCCAACAATGGATTGGCTATCGTAACGGCAAGCTCTCCTCAATTAGGCATTTCGCAGAATAGTCCTTCACCTGATTACTTCATGACAGACCGGGTGTTTCAGGCGGTGCTCGACGGCGATGCCAGTGTGAAATTAGTGGTGTTTTACACGACCTCTAAATAGGTTAACCAGCCCAGCATGAACGTAAAAAGCCGGAGATTCCGGCTTTTTACGTTTACTTTACTTTCTGAATAAACTGTATTCGATCAGTAAAATTATGTGCGGAATTGTGGCATACGTGGGGCACCGGGAAGCGTGTCCGTTGGTGATAAAAGGCTTGAAGCGACTCGAATACCGGGGCTACGACAGCGCTGGTGTTGCCCTGATGCATGAAGGGAACCTGAAAGTTTACAAGAAGAAGGGCAAAGTTGCTGCGCTGGAAGCTGAATTGGCGGGTCGTGAGACGCATGCCACCATCGGCATGGGTCACACCCGCTGGGCCACCCACGGCGAACCCAACGACGTAAACGCCCACCCGCACTACTCGTTTCACCGGAAGTTAGCCATTATCCATAATGGCATCATCGAGAACTACGCGGCCATTAAGCAGGCGCTGCTCAAGAAAGGGCATACGTTCGAGAGCGAGACCGACACGGAGGTGCTGGGCCAGTTTATTGAGGATATCTGGGAGAACAGCGCGGGCGGTACGCTCGAAGAAGCCGTGCGGCTGGCCCTTCAGGAAGTCGTTGGTGCCTATGCCATCGTGGTTATGAATGCGGCCGAACCTACCCAGCTCATTGCGGCCCGTAAAGGCTCACCGCTGGTGATTGGGGTGGGAGAGAACGAGTTCTTCCTGGCATCGGATGCTACGCCCATCGTGGAGTACACTAAAGACGTAATCTACCTGAATGATTTGGAGATTGCCGTAATCAAAAACGGCGAACTGACCGTGGTGACGCTGGATAACGCGACTACCACGCCCTACGTCCAGACGATTGAGATGGAGTTGGCCGCCATCGAAAAGGGTGGTTTTGACCACTTCATGCTCAAGGAAATCTTTGAGCAGCCCCGCTCCATTGCCGATTCCATGCGCGGGCGCGTCAACGCCGACGACGCTATGGTGCAACTGGGCGGTCTGCGGGACTACATGGATAAATTAGCCAAATCCGAGCGGATCGTGATTGTTGGCTGCGGTACGTCTTGGCACGCGGGCTTGGTAGCCGAATACATTTTTGAGGAACTGGCCCGGATTCCCGTCGAGGTGGAGTACGCATCCGAGTTCCGGTACCGCAACCCAATCATCAAAGAAGGCGATATTGTCATTGCCATTTCGCAGTCGGGCGAAACGGCCGATACGCTGGCCGCTATTGAACTGGCGAAATCCAAAGGCGCTACCATCTTTGGTGTCTGCAACGTGGTGGGTTCGTCCATTGCCCGCGCTACTCATGCAGGAGCGTATACCCACGCCGGGCCGGAGATTGGCGTGGCCAGTACAAAAGCATTTACGGCACAGGTAACGGTGCTGACGCTGATAGCGCTGGCAACAGCGCAACGTAAAGGCACCATTTCCGACTCGCTGTTCCGGCTGTTGCTGGCCGAGTTGGAGAGCATTCCGGCGAAAGTGGAGCGGGTGTTGCAGGCCGCTGATAAGATTAAAGAGATTGCCTACATTTTCACCTACGCCCGAAACTTCATTTACCTCGGTCGGGGCCTGAATTTCCCCGTGGCGCTGGAAGGGGCGCTGAAACTGAAAGAAATCAGCTACATCCACGCCGAGGGTTACCCGGCCGCCGAAATGAAGCACGGCCCCATTGCCCTCATCGACGAGGACATGCCGGTGGTGGTGATTGCCACGAAAGACTCGTCCTACGAAAAAGTCGTTTCCAATATTCAGGAGGTGAAAGCCCGCAAAGGCCGCGTCATCGCCATCACGACCGAGGGCGACACGAACCTGCCCGGCATGGTCGACTTCACGATTGAGATTCCGAAAGTTCACGAGATCCTGATGCCGCTGATTTCGGTGGTGCCGCTGCAACTGTTGGCATACGACGTGGCTGTGATGCGCGGCCGCAACGTCGATCAGCCGCGGAACTTAGCCAAGTCGGTAACGGTGGAGTAGACGATCAGCGGGTGAGTGGGGGATTCTTACCCAGTTTTTCCAATTTACCCTATCTGTACACTTACTCGATTCGCTATTTTCTTGACAAGTTGTCAGGAAAACAGTAAGTTTGATGATGAAATTACGACAGAGAATTATGGAAGTAATGACCGTAGGGGATTTGAAGTCCCACTTTTCGGAGGTTCTTGAGAGAATAAAAGCGGGTGAAGAAATCGCTGTCACTTTTGGGAAAAAAAAGGAAATTGTGGCCTATCTGATTCCCAGATCAGCCCGGCAACCCGCCAAACGTAAACTGGGTCTGTTGGCGGGGACGGGAAAGGTAACGTTTGCGCCTGACTTCAAACTTACCGAAGATGAATTTCTGGGCGTATGAAGTATTTGCTTGATACGCACACGCTGATCTGGGCAGTTACGAAGCCTCAGAAATTGTCTGATACGGTGAAGACTATTCTGGAGAACACCACAAATGACGTTGTGGTAAGCGCAATTAGTTTTTGGGAGATTTCACTCAAGTTCAGTATTCAGAAACTAACGCTGGAGGGCTTGACACCCGAAGATTTTCCGAAAGCAGCCGTTGACACTGGGTTTCGTTTACTGAATTTGGATGGAACAACGGCCGGGTCATACCACCAGCTTTCGGCCACGCATCACCGCGACCCGTTCGACCGCATGTTAATCTGGCAAGCCATTCAGCATGATTTTCGGCTAATCAGTAAGGATTCAACCGTTAAGAAATACAAAAGTGAGGGCCTGCGGGTAGTCTGGTAATTCGTTTTCACTTTCATTGAGCAGCCCGAAAGTTGTTATGTTTGGGCAAATAAGTTGATACGACCATGAGCATTACCATCGACATTGACGAGCAGCTACTGGCCGACCTGGGCCGGGATGAGGTTGAGCGGGAGTTTAAAAAGACCATTGAACGGCTGGAACTCCGCAAATTAGCCCGGCAAATGGCCGATGACCTCAAAGACATTGACCTGACGAATGACCCTGACTGGCAAAAAGCCCGCGAAGAAGCCTGGAGCGATTATCGTCAGCGCCATAAATTAGCCGCTGATGGAAGCCGACAGGGTTAATTACGTGCTGGATGCCAATGTAGTAATGGCTATTCTCATTAGTGGTAAAGCCTATCATCGTGAGGTACTATCGAATACGAATTGCTGTTCCATAGATTTCGTTTATGATGAGATAAAGAAATATGAAGCAGTTATTCGGGCTAAAGCCAAATTGTCGGAAAGAGACTTACAACGGTTTGTTTTCGACATATTTGGCATGATAACGGTTGTTTCTTATAAGCCGTTGCACACGGGCGTGCGCCGAAAAGGCTTCCGAAATATTCTATTGTTCGACGAGTTTCTGGACTCGATTTGACCGAACTGTGCCGTTGCAACTGCTGGCCTACGACGTAGCCGTGATGCGGGGCCGCAACGTGGATCAGCCGAGGAACTTAGCCAAGTCAGTGATGGTGGAACAAGAAAATAGATCGTTTACAGTCGTTAGTCAGTAAACGCCCGGCTGCTGTGGCTGGGCGTTTTGTTGTTCAGAGCCTTGTGGTGTAGCTTTACAAAAAAGACGAGTACTATGGAAGCGACGGTGCTGGAAAAGAAGGACGTTGTCGAGACCGGGGAAGTGCGAATTTCAATGACCAAAGAGCAGTTCCTGCAATGGAATCCTGATGAGGGATTCTTATACGAATATGACAACGGCTTTGCCGTACAGGCGACAGGCATGAAGAAAAAAGAGCGGTACATCATTCGCAATATTCAGAAAGCATTTCGAAAAACGTCGGCTTTCGCAGAAGACGCATATCTGTACGAAGAAAATGACGTTTGGGTAACAGAAAGCCAGAAACGAATCCTGGACATGGCGTTTTTTACGGATGCTCAAATCAAAGAATCGCTGAATGATGACGTGGAACCGATCCCTTCGTTTGTCGTAGAGTTGATTTCGCCGGGCGACAAATCCGACAAGATCGAAACGAAAATTATTGAGTATTTCACGGCGGGCGTACAGGTAGTCTGGCATGTGCATCCGGCCCTGCGCATGATTCGGGTGTTTACCTCCGTTCGGTCAGCCGCCAGCTACTTTGAAGACGACGCGTTCAGTGCAGATCCGGCTGTTCCGGGTTTAGAAATGACGGTCAGCCAGTTATTCGCCTTGTAAGAGCAGTCGTTCAGACAAACCATGAACCACGCCACCGCCACGCAGCGGTGGTCTTTTTTTGTGGCTCAGGCAACCCTTTCGCCGGAGTTGGCATTTCTGTCATTGAAACGATCCCATTCCACCAGCCACCACCATGCTCCAGCAACTTGTCGAACAGTGCCAGCGGGGCAACGCCTTCGCCCAGAAACGGCTGTTCGATCAGTATGCTAACCGGTTGTTTCGGGTGAGCCTGCGCTACGTCAGCCATGAGCCGGACGCGGAGGAGGTGCTGATGAATGGCTTTCTGAAGGCGTTTCGGGCCATCGGCGACTTTACGTACCGCGACGGCAACGGACTGGAAGCCTGGCTTCGGCGGATCGTTGTCAACGAAGCGTTGCAACACCTGCGGGCTAACCGGAGCCTGCCGGTGTTTCAAACCGATGACGCTGCCGATGGGCAACCCGGCTTGGACTGGCCCGATCCAGCCCCGCTGCCCGACGCCGGTCTGGACGCAGAATGCATCTACGCGCTGATTCGTGAATTGCCACCCGGTTACCGAACGGTATTCAATCTGTACGCCATTGAGGGATACACGCACCGGGAAATCGCCGATCAGTTGGGCATCTCCGAAAACACATCGAAATCACAGTTGAGCAAAGCGCGGGCTTTGTTGCAGGAACGATTAATCGCCAACGGCTATGAACGGGAAACCCGACGAACCTCTTGACCAATGGGTGCGGCAATCGCTCGACCGGCTGCCCGACGCCCCCCCGCCCGGTACCACCTTCGACGCTGGGCGGCTTTGGAATCAGCTACAGCCCGAACTGCAAAACCCGGCTACCCATCGGCGTGGCTGGGTTGGCTGGGCGGCTGCGGCCTGCCTCGTTAGTGTGCTGCTGGGTTGGTTGTGGATGAAGCAGCAACCAGAATCAACGCGTCGCACGGTGGCCAGCGTTGCACGCCTAAACACACCGGTGTCGATCAGGTCGGAACAAGGCGCTACGGCCAAAACTGATCTATCTGAATCGGTACCCCCAACAAATGTCCGCCGGTCTTTCCGTCCATCTGCCCGGCATTCGGAGCGGATGGTAAAGGCCTTGCCCACTGTTATACCCGCCAACGAATCGGCCGGGTCGATAGCTGCCGTGACAGATTCACCGATGATTGCGGACACGAAATTACCGGTGGTGACGCAAACGGAAACCGCTGCCAGCACCGCCATTGCGCCGAAGCGCCGTTTTCGGGTGGTGCATCTCAACGAACTACAGGCCGAAGAAGCCATACGCCCCAGTCCGCACCGGACGGATCGTTTTGTTCGGCTGGGAATCGGAGACAATGGGCAACCTGTGCCGGAAGCCGCTCATCCCACAATTACCTGGCCATTAACCAATACAAACCAATAATCATGCGCATTCTCCATCAGATTGTTATGCTCGTGTTGAGCGTAACCGGAACTACTATCGCCCAACAATCGGGATCTCACCTGCTCATTCCGGGTCATAAACACAAGTTTCAGGGTCTGAGTCACATTGAAATTGATCTGGGTCAACGCAATGCGCTGCTCGTCGGCTTAGACCGGTATGCGCAGGTTCGGGCGCGGCAGAACGTGGATTCCGTGCTCCGGCTGTTCGTAACTGATTACCGAAAAATAGCCGACACAACGCAGAACCCAACGCGCACAACCCACGCCTTATTTCGACTGGGCGAAACCGACCGAACGCTTGATCTCCGCTTCACGCCACAATTGACCGAGTCGTTTCGGTTTCGCAACCAAAACGCTCCGCTTGCAGTGAAAACCCAGCAGGATACGGTGCAGATCGTTTGGGCGTCCGATTCACAAATTGACAGACAGAATAGGAAAGTTGATTTGCCGGAGCAATTCAGCCTGTATCTGTTCGTCAACAGCGTAGATGAGATTGACGCGTTGCTGAAGCGGGGCGGTATTAATGGTACTCTGCAAACGGCGCTCGAATCGGTGCGGCAGTACAAAGGCCATGACCTGACGGACCCGAAAATGTCGTTCGATATGACGCAGGGAGCCGATCAGAAAGCGCAGTTCATCGGGCCGGGTCTGGCGCGTGCTCCGTTCATCAGTATTCAACCGGGAATTGGTGTTGGGTTAGTGCGCAATCAGTGGGTGCCGTCGCTCAATCTTGATATCCAGTTCATTCCTAACCGAAATCGGAGCGTTAGCTACGGCATCGGTTACGTGTCTAATTTCTTCTTTTCGCAATCGCTCGGCGATGGACGGTTTCAATCATTCAGAAACGACTTTCTGACCGTGGGCGTCGCCTTCTACAACTTAGAGAAAAACGACAAAGCCGCATCGTTCAGCCGCCAGATTGCCGCCTTCACCATTGGCGTACCCGTGCACCGCAGCGGGCTATACGTCGACCGGAACACGATCCGACTGGGCGGCACAGCCTACCAAAAGGGATTATTTAAGGTGCAGCCCGAACTTTACATGAACGGGTTCTTCAAAAAAGTGTATCCTGGATTGAAATTAGTGGTGGGGCTGTGAAATTAAGAGCAAATGAGCGATGGCTGTCCACTCACTTGCTCCTTCGACTTACGACTTCCTATTTCCGGTAATCCAGCGCGGGTTTGCGGTCGCCGAGGAGGGCTTCGTACTTGAAATTAGCCCCGCGTTTCTGCGTCCATTCAGCGCGGGCCTTCTCGATAAGCGCGGGCGTTTTGTACAAATCCAGCGCCGTCAGAGCCAGCGTTTTGGCCGCCACGATCATGCCCTTCTGCCCGATGCTCATGCCACTGGCGGCCGTCGACTGCCAGCTATGCGCCGATGACCCCGGCACCCACGTTGCGGTTTGCAGACCTACGGTCGGCACGGCCCAGCTTACGTCGCCCACGTCGGTGGAGCCGCCACTGGTCGCGCTTTCCGACGCGTCGCGGAAGTCTTTAACCAACCCCGCGTTGGTAATGGGCACTTTCTGCTCGCCCAGGGTCTCGCTGATTTTTCCGGCGAAGGCTGTTTCTTCGGGCGTGTAGGTGATGCCGCCAACGGTTTTGAGGTTCTGATGCATCACTTCAGCCAGCGCCACGTTTGGCAGGATGTTGAACACGCCCCCCAGAATTTCCCAGTCGACTTTAGTTCCTGTTCCTTTAGCCGCGCCCTCGGCCGCGTTTTCGATCCGTTTCCAGACACTTTGCAGAATGTCGCGGTCTTTATGGCGGGCGTAGAAATACACTTCGGCGAAGGCCGGTACCACGTTGGGCGCATCGCCCCCTTTGGTGATGACGTAGTGAATGCGGGTATCCTGCGGCACGTGTTCGCGCATCATGTTGACCATGTAGTTCATGGCTTCCACGCCGTCCAGCGCCGACCGGCCGCGCTCGGGCGAAGCTGCCGCGTGGGCGGCAATACCCCGAAACCGGAATTTGGCGTTCTTATTAGCCAACGACGTACCCGCATCAGCCGAATTCTGCGAACCAGGGTGCCAGTGCAGCACCACGTCTACATCGTTAAACAAACCTTCGCGTACCATGTAGACCTTGCCCGCGCCCCCTTCTTCGGCGGGGCATCCGTAGATTTTGACCGTTCCAGCGTGACCCGACGACTTAAGCCAGTTTTTGACTTCGACCGCTGCCGCCACCGACGCCGTCCCGAACAGGTTATGCCCGCAGCCGTGCCCGCCTTTCTGTCCGGCAATGGGCGTGAATTCGGGTTTGGCTTCCGTGGCCAGACCGGGCAGCGCGTCATATTCGCCGAGGATACCGATTACCGGCTTGCCCGCACCATACTGCGCAACGAAGGCCGTAGGAATGCCCGCTACGCCCGCCGTGACGGTAAAGCCTTCTTTGCGAAGTTGTTCCTGCAACAGTAGCGAGCTTTTTTCTTCCTGATAACCGAGTTCGGCAAAGTCCCAGATTTGCTTCGAGAGGGCCGCGTATTCGGCAAACCGCCCGTCGAGGTTCGCGATGATCGTTTGTTTGTCGGGGCTGCGGTCAGCTTTGTCGGGTGCAGAGGGGTTTTTTTTCGCCTTCTGCGCAACGAGCAGATGGGGTAGTAATAACGCAAGCAATAGGAGACGTGTGGTCATGCAGTTTGGATATCGAAGGGTTATGAGATAGATTTTGGGTTGTCAATTGAGCGTTCGGCGCATCAGCAGGAGGAGCGAATGGGGCTTTGCGGGGGTGCCGTCTTCGGCTTCGAGGGCGGGCAGCAGCAGGCCGAGCAGATTCAGCAGGCGACTGAGTAGTTGGTCCTGCCGGGAAATGCGGGCCGTAAGTTCCTGCAACAACTCTTCATGACGGTCAACCTTAATCATCAGATCGGTCAGCTTCATCTCCAGCCGGTCTAAGCGTTCCTTATCGTGTTCGGACATGTTGGGTTAGTTTGGTGTCGTTTGACAGTCAGTGAATATAGTTGGCAAAATAAAGAATTTGTGGCTCATCAATAGTCACTGACTGTCAAGTGTTATTTCTAAAGCACAGAAAAGTCCCGCTTCAAAAGGGGTTTTTACGAAATTAAGGGTTTGTTAATTGCTTGCTTTCAGGATAGCTTTGTCAAAAGCAGTCCCCATGACATTAGTAGATAAGATAAAATCAATTCAGCACGAGATTCGTGAGCAATACCTTTCTGATGATACCCCGTGGGTTGTTGGTTATTCAGGAGGCAAAGACTCAACGGCTGTATTGCAACTGATTATGTACGCGCTGGCTAAACTGCCCCCTGAGCAGCTTACCAAAGAAATACATGTCCTGTCGAACGACACGCTGGTTGAGAACCCTGCCGTGGTAGCTTACATTGACCAGCAACTGAAACTGATTGAGCGCATTGGCCGTAGTAAGTTGTTTGGCCACCGCCCAGACTTGTTTCAAGTGTTTAAGTCGGTTCCTAAAATAGAAGACCGGTTCTGGATTAATTTGATTGGTAAAGGCTACCCCGCCCCAAATCGTTGGTTCCGTTGGTGTACCGAACGGATGAAAATTAATCCAACAAATGACTACATCTTGCAAACCGTCAGTAAACACGGTAAGGCTATCATTGTATTAGGAGCGCGTAGGGAGGAATCGACTAATCGGGCGCAGTCGATTGACAAATATGATCTGAAGTCAATTAACGAGAACCAGCGGTTGCGTAAGCACACGCTGGCCAACGCTTGGGTGTATGGACCCATTTCAGATTTGACAACGCAGGAGGTATGGGGGTATCTAATGCAGGTGCCCAACTTTTGGGGTGGAGATAACAAACGGTTGATTGCTATGTACAGAAACGCGTCAGATGGCGCGAATGAGTGTCCATTGGTAATTGACACATCCACGTCAAGTTGTGGCAGCAGCCGGTTTGGGTGTTGGGTTTGTACGGTTGTGGACCGGGACAAGTCGATGGAAAACTTGATTGACAACGGTGAAGAATGGATGCTACCTCTGCTGGAATTACGTAATCTGCTGGCCGATTATCGCAATGACACAACTAAGCGAATGGAGGTTAGCCGGGCCGGGAAAGATCACATGGGACCGTTTCGCTACGACGTTCGGGCCGAATTATTGGCTCGACTGTTACAGGCTGAAACCAAGGCCGGGCTTCAACTGATTAGCCGCAATGAATTGGCAGCTATTCAGATGCAATGGAATTATGATGGATGTTTTGATTATTCAGTCGATGATATTTACTTTCAGGTTAAAAACCAACGAATTATGCTCGACCACTCGCTGGGGGCTGAGCGCGAACGGGAGGAGTTGGACCTGTTGCGCGAAGTAGCTGCTGAACACGGCTTCAACCCGGACCACATCCGCGAATTGATGATGACCGAACGGGACTTTGTTACGTTCCTGCGTCGCCGAAACATCTTTGATGATATTCATAAAAAGATTGAGCGGTTTACAAAAGAGGAAGTTGCAAAGCAGCCGGCTTAAAGTACAGTATAATTGCCAAATCAGTTTTAAGTAATCAAGCAGAATTAAGTTTGATATTAGTTTGAGTATTTTTCATGATGAGTTTTGTGAAATTGATGGTGTACGTTGAACCATACTCTTTAA